>JAEUJS010000075.1 GCA_016792935.1 Archangium sp. | reverse complement strand
GCGTGTTTGCCGAGCGATTTTCCGGCCGGGCACTCGTACGACATGTTGCTGCGCGACATCGTGAGCTGACGCGTCAGCCCGCTGCGGCTCACCGTGTACGCGAGGCAGTACGGGAGCTGGCCCGCGCCGGTGATGATCTCGAACGTCGTGCCTCCGGTGCGGTTGAGCTGCGCGCGTTTGCTCGGCGCGGCCTTCTCGTCACAGGCTGCGAGCATCATGGCGAGCGCGACGACCAGGCTGGTTCGCATGGGCGCAATCTACGCCGACTCAGCGCCGACGGTAGATGACGATCTGCGGCGTCTCGTCGAGGTACAGGCCGTACACGGGGCGGAAGGTGCCCAGGCGCTGCCAGGTCTGGAACTCCGCGTCGCGGAATTCCTGATGGTACTGGTACACGACGAGGTCGGCCTGCTCGAGCCCGACCGCGTACACGTCACTGCGGAGCATGCCGTTGCGCTGCAGGTCGCGAATCTGACCGCCGTGGTTCTCGTGGAAGTAGATGCGCTCTCCGGGCCGCGCGTTCTCGTTGATCCACGGCAGCACGCCGCTCAGGTTGTTCGCCCAGTACTGCCGCTGCATGCCGAGCGACGCCGCTCCGGGGAGTCCACCGGCGAGCTCGGAATACGCGCTGGTGCCGAACTCGAAGACGCGCGCGGTGGCGATCAACGCTGAGGTGCCCATCAACACCGCCAACGCGACGAGCACGCGCGGCTGCGTCGCGGCCTTCAAGCGAGGCAACAACAACTCGCTGAGTCCCTTCGAGCCACGCTCCAGCGAGCCGGCTGCGAGGATCGCGAGGAACGGCATCGACGGGAACCAGTGCTTCACGCCGCCGAAGTGCGGAACGTTCGGCATCGAGATGAGCGCGATCGACATCACCGCGTTGGCGACGAGCACGAACTCGAAGCCGGTCATCTCCTTGCGCACCGCGCGCCAGCACGTCCACACGAAGCCCAGCGACATCGCGACGAAGATCGACGTCGGCACGGTGAGCGCGGTCTTCACCACCACGTAGCTCAACGGGAACGGCGGGCCGCGCAGCAGATCGCCCAGGTAGAACCACGCGTAGTGGTTGTGGGTGAGGTGGAAGTTCAAATACCAGGCGGTGCGATCGACCGGGTGGTGCCACAGGTACGGCCAGTGCGCGTAGAAGACGAGCGGGCCAAGAATGGCCATCGCCACCAGCGGAGCGAGCGTGCGGAACGCGTCGAGGTGCACGGTGCGCAACTTCCACAACAGCCAGCCGCCGACGGAGCACGCGATGACGAAGATGGCCAGCTGCGGTGACTGGAAGGTGAACGTCGCGAGCATGCGCTCTGGGCCCACCACGGCCGTCATGAAGCCGTAGAGCACGACGGCGAGCACGAACACGCCGTTGATGCCGAAGAAGAGCCCACGGGCCTCAGGAGAGCCCCTGGTGAGCTGCCAGCCGCGCACGAGGATGTACGGCACCAGCGTGACGACGATGAAATACGCGTTGTGTTTGGCCGCGAGCGCGAGGCCGAACGCGAGGCCCGTGTAGATCCACCACCGCGGCTTCTCGAGCGCCTCGACGAAGCAATAGATCGTCAGCACCCACATCGTGGCGATCGGCACGTCGAAGCACGACAGGTGCGAGTGGAAGAACTGCCGCGGCACGAGGAAGAACGAGATCGCCGCCGCGGCCGAGGCGAACGGGCCCCACAGCCGGCGTGACAAATAGAAGATGAGCGGCAACATCCACGCGGCGAAGAGGAACGCGGGGAGCCGGAACGCGCCCGCGGGCCGCAACAGGCCGAGCTTCTCGTGGAAGACCACGAACGAGATCCCGAAGAGGTTCTTCATCAGCGCGGGGTGCTCGTGGTTGAAGTCGAAGCTGCGCGTGATGGCGTCGTCCTTCACCGCTTCCGACGGCGAGCTCACCAGCTGCTGGAACCAGCGCGCGTGGCTCTCGGCGGCGTGGAAGTAGACGCTCTCGTCGCGACCGAAGCCGACGGGCTTCTCGGTCATCAGCAACGAGAGGAAGCCGGCGATGAAGAGTCCCCACGCGAGGCGGCGATCGCGGACCTGTTCCGGCGAGAGTGACGGCTTCACCGGCTGGGCTGCCGGCGTGACTGGCGCGCTCATCGTTTCCACCGCGCGAGCAGAGTGCGTGCTCCCTCACCCCAACCCCTCTCCGCGAGGGAGAGGCAGTCAGTGATCGCGGAGGAGCTCATCGCGTCCCCCAGGCGTTCATGACGAAGCACACGACGCGCGCGTTCGGGTTCTGCGACAGCAACGCGATGCGCACGCGCGAGCCTTCAGCGAGCGGAGGACCTTCGAGGCGGTGCATCAGCTCATCGCCGGTCTGCAGCTCCATCGACTGCGCCTGACCGTTCACTTCGAACCACACCGTCGACGGCGTGCAGCCCTCTTTGCACGAGCCGTATTCCCAGATGTAGCCAGCCGAGAGCGAGCTCGACGCGGCAGCCGGAGTGGTGAACTCCATCACCACGCGGTTCGCTCCACCGGGCGCTTCCATCTTCACGCACGGCCAGGGCGCCCAGTGCACGTCGCGCCATTCCTTCGAGACGGTCTTTCCGTTGCTGCACCGATGACCGCCGCCATTCCACGGGCAGTCCTGCCGCGAGCCATCGGGGCCTTCGAGGTACACGTTGGCTTGCGCGACGAGCTCGGCCGCGTCCAGCACCAGCGGCTTGCTGCGACCGTTCTCGAACAACTGCAGCTTCAGATTTCCGAACGACCGCGCGCTGCCCAGCTCCTTGCGCGAGGGAAGAAACGCCTTCTCGAACGCTCCGATGCCCGCGCGAGGAAGCGACGGCTCGCTCAACACCCAGATGCGCGGGTGACGTTCGAGCGAATCGGCGTCGCTCCCCTGGTAGCCGACGACGGGAAGTCCCTCGGGCACGTAGATGCGCGCGCGCTCGGTCCACCACGGCACGAGCAGCACGACGTCACCTGGCTGCTGCTCGGCGGAGAGCACCGACGCGACGGCCTGGTAGTCGCTCTCCGCGACGTGCGTGCTCGGCAACCAGAGCTGGAAGATGAGCGCGCCGAGGGCGACGGCCGCGAGCACGACGCCTTCAATTCGTGCCGCCCGTTCGATCACGACTTCGTGGTGCGGATCTTCGCGTCGACGGTGTCGCGACAGAACGTGCAGAACGTCGAGTCGCCGGTCACGTACGAGGGCGTCCACTGCGGGTACATCGCGCAGCGGGGATCGAGGCAGTGGTGCAGGCCGTAGGTGTGACCGATCTCCTGCATCGCGTAACGCGCGAGCAACTTGATGTTGTCGGCGAGGTTCTTGATGCCGACGCTGGTCACCACGGCGCGCTGCGCGGAATAGCGCGCGAGCCCGAAGGTCGGCGCCTCACCACTCGCCAACTTCCGCGGCGCCAACTTGCGCGAGGTGAGGAACAACACCTTGTCGTCGGCGAGCGCCGAGACCTTGGGCATCGCCTCGAGCAACTTGTTGGCGTCGTACGGTTCCTGCTGACCGTGTGGCGCAGTCACCGGACCGCTGTGTTCCGCGCCGACGCCGAACGCCGTGTAGAGCGATTTGGTCAACTGCTTGAGCAGCGCGGGATCGAACTCGTCGAGCGTGAAGATGCGAATCACGTTTCAGTTCCTCTCACTCACTTCGGCTTCGGAGGACGGCCGCGCTTCTTCGGCGGCGGAGGCGGCTCAGTGGTCTCGGGCTTCGGCTTGGGCGGGCGCCCGCGCTTCTTGGGCGGAGGCGGCGGACCGGTCAGCTCGGGCTTCGGCTTCGGCGGACGGCCGCGCTTCTTGGGAGCGTTCTCAGCCAACGCAGTCGCCGCAGGCGCGGTGACCTCGAGGTCGTTCATCACCGACGGCTTGGCGCCCTTGGGCAACTTCGGCGCCTTCGCGGCCGCGGCGGGCTTCTTCTTCTTCTCGCCGTCGCCGTCTTCGTCGCCGCCCTCTTCGCTCTCGCCGTCTTCGGACTTCTCTTCGTCGGAAGACGACTCTTCGGAGCCACCGCCGCCGTCGTCGCCGTCGAGGCCGAGGAGATCGCCATCCATCCCCAGCTCGTCGCCGTCTTCGCCCATGCCCTGGAACTCTTCGATGCTGCGCTTGGGGCGTTCCTTGCCGGGCACGAACAGCAAGATGTCGAACGCGTCTTCGGCGTCGGCCGGCGTCACGCCCATCGCCGCGGCCAGCTCTTCGACGAAGAGGTGGCGCGCGTCGTTGTACTGCTCGCGTTCTTTGGGCGGGAGCGGGCGCAGCTCGGACAACACCTGCAGGCCCTTCACGACTTCCGCGAGGCCGATCAACCCACCCTCGGACAGACGCGCGGTGTTGTCGCGAGCGCGCTTCTTCCAGTCGAGCGACGCCTTCTCAGAATCGCTCTTGAGGTAGTCGATGACCTTCTTGACGTCGTCGGCGGTGGAGACACGCCGCACGCCGTTCTTTTCCAGCTTCTCTTTCGGGACCTTCACCTTCGCGCCGGTCTCGATGATGACCAGGCTCACGAAGGTGAGCTTTGAACCGGCGATTTCCTCGGTCTTGATCTCCGTGACCGTGCACAGGCCCTGATTCGGGTAGACGAGCCTGTCGCCGACGGCCAACGAATTCATGTCGGGCATGGCGCGACTTCCACCACGCTCCGATCATGAAGTCAGCAGCAAAAGCTGCTGGGGGAACGTGAAGTCACTTCTTCTCGGCGTTGAGCTTCACCAGCATGGTGTGCAGGCGCGCGTCGATGGCCTTCTCGACTTCCTCGTCGGAAGGCGAGTGCTTCACGTTCGCCGCCGCCACACCGGCCACCACCGTCAGCGCCGCGACCAGCAGGAACATCTTCTTCATGAGCGTCTCCAAGAACTGCGTGTGGGTTGCAGATTCGACCCGGAGCGTGAGCCCGGAAAGAACGTCCACACACAGTAGGAGCGCTGCGGCGATGATCAATTTTTCAGCTACAGCTCTGGCTGTAGCTGATCAGCTGATCACTGGCAGGTCACCAGAATCCACTCGTTCGAGGCGCAGTCGTGCACGCCGATCGCGGCGTGCGAGCAGTCGAGCAACGTGAGCTCGCTTCCGGTGCAGGACACACTGTCGAGCAGGAAGTTGCTGTTGGGGCCCGTCTGCGCCGACACCAACGTGCCCGTCGTGAAGCCGAGATCGCGGCACACCACCTCGGCGACGAAAGTCGTGCCGTCGTCGCAGACTCCGCCCCACATCCCGTTGGCGAACACCTCGAGCAGCCCGCTGTTGACGCCGTTGCCCATGATCAGCCGCACGCGGGCGTTGCCGACGATTCCGCCCGGAGGCCCGCCGAGGTTGACGGCCATCGCGCACGGCTGCGTGAGCCCGCTGACCTGTCCTGCGCAGGTGCTGAACTGGCTGAGCGCGGCCGAGTCGTTGCCGGAGGTGCACGGCTCCATCGCGATGCACGTGCCGAAGTTGCGGAGGATGACCTGATCATTGGCCGTGCACTGCGCGATCATCGAAGGGCACATCGCGGGGAAGTTCGTCGGCGGGGCGAGCTGGCCACCGCAGTCTGAACGACCTGCGAAGAACGTAGTGAAGCTGCTCTCAAGGACGGTGCACGTGTTGCCCGGCCCGCCGCCGGTCGCGCCGCCACCGCCCGAGGGTGGGCCGCCGCCCGTGGTGCCGCCGCCGCTGGGGAAGCCGCCGCCGCCCGTGGTGCCGCCGCCGCTGGGGAAGCCACCGCCCGTCGTACCGCCGCCGAACGCGCCGCCACCGCCGGTCGCTCCGCCGCCGCCTTGTCCGGTGCCACCGCCCGTCGCTCCGCCGCCGCCGGTCATGCCGCCTCCACCCGTGCCGCCACCGCGACCGCCGCCGTTGCCGGAGATGGGAACGCAGCGACCGACCGAGCACTGATTTCCGAGCGGACACACCATGCACTGCGCGCCTTGAGAGCCGCACAGCGCGTCGGACGAGCCGATCTGACACGAGCCCGCGGAGTCACAGCAGCCGAAGGGACAGCTCGTCGCGTCGCACTTCTTCGCGGTACCGCACGAGGCAAAGGACAACAGCACACCAATCGCCGTACCGAGCGCGAGGACCTGCAGCGTCTTGTTCATGGTTTTTTTGTGAGCCTTCCCACTTCAACTTCGGCCCGCCCGGGCCAGGAGGCCGGGTGCGTGGCGATCACCATACGCCGAGTTCGGTCTGCGCCGCGACGCGTTCACTTCTTCTTCTTGCGCGGCACCTTCGCCTCGCGGAGCTCGAACACGAGTCGCCCTGACTCCGCGTCGGTCTGATCGTCGAGATAGGTCACCCAGAACGACGCGAGGCCCTCGAGCTTCGTGACCTCGTTGATCGGCGCGATGATCAACCCCGCCGGAGTTCCGATCACCACCAACGCGATCGGCAAACCCTTCTCACGCGCCACCGCCGGATTCGTCGTCTGCCGCGGGGTCAGCTCATAGTCCTTCGACGGCTCGAGCCCCGTCACCGTCACGCGCTGCGACGCAGGGAACGTCAGCTTCTCCGACACCGCCCTGGTGATCGGCCTCTTCGCTCCCTCGGCCGCCACGGTGAGGATGCGCGGCTTCGTCTCATCCTTGTCAGTCGAACCAAGAATCGAGTTCGGCACGTGGAACGCGAACAGCTTCGACGCGCTCTTGATCTGCAGCGGGTCGGCTCCGAACGTTCCGGGCAACGCGCCGCCATCGCTCAACACGTAGAAGCCCCAGCCCGGCTGCGGCCCCTTTCCCTGCAGCGTCACGCGGTACGTCTTGTTGGGCTCGAGGGGAACGGCGATCGCTCCTGACGTCGAGAGATCCAGATGGTGGCGCGCCGCATCGAGCTCGAACGACTTCAACGGCCAGCTCACGATGTCAGGCGCGGGCGGCGGCTCGGGAGGTTTCACCGGCTCCGGCGGCTTCACCGGCTCGGGCGGAGGCTCGGGCGGCTTCACCGGCTCCGGGGGCGGCAGCAGTTCCAACTTCGCGTCGACCTGCAGCAGCTGGCCGGGCTTGATCGGCACTTCGTTCTTCCACGGCTGATGACCCGCGAGCAGCACCTCGAGCTTCAGCGTTCGATTTCCCGCGAGCCCCGTGATGCGCGCCGGCGTGCGTTGCGAAAGCGCCTTGCCGTCGAGCACGACCTCCGCTCCGGCGGGAGTGCTGTTCACTTCCAGCGTCGCCTCGCGCATGCGCTGGAAGAGCGACACCGCTCCGAAACCGACGATGGCCGCGGCGAGCAGCAGACCGACCGCTTTTGCCCACGGAAATTTCGGCTTCGGCGCTGGCGCGTCGTCGAACTTCGGCGCGTTGAACGTGATGCGCGGCGCGTTCGGCGCTACCGCCCCAGCCCCCGGAGCGAGCGCAGCAGCCGGCACGTCGTGCATCGCCACCATCTCGGTCGGATCTTCGGACTCGTCCTTCGCGCCCGGCGTCATCGGAGGCGGCAGCGGTTCCTTCCACTTCGCCGCGCGCTCGATGAACTCCGGCGGAATCTTCGTCGGCTTGCCTTCTTTGACGAGCTCCTCCTCGAACAGCAGCTGCAGGAGCAACGTCAGCGAGCTCGCCGTGAACTCCGGGTGGTTGTTCGACAGGAAGCGATTGAGGTCTTGCTGAAAGGCTTCGCCGGTCTGGTAGCGATCGCTTTTCTCCAGCGCCATCGCCTTGAGCACGATGCGCTCGAGATCGGGCGGAATGCGCGGGTTCAGCTCGCGCGGCTTCTGAAACTGTCCGCGCACGATGCGCGCCAACACATCCATCAAGCGGCCCTGGAACGGCAGCTGCCCGGTCAACAGCTCGTAGAGCACGATGCCCGCGGCGAACACGTCGGTGCGCGCGTCGAGTTCCTTCGCCTTGGCCTGCTCGGGAGAGAAGTACGCGTACTTGCCCTTCACCGCGTTGGCGGCGGTCTCTTCGGAGCCGGCGTTGCGCGCCTTGGCGATGCCGAAGTCGACCAGCTTCACCTGGCCCTCGTACGAGATGAGGACGTTCTGCGGCGAGACGTCGCGGTGCACGATCTTCAGCGGGCGTCCCTGATCGTCGAGCCGCGCGTGCGCGTAGTGCAGCCCCTTGAGCATCTCGGCGCAGATGAACGCCGCGAACTCCGGAGGCAGCACCGGAATGCCGAACGTGCGCGCGCGCTTCACGACCTTGCTGAGCGGGTGTCCGTCGACCAGCTCCATCGCGAGGAAGTAGTCGCCGTCGATGGCTCCGAAGTCGAAGACCTGCGCGATGTTGCCGTGCGACAGGCCCATCACGATCTTCGCCTCGTTGGTGAACATGCCGATGAAGGCCTTGTTCTCGGCGTAGTGCGGAAGGATGCGCTTGATGACGACTTGTTTGGTGACCCCGGGCGCCGGCTCGTAGCGCGCACGGAAGATCTCGGCCATGCCGCCCGCGGCGATGCGGTCGAGCAGCTCGTACTTGCCGAACTTGATCGTATCGGGCGTCGACAACGTGGGGCCTTAGCGAAAACCGGGCGGAAGGTAACATGCCGTCCGTGCGAGCCCTCATGGTTGTTGCGGTGCTGTCGAGCCTGCCCGTCTGGGCCCGGCCGGCGGTGTTGCTCTTTTCGGCCGTCGGAACTCCGGCTTCGTTGACGCTGTCGGGGAGGGTGTTGAAGCACGCTCCGTCAGGCGGCACGTCGGCCTTCTCGAAGAACCTGCGCAACCTCACTTCGTCGAACTG
>JAEUJS010000070.1 GCA_016792935.1 Archangium sp. | reverse complement strand
CCTCAACTCGCGCGACTTCGACGTGACGGCGGGAGGCTTCGATCTCGGCATCGGCAAGCAGTTCGCGATCGGCGGCATGGTGACCATCACGCCGTACATCGGCTGGAACCTCACCTTCGTCGGAGCGTCCACCGGCAACGTCGACTTCAACCCCACCCGCTCGCTCGCCGAAGCCGACAGCTCGAACGCGACGTACACCGACTACTACGTGTTCGACTCCGTGCTCGCCGCGCAGAACACCAACAACCGCTTCTACGGTGGCTTCCGCTTCATCGCGGGCGTGGTGATGATCGGCTTCGAGTTCAGCTACACGGCGCTCGGCGCGTTCGAGGACTCGCAGATCGGCCGCGTCGATCTCTCGCGTCAGCCGGTGCTCTCGTACAACACGACCATCGGCTTCGACTTCTAGTCAGGCGCCTTCGAGGTTTCGGAGCTCCCGCCGGAGCGCGCCCGGTCGATTCGTAATCAGATCTTCGACGCCCAAGGCGCGCAGCCGTCGCGCTTCGTCGAGCTCATCCACCGTCCACACGGCGAGCGCCCACCCGCGACGGTGCCAGCGATTCACGCGCTCCGCCGTCACTTGCGAGAAGTGCGGGTGCACCGAGGTCAGCGCGGTGATCGGCAACCAGAACCACGCCTGCGGAATCCACGCGAGATCGGGATCGATCAAATAGCCGCGCTTCAAGTGCGGGTACGCGCGCGCCACGCGCACCAGGCAGTACGGGTTGAAGCTCGAGAGGAAGACCCGATCGGCGAGCTTTCGATCGTGAATGCGCTCAGCGACTGCCAGCGAGAGCCCGCGATCATCGGTCTCGATGCACTTCAGCTCGACGTTGATGGCCATCGAGCTGGGCAACAGATCGAACACCTCGTCGAGCAGCGGAATGCGCGCGGGCGCGAAGCCCAGACGTGAGCCGACGTCGAGCCGCTTCAGCTTTCGCCACGGCGTTTCGCGCACGTCCCAATGCAGACCCGCGAGGCGATCGAGGAACTCGTCGTGGCACACCACCAGCTCTCCCGAGCCGCAGCGGATCACGTCGAGCTCGACGCCGTCGGCGCCCTGCTCCATCGCGCCGCGCATCGCCTCGAGCGTGTTCTCGGGAAAGTCCGCGCTCGCGCCACGGTGAGCCAGAATCCGCATCAGCGCGTCACTCCGGCCAGCGAGTTGCGCACCCCGGCAGGCTGGTGCACTGTGTTGCTCATGGGCGGCATCGGCACCGGCGAGATCATCATGCTCGTCGTCATCATCTTGATCGTGTTCTCGGCGTCTCGCATGAGCGCGCTCGGCAACGCCATCGGCCGCTTCGTGTACTCGTTCAAGAAGGCCTCGGCCGGCGATGGCTTCATCGACGTGAAGCCGACCACTCCGCCGCCCGCCGCGAAGCAGTTCGAAAGAGGTTCGGTCGAGGGCGAGATCATCAAGCCCCCTTCTGACCCGAAGAACTGAGCCGCTGCGCCAACTCGCGCACCGAGAGGTGCAGCTTCGTGTCTTGCGCCACTTCGCGCAGATCGCTGGGGCCCAACAACGGCACGATCTTCACACCCGTATCGGGCGGCAGGTACGGGTTGAGCACCAGCGCTTTGCGAATCGCAGGCCGGTTGTTCCACCGCTCCGATTTCCAGATCTCGATCAACGGCTCCGGGCGCGCGGGCCGACGTGAAGCGATGCGCACGACGAGCGCCTCGGTCAGCCGTGGGTTCTTCAGCACCTCGCGAATCACCGCCGGGTTCGAGGCGATCGCCAGCCGCGAGAGCTCGTCGGGGTTCTTGGTGAGCCGGCCGCGCGACTTCAGCACCCCCAGCGGCAGCGTGAAGAGCTTGGCGTCAGCGCGCGCGGCGGCGTCGGCCTCGTACGACTGCACCGCTTCTCCCTCGGCGAAGACGAACGTCACCTCTTCGTGTTCGTGGAGCGACGCCACCTGCCGCAACTCCCCGCGGTGGGGAATCACGTCGCTGTCTTCTTCGAGCGCGCGCAGGAACGCGGGCAACACGCGCATCGCCGGCGCCCAGCGCTCCACCGAGAGCCGCATCACGCCCAACAGCAGCTCGGTCGCGCGCGGAGGATCGGCTTCGCCCAACGCTCGCGCGGCCGCGCGGCGGAGCACCTCGTGTCCGCCACCGAGCACGTCGAGCCTCTGGATCACCTCGCGAATGCTCGCGAGCTCATCTTGCTGAGAACCCGTGCTCACGGGTTGGCAGCGGTGGTCGCACCGACCGGCACCGCGCGAGCCGACACGCGCACGCGGAAGCCGCGGAGATCGTGCGGGTACTCGGTGAAGGGCACCACGAAGGCCGCTGACGCTTCCGGAGGCACCGCGATCGACCGCTTCTCCACGCGACGGTTCAACGTCTCGAGCGCCTCGGTGCCATCGATGAGGAAGACCTCTTCGGGGGTGGCGGGGTCTCCGGCCCAGCTCTCGGCGCCGCGCACCACCTTGCCGTCTTCGACGATCTCCGCCTTCACGACGACCTTCACCGTGCTCGAGCTGCGGTTGGTGACTTCACCGCGCACGAAGAACACCGAGCGGCCGGCGCGCGTCTCGTAGAGACCGTTCGACACGTCGCTGGCGACGAACTCCACCGACGGAGCGAAGGTGTTCTTCAAGCTCTCGACCGACAACGAGTCACTCGAGAGCTTGCCTTCGTTCAGGTACGCCGAGCCGACCACCACGAGCCCGAGCACCAGCACGGCGGCGATCATGATGTTCACCACGATGCCGACCACGCTGCGGCGGCGCGGCGCTTCGTCGGGCAGGTTGATGGCCGGCGTGTCTTTCGCCGGCGTCATGCGCGCGAGCGACACGCGTTCGACCGCGTTGTTGTTCGGCTGATCGGGTTCCGGCGGAGGAATGTCGGGCAGCGTCTGCTGCGGCGCCGACGACGCCTGCGGGAGATCGAACATCGAGCGCGCGGTCGCGCCATCCATCGACGGCAACGCCGACACGCCGCTCTCGGTCGACGCGAAGAAGCCGTCGGCTCCACCACCCGAGCCGGGAATCGGGCCCGACATGTCCACCGCGGGCGCGCTCGACATCGGTCGCGCAGAAGCCTGTGGACCTGGAGGTGGCGCGCCCAGATCCATCGAAGGGAACGGCGGCGGCGCTCCGCCTCCCGGAGGTCCGAAGTCGAACGCCGGCAACGGCTGGTTCGGCATCGTCGGAGCGCTCGGCGCTGACGGCGGTGGCGGTGGCGGCGGCATTCCCGGAGGAAGCCCTGGCCCCTGCGGACCCGCGAAGCTCGAGAAGTCGAACGCCGCAGGCGTGGGCCCGCCACTCGACGGCGGCGCGATGGCGGCGAAGTCGAACGGCGAGGCGGCAGGCGCTGCACCACCGGGCGGAACGAAGGCGGGCACCGCGGGCACCGTCGGCGCGCTCGGCATCGGCGGCTTGAGTGAACTGAAGTCGAAGGGAGAGCTGCTGGTGTGCGCGACTGCGGGGACTGCGGGCTGCGTCGCCGGGTACGCCGGAGCGCTCGGAGGCACCACCGCCGGCGGCACCGCGGGAACTCGCGCCGTACCGAACTCGGCGCTGCGGCTGGCTTCGACTCCCAGCGCAAAGACACCAGGTCGCGTCACTTCAGCGTTCGGAGGGTCGGACGCTGCGCCGAACTTCGCGAAGGGATCAGCTCCACCAGCGGCTGCGGCGGGGTTGTACGCAGGCAAAGTGCCCGTCGCAGGCTGCGCCATGTCGCGCGTGACGCGGAAGGTGTGACTGCACTTGGTGCAGCGAACCTTCACGCCCTTGTCGGTGACCTTGTCGTCCGGAATCTTGAACCGGGTCTGACATTGCTCGCACTTGACGATCATGCGCGGGCGAGACTGTACCGCGTTTCCTCGTTTCGAAACGAAATCGCGCGGTTGGCACCAGTCGTGTTGGGTGGTACAGCCATCGCGCACTGCGTCAGGGGCCCTTTCCCATGTCCGAAGCTGAACCGGCTCGCGAGCCGAAGGTCATCAAGCGGTACACCAACCGAAAGCTCTACGACACGGTCGAGAGCCGGTACGTCACGCTCGATGAGATCGCCGAGATGGTGAAGCAGGGCGTCGAAGTGAAGATCGTCGACAACCGCACCAAGGAAGATCTCACCTCGGTCACGCTGGCGCAGATCGTCTTCGAAGAAGAGAAGAAGAAGAACCAGATGCCGCTGTCGGTGCTGCGCGAGATCATCCGCCAGCCGGGCGAGCGCCTGAACGACTTCATCAGCACCCAGGTCAGCCCGCGCGTCGACGCCATCAAGCAGGAAGCCACGGGCCGCATCAACACGCTGCTCGGTCGCGAGGCGGAAGGCGACCTCACGCCCGCGTCGCTGGTGCAGCAGTCGCAGAAGATCTTCGAGGGCTGGCAGCAGCGCGTCGATGAGCGGGTGAAGAGCGCGGTCGAGGGCGTCGTGGGGAATCTCCCGGCGCTCGGTCGCGATTTGAACACGCTCGTTCAGCGCATCGAGCAGCTCGAGCAGAAGATCGCTGCGCTCGAGAACGAGAAGCCGCGCAAGAAGTAGGCACTCGCGAGCCGTGTGACCGCGAGCCGCTCCCGTGTGAGCCGAGAGGTGCGCGCAGGTCAGCGAGCTCGCTCGACGCGCTCAGCGACCGTCTGGAGCAGCGTCGCACCGCGACTCCACGGAGCGTGTTCCCAAATCGTTTTCCCGTGGCTCTGCGCCTCGTCGATCTG
>JAEUJS010000056.1 GCA_016792935.1 Archangium sp. | reverse complement strand
GAACGCCCTGAAGCTCGGGGGCTCGCTGGTCCTGACCCTCGGCATCGGCTTCGGAATTCGCATCGCGTTGCGCCGGCATCTCGGACCCGCGGTGATGGGTCCGATCAACTTCGCCGACGCTTTCACCGCGACGGCCTTCGTCTTCATCGGCCTGGGTCTCGACACGTACGTGCGAAAGATCGTCCCCGTCGCGGTGGACGGCGCGAACGAATTCCTGGGGACGGTCTTCGCGGCGCGCGCGCTGTTGTCGGTCGCCGTCTTCGCGACGATGGGCGTGGTGCTCCACCTGATGGGCCAGCCGCCCGAGGTGCAGCTCCTGGTGTGGGTCTACGGCGCGGCGCAGCTGTGCACCGTCTTCAACATGACCTTCGTCGCGCTGCTGCAATCGGCGCGCACCATCGACGGGCTCTCGACCGTCAACGTCGTGTCGAAGCTGATCTGGGCGGCCGGGTTCGCGGCGACGATCATCTTCGGGCTTCCAATCGTCGGCATTCCGCTCTCGGTTCTCACGGCCGAGTTCCTCAAGCTCATCGTCGGCTACTTCCTGTGCCGCAAACACGTGAAGCTCTCGCTGCGCATCGACTGGTCGAAGTTGCGACCGGTGCTCCGCAGCGCGTTTCCCTTCTACGTGAACGGCGTGGCGCTGGTGATCGTCAACCGCTTCGACGTCAACGTGCTCAAGGTTCGCGCCGACGACACCGAGATCGGCCTCTACAGCGCCGCGTCGGAGCTCGCGCAGATGACCTTCGTGCTGACGCCGATGATCGGCGGGGTGGTGATGCCGCTCTTCGCGCGCGCGCAGGCCCGAGGTGTCGACGAATACCACCGCATGGTGCGCCGCACGCTCGAGCTGATCCTCATGCTCGCCTTCCCCGCCTCGCTCGCCATCGCGGTGGGCGCGGACTTCTGGGTGCACGTGCTCCTCGGTGAGCAATACGCCGCGTCGTCGCTCGCGCTCTCGATCCTCGGGCCGAGCTTCCTGCTCACCTACGCAGCGGTCGTCATCGCCGTCGCGCTCAATCTCTCCGGCGGAGAGTGGACCGTCACCGTCACCTCGCTCTCGAGCGTGATCGTGAATCCCCTGCTGGTGATGGTGCTGGTGACCTTCGGCAAGAACTGGGGCCCCGGCGGCGCGGGGGCAGCCTGCGCGCTCGCTGCCGTCGGCACTGAAGCCTTCGTGCTCACCGTGATGTTCGCGCGCATCGGCAAGATTGCGATGGACCGGCGCCTCGCCTTGATGATCACCAAATCCACCGTGGCGTGCTTGATCGTGCTGGGGGTTGACCGGTTCCTGTTACAGAGTCTCGGTGCGGTTCGGCTGTTGATTGATGGGGCGCTGTACGCAGCATTGGTGGTCGTTTCGGGAGCGGTTTCGATCAAGGAGTCTCTCGCCTTCGCGCGGCAGATCCGTGCGCAACGCGCAGCGAGCTGAATCACGACGATGCAGAGTTTGATCGCGGCATTTCACGCCCAGGTCGATCGCACGCCAGACGCGATCGCCGTGACCTTCGAGGGCAGCTCGCTCACGTATGGTGCCCTCGCCTCGCGCGCATCAGGCATCGCTGCGCGGTTGCAGTCGCTCGGGTGCGGACCTGACTCCGTCGTCGGCATCGCGCTGGAGCGATCCATCGATCTCTGCGCTGCCGTCCTCGGCGTGCTCGAGAGCGGAGCGGGCTACCTGCCGCTCGACGTGAACTATCCGGCCGATCGCCTCGCGTTCATGTTGGAGGACGCGCGAGTCAAGGTGGTGATCGGGCAGTCGCTGCTCTTGAAAGACGTCGCTCCCGGACCGCGTTTGAAGCCGAGCAGCGGGCCCGAACATCTCGTCTACGCCATCTACACCTCGGGCTCGACCGGCAAGCCCAAGGGCGTGGCGATGCACCAGGCGCCGCTCACCAACTTGATCGAGTGGCAGCTGCGCGACTCGAAGTTCGGTCACGGACGCACGCTGCAGTTCGCGCCGCTGTCGTTCGATGTGCACTTCCAGGAGATGTTCTCGACGTGGTGCGCGGGCGGCACGCTGGTGATGATCCGCGAGGAGCTGCGACTCGAGGCTGTGAAGTTGCTCGAGCTGTTGCAGAAGGAACGCGTTCAGCGGTTGTTCCTCCCGTTCATCGCGCTGCAGTCGCTGTGTGAAGTCGCGACGTCGCACGGCGTGTATCCGTCGGAGCTCGTCGAGATCGTCACCGCCGGAGAGCAGCTGCAGGTCACTCCCCAGGTCGTGAAGTTCTTCGAGGCGCTGCCGAAGTGCCGGCTCTTCAACCACTACGGTCCGAGCGAGACGCACGTCGTCACGTCGCTGCCTCTGGAAGGGGCTCCATCGTCGTGGCCGCGACTGCCTTCGATCGGAAAGGCGATCGACGGCATCGAGTGCGTCATCGTCGACCCCGAGAAGCTCACGCGCGTGGCGAACGGTTCCGAGGGCGAATTGCTGCTCGGCGGCATCGGCGTCGCGCGCGGGTATCTGTATCGGCCCGAGCTGACCGCGCAGAAGTTCATCACCTGGGAAGGCAAGCGCTGGTACCGCTCGGGAGATCTCTCTCGCGTGGGCACCGACGGGAACATCGAGTTCCTCGGGCGCATCGACGGCCAGGTGAAGGTGCGCGGCTACCGCATCGAGCTCGGCGAGGTCGAAGTCGCGGTGCAGTCGGCGGATTCGAAGATCAAATCGGTCGCGGTCACGGTGCGCGAGGACGACCCCGGAGACAAACGGCTCGTCGCGTACTTCGTGGCGGATGGAGATGGCGCGGCCCTCGTGCCGATCATTCGCGCGAAGCTCGAGAGCACGCTCCCTGACTACATGGTGCCG
>JAEUJS010000051.1 GCA_016792935.1 Archangium sp. | reverse complement strand
AATGCGCGCGCTCATTCTCAGCTGCGTGGCCATCGGCACGAGCGGATGCGTGGCCTACAACGATCAGTGTCAGCCGCTCGTGGACAACCCCAACGAGCGCGTGGCCTTCATCGCCAAGGGCACCGAGCTGTACCTCGATCGGCCCAACGCGCGTCACGGCAACAACGCCGTCGGTCAGGTCGCCGCCGACGCGTTCGCCTGGGTGTTCAGCGAGACCGACAAGCCGGTCGACTTCGCAGTGGTGAACGGCGGCTCGATTCGCGCGGAAGGCCTGTGCATCACCCGCAACATCCTGCGTGAAGGCGCGCTGTCGAACGGCGTGCTGCACGAGATCATGTTGTTCGAGAACCCCGTGCAGGCGGTCGATCTGAGTGAAAAGGAAGTCGTCGACATGTTCGAGCACTCGGTGGAACGGCTCTTCACCGCGCCCGCGCCGATCGTCTCACCGGCTGGCTCGTTCCTGCAGGTGTCGAAGGAAGTCAGCATGACGGTGGACTGCAGCCGCGCTCCGCTCGATCGGATCACCGCGTTGGCGATCAAGGGCGAGACGCTGCAGAAGCCCGGGCGCGCCATCGATCAAAAGAAGTTCCGCTTCGCGACCTCGAGCTTCCTGATCGCGGGCGGCGACGGCTACACGATGCTCGCGGGCAAGGGCACGGACCCGTCGCGCAACCCGGCGAACGCGCAGCGCGCCGGCGGAATCGACTCCAACATCGCGGCGGCGTTTCTGAAGCAGAGCAGCTTCAATCAGACGATCGAAGCTGGCTTCAAGGTCGAAGCGAGCCGAGTGGTGTTCATGAACTGCTCGGTACCCACACGGCCCAGCAACTGACTTTGATTACGGCTGAGACAGCACGTCGTTCGGCGACGGCATGCGCTTCAAGTCGGCGCGCGCGATCTTCCACGCCTGCTGCACGATCCACGAGAGCGAGCGGTCCTGGCGGTGCGACTCGTGCTCGATTTCCTTGAGCATCTCCTCAGGGAAGTAGAGCGACTGCTTGCGGTGATCGGTGGTCGACATCAGCGATCCTCACGCGGGTCAGGAGCGCCAGCCACGTCGTTGACCGCGGGGAAGGACTTGATGCGCTCGCGGGCGATCTTCCACGCCTGCTGCACGACCCACGAGAGCGAGCGATCCTGGCGGTTCGCCTCCTCCTGGATCTCCTTCAACATCTCTTCAGGGAAGTAGAGCGATTGCTTGCGCTTGTCGGTGCCGGACATTCTGGGACGCTCCAGGGTGCGTGAGAGAAACGAAACAAGAGGAGTTATCCGACACTTGGTCTGGGGAATCAACCATTTCGGATGAATGATTCTTGAGGGGTCGAAATTCAGCGCACTGGATCACAGCGACTGCATGACCACGCGGTTTCGGCCCTGGTGCTTGGCTTCGTAGAGCGCGCGGTCGGCGACCTCGAGCAGCTGGACGTCACCGGTGGCTGCTCCAGGCGGGAGCGAGGTCAACCCGATGCTCACGCTGATCGGTACGAGCTGATCGGAGTGCATGAGATCGAGCTGCTCGGTGGACGAGCGAATGCGCTCGGTCACCCGCGTCGCCTCTGCAGGAGCGCACTGGCGGAGGATCAGCGCGAATTCTTCTCCGCCGATGCGACCGAAGGTGTCTTCGCTGCGGATGAGGGTGGCGACCGTGCGCGAGAAGTGACGCAACACGAGATCGCCCATCGCGTGTCCGTGGAGATCATTGATCTGCTTGAAGTGATCGAGATCGATCATCGCGAGCGAGAGGTGCTGCTTGTGTCTGATCGCGCTCGAGACGTCTTTGCGGAGCTGATCGAGGAAGTAGCCGCGGTTGTATGCGCCGGTCAGCGAGTCCCTGATCGCGTTGTCGACCAGCGTGCGGTGCGCGGCCTCGTCGAGCTGATCCTGAAAGACGAAGCGCAGAATGTGGCTCGCGCCGATCTGCACGAGGTCGCCTTCCTTGAGGTCGCCTTGCGTGACGCGCGCGCCGTTGATCCACGTGCCGTTGCGCGAGTTGAGATCGACGATCATCGCCCCGGCGTCGGTGCGCACCACGCGCGCGTGTTTGCGCGACACGCCCTCTTCATCGAGCCACGCGTCGGCTTCACCGGCACGCCCGAGGAGAATCTCCCTCTCGATCCGATACACGCGACCGAGCGCCGTACGCGGACCACCGACGACCAACATGACCGGCACGCGCCCGCCCTTCGACTCGGGGAGCTTGGGTACGGGCAATCCGGCGGTGATTTCGTCGAATTCGCTCACGTGCCCGCCGCATACTCAGGCTCGACCCGGCGGCGCAAGGTCAGCTCTGGTGCTTGACGATCATCACCGCGCCAGACCATTTCAACATCACGTCAGAGGCGACGCTGCCGAGGAGAGCGCGTGTCAGCCGCGAGGCCTTCTCGGTGCCAAGCACGATGAGGTCGGCGTTCAACTCGGTTCCCGCCCGCACGATCTCGTCCGCGAACTTCCCCGTGCGCAGAGCCGTCGCGGCGCGCACGCCAGACTTCTCGAGAAACGCCCGGCCCTCGTCGAGATCCTGCTGGGCGTTCTCGTTTCCTCCGATGCGCAGCTCGGCGTCGAGCACCGAGACCAGCGTCACCTTGACCGAAGCCTGCTGAAGCGGGAGCAACCGCAGCGCCTCGTCCATCGCGTGGCGTGCGGCTTCTTTTCCGTCGGTGGCGATGAGAACGTGCATGGTTGGGGCATCTTGCCTCGAAGAAGGCGCCAATCCAGCGCAATCGCAGGGAGATCAGTCGACAGATCGAGACCTTCGAGCGGCCGTTCAAGTGCGTCATGAAACTCTCTGTCGCTCTGCTCGCGCTGGCTCAGGTCGCTTCGCTCACCAACCCGGAAGTCATCAAGAAGCAGGATGACAAGAAGCCCGTGGTGACCACTCCGGCGGTGAAGACGCCCGAGCTCAAGTACACGACGTATTTCTACACCGCGGGCGAGGCCATCGTTCATGGCTACGAGGCGAACACGAAGGTGCGCATCGTCTCGCTCGAGAAGCGCGGCACGATCTGGGAAGGCACGGTTGGCCCCGGTGACACGCCGGTCGTGAAGACCGGGCAGGGCGTGTTCGGTTTCATCGCCGACAAGAAGGCGACGATCCTGGTGGGCACTCCGACCAGCTGCACCGTGGTCGGCTACTACCTCAAGGACGAGACGGGCTCGTTCAAGAGCAACCGCTTCTTCGCGCAGTTGCCGAACGGAGCCGGTGGCGCGCAGCACTTCACGCTCTTCGCCTACGAGCCGACGACGGTGAAGCTGAGCAAGAAGGGCGCGCACGAGCCGTTCAAGACCGCGGAGCTCAAAGGTGGCGACTTCCTCGACATCACCGGCGCTGAGCTCGCGAAGATCCAGGGTCAGACGCTGGAGATCACCTCGACCGGCAAGGGCGTCACCGCGCAGGTCTATTACGACGAAGGCTTCATGGTGCCGGCGGACAACGGCCGCGGCTCGGGCAAGCGCTTCATGACCTACGTCGGCACGATCACCGAGCGCGTGAACGATCTGAACGTCATCGCGCAGGGCATGAACGCGAAGGTGAAGATCCGCGACTTGAAGACCAACAAGACGATCTACGGGGGCACCATCGAGAAGGGCCAGATCCACACCGAGACGTTGAGCGACGTGTTCGCCGAGGTGACGAGCGACGTACCGGTGAACGTCGTGGTCGCGGGCTTCAAGCACTACACGGCGGGTTACGCGGAGCACCACTTCCAGACCGGCCTCGAGGGCTCGGGCATCGAGAACGACTTCCTGGTGACGACGAGCGGCGAGCTCTGGCTGTTCTCGTACTTCTCGGACAACGACATCACCGTCACGGATGCGCGCTCGGGAAAAGAGATCTTCAAGGGCAACGTGAACGCGGGCCAGGTGCACGGCCTGCAGCCGGGCTTCGGGCTCTTCAAGGTGAAGGGCAGCAAGGGGCTGTCAGTGATGGGGGGCGCGTCGTCGTGTGGCGCTGACTACTCGCCGGCCGGTTCGATGTTCGCGGTCGATGAGGCGCTCTTCAAAGTCATCGCGCAGGTTCGTGATGAGCGTGTGCAGGCCGCCGCCGCGCAGGGCCGCACGTTGACCGACGCCGAGCTGAACGCGCCGATCTCGAAGGAAGAGTGGAAGCGCAAGTCGTCCACCGTCGCTCCTGCCGCGGCGCCGCTCTCGCTCGACGAGGTCAACCAGCGCGCTGCGGAGATGCAGAAGAACTGAGCTCGCCCGCGGCTTCTGAAGTGCGCGCCGCGAGCGTTTCCCAGATCGCCGTTGAGACGATCAGCACCGTCATCATCCACGCGACCGCGTAGCCCTCGGAGATGGAGCGGTTCAGGTGCTGGTACAGGTAATAGATCATGAAGATCAGGTGAAACCCGATCGCGAGCCACAGCGACGGCTTCTGATGGGGTCGCTCTGATCTGATCACCGCTCCCACTGCGAGCAGGCCGAGCATGTTCCAGTAGTACATGTTCACCGTCAGCCAGGTGAACACGAGCAGCGGCCCGAGCAGGAAGGCTTCGACGTCGTCAGCGCGCCGCAGCAGCAACAGGATGATCAGCGTGAACAGCAGCTGCCCGATGAAGAGTCCGCTCGAGTAGTCGGTCGGCGCTCGGCAGCGATCCTTGAAGAGTTGATCGGCGTGACCACACGCTCCGGGCTCGGAGAACTGTTCGGTCTTGCCCGCCATCGTGCAGGTGCAGGCGTCTCCGGCGCAGGCGAGCTCGAAGCTCTTGTTGTCGCCGCACTTGCTCAGCGAGACCTTGCAGGTGTTGCCGTCTGACGACGAGCCGCTGCTCTTGCAGGTCTCGACTTGCGGAGATTGCTGCTTCAGCGCCGCGGGGAAGATCGTCTGTGACCAGTCGACGAGCGGACTTGCGGAGTGCTGCAGGTACACCGACTTGAACGAGTACTGGATGCCGTAGAACTTCTCGACCTGGGCGATCTGAATGCGCTGCGCGTATTCCTTCCAGGCGTCGACTCCGAACATCAGCGTGGAGAGGACGACGGTGATCACGCCGACGATCACCGTGCTGCGCGCGAAGGCGATGTGCTCGGGCTTGAGTTTCTTTTCCTTGCGGAAGTCGAGGAGCGCCTTGAGCCCCATCGCCACGCCGAAGAAGAGCGGGAAGAGCTTGGTGGCCACCGCGAAGCCGAAGAAGCCGCCCGCCCAGCCGTAGCGCTTCTGCTTGATGAAGCACGCGGCGAGCCCGACGGTGAACAGCCAGTCCCAGCGGAGGATCGAGCCGGTCGAGTATTCGAAGATGATCGGCGGAGCGGCCCACACCAACAATCCGACGCTCGCGGCGCGATGACCGAACGTGCGCCAGACGACGAGCCACATTCCGAGCATCAGGATCATGTCGAGCCAGCCGAGGAGCGCTTGTCCCCACATGGTCAGCGGAACGATTCGGCACAGCGGCGCAGCGATGATCGACCACGCGGGCGAGTTGCTGTTGCCGTGGTCGTTGATGATTCGCGTCCAATCGATGCGCCACAGGTTCGACATGCGAACCCAGTCGGCCTTGAACTCGTCCCAGCGTTCCGGCGTGAAGCGGCCCTTGATCGCTTGCGGATCTCTGAGCGCCTCTTCGACGGAGATGGTCTCGAACGTCGACAGATCGCGCGTGGTGGGCAGCTGGGCGAGTGTGTTGATCGACTCGCGGTCAGCGAGGATCACGGCCTTGTACAAGTTGAACCAGCCGACTTCGCGTTGGTACTTCGCGCCCAGATAGAAGTGGAACTGTTCCCACTGGTGCACGAGCAATGCGCGGCCCGTGAACACGCCGCCGCACACCCAGCCGAAGGACAACGCAAGCGCCAACACCACGGCGATCGGGCGGGATCGCTTGAGCAGCGTCTGTGCGAGTGACTCTGGGAACTTCAGCTCTCCCAACGCGAAGCGTTTGAAGGTGCGGGCGAGGAAGTAGGCGATGCCGACTCCGACCGCGATGCCGCCAAAGCCGAAGCCGTGGGCGAAGACGTAGACCATCGCCAGCACGATGAGGTGCAGGACGAAGGCGACGCGCTCGACGCGTTTGGGGTTGGCGACACAGGTCGCGCGGAAGGCGGCGAACCGCTCATCTCGTCTGGGGTCGAACGCGAAGGCGATCAGCCGCCCGATGAGGAAGACGACGGGCACGACCGTCAGCAACATCGGCGGGTCGTTCGAAGGGTGGAGCGCTCCGTAGTTGCAGAACGCGAGCACCATGATGGTGGTGATCAGCGTGTGCGCGCGATCGCGGAGCTTCTGGTGCTTCTCGCCTGACGCGACGTCGATCAGAAGCAGCGCGATCGAGGCTTCGAGGATCGCGATCTTCAGAATGCCGGCGATGAAGTGGTTCACGATCTCTCTTTGACCAGCTTGACCAGCTTGCGAAGCGCGGCCCTCGCCCGTATGGGAAGCGCGCGTTTAGCGGAAAAAAGGAAGCGAGCCACCATGAGCGTGCAGGAGACAGATGTCCTCGCGGCGATGAGCACCGTGATGGATCCCGACTTGAACCAGAACCTGGTGCAGGCCGGGATGGTGAAGGACCTGAAGATCGACGGCGGGGTGGTGAAGCTCCGCATCGAGCTGACGACGCCGGCGTGTCCGCTGAAAGAGAAGATCAAGAGCGACGCCGAGGCAGCGTTGAAGAAGGTCGCGGGCCTCACCTCGATGCAGATCGAGATGTCGGCGCGCGTGCGTGCGCAGCCGAGCGGAGCGGCGAAGGATCAACTGCTCCCCATGGTGAAGAACGTGGTGCTGGTCGGAGCGGGCAAGGGTGGCGTCGGCAAGTCCACCGTCGCGCTGAATCTGGCCGCCGCGCTCGCGCGTCACGGAGCCGCCGTCGGGTTGTTGGATGCCGACTTCTACGGTCCGTCGGTGCCCACGATGACCGGCATCAACAAGAAGCCGGTGTCGCGTGACGGCAAGTTGCTCGAGCCGCTCGAGGCGCACGGCATCAAGGTGATGTCGATCGGCTTCGTGATCGAGCCCGATCAGGCGCTCATCTGGCGCGGCCCGATGCTGCAGGGCGCGTTGATGCAGTTGGTGCGTGACGTGAACTGGGGCGAGCTCGATTACCTGGTCGTCGATCTCCCGCCGGGCACTGGAGACATTCCGCTCACCGTCGCGCAGCAACTGAAGAGCGCGGGGGCGGTGCTGGTGACGACTCCGCAAGACGTCGCGTTGGTCGACGTCATTCGCGCCAAGCAGATGTTCGACAAGCTGATGATCCCCGTGCTGGGCATCGTCGAGAACATGTCGCAGTTCGTGTGCCCGCACTGCGGCAAGAGCACCGACATCTTCGACCACGGCGGCGGCCACAAGGCCTCCGAGCACATGGACATCGCGTTCCTCGGCGAAGTGCCGTTGGAGCTCAAGATTCGTCAGGGCGGAGATCGCGGGTTGCCGATCGTCGTCTCGAATCCCGATGGCAAAGAAGGCGCCGCGTTCATGGAGCTCGCGAAGAAGGTCGCGCAGCGGATCAGCCAGGAGAATGCGATGCGTTCGGCTCCGACGTTGAAGGTGCAGTCGGCGTAACTACTTCGCGCACTGCATCTCGGTCTTCTTGTCGAAGTCGACGAGGTTGTTGCTGACGAGGACGAAGAAGTCGTTGTTGTCGAGCGTGTAGCCGAAGCCGCCGATGCGCACGTCGCGCCACATGCCGTAGGCGTGGAACATCTTTCCGGGCTCCTGTTCCCAGAAGATCTCGATCTCGTAGTCGTGCCGCAGATAGCTGGTGCTGTTCGCCTGCGTGAACGTCGCCGGAGCGGTGAGCCACAAGCGCGCGACGAGAAAATCCGACGGCACTTCGTTCTTCACCGGAGTGACCCAGCGCAGCGAGCCCTTGAAGACCGACTCGTACGTGTCGCCGACGGGGAAGGTGGCGTTCATCTGCGCGGTCCAGCCGATCGTCTTGTTGGTGCGCGCGAGGAAGAGATCGCGATCACCTTCCATCGTGCGGTCGTGTTTGTCCCACGTGTTCGGATACTCGGCGTTCTGATCGGGGTTCGAGAGGATCGCGGCGAGCTTGTCCATCGTGCAGTTGAAGAAGCTCACGGTGACGATCGGGAACGCGGGCTCGGGGTCGAGGCTCTCGAGACCGATGGGTTTGAGATCGGCTGACGTGAGATCGATGCGTCCGCGCGCCTTGAGCGGCATGGTGCGGGAGTCGGCTTTTCCAGCGATCGAGAGTTGGCCTGCCCCGGTCGAGAGATCAGCGTCGGTGCCGTCGACCGCGTGGAGCCAGAACCACTGCAAGTTGGCGTCGATCGAGTCGGGCGCCGCTGGAATCGTCTCGGGCGGCGTGCAGCCGACGATCATCGCAGCGAGCACGAGGACTTGAATTCGCACGGTCACGACCCTACCAGTGCGCGGGTGGACGGGTCGTGACTACAAGTGCAGCCGCGGAAGCATCTGATCGTGAAGTACGCGCAACACCGTGATCACCGTCTTCCCAACACGAAAGAAAATCACGTGGCGACCGACTGAGATGCGCCGAAGACCGGGTTTGACGTCATCGCATCGCTTCCCCGGTGTCGGCCGATCGGAGAGTGCGCGAAGGTGTGCGTCGAGCAAACGAATGTAGCGCTCAGCTTGCCGCTCGCCCCACCGGTCCTCGGTAAATGCGGCGATGTGTCGGAGGTCTTCGCGCGCGAGAACGGTGACTTTCAGCTTCACTTCTTCGCACCGCGCCGCTTCCTGGGCCTACGAAGGATATCGTCGATCGAGTAGTCGACGACTTCAGCCGCGTCAGCCTCATCAATCGCGCGCCGCAGTGCAGCCATGCGAGCCTCATCTTCTTCGAGCAAGCGCAGTCCGGCGCGCAGCACCTCACTCGTGGTGGAGAATCTTCCGCCTTCGATCTGAGAGGTGATGAACGCTTCGAAGTGCTTCCCGAGGCTCACGCTGGTGTTCTTCGACATGTGATCTATTGGTACTCAGCCGTTTTCCGGAATCAAGGGGCCAACCCAGTTACAATCGCCGCCGATGCCTACCGAAGAGATCCCGCCCGAAGATCCGCTCGATGGAGACAACGCGCGTGACGACGATGGCCGCCGCGGCTTCGTGCCCGACTTCGTTCGTCGCATGGCGTGGGCCGGCATCGGCGCCGTGTTCATGTCGGAAGAGGGAATTCGCCGCCTCGCCGGTCAGCTGAAGCTGCCGAAGGAAGCGCTCGGGTTTCTGCTCTCGCAGGCCGAGAAGACGAAGGACGAGATCGGCCGCGTCGTGAGCGATGAAGTGCGCAAGCTGCTCCAGAGCGAGCGCGTGCGTGACGAATTGCTCAAGATGATCGCTGGCATGACGATCGAAGTGCGCGCCGAAGTGAAGCTGGTGCCCGATCGCGTGAAGGGCGAAGCGCCGTCGCTGTTGCCGAAGGTGAAGGTCGAGGATCTGAAGAGTTCGTACGACCGTGCCGACCGCAAGAAGAAGCGCGACGAAGACGACGAAGAATCTCCGTGAAGAAGCGGCTCCCGCTGCTGATCGCGCTGGGGTTCGGCGTGTTGCTCTGGAAGACCGGCGTCTTCGGGCTCATGGCGTCCGAGCGCGTGCTCACCTTCCGTTTCCCGGTGTCCTATTCCGAAGTGCGCTGGCTCGAGCTGCAGGTGTGGGATGGCGAGTCGCTGCTCTCGCAGCAGGAGCGCAACGTTCAGGGCCTGTCGTTCGAGCCTGAGATGAAGCTGACACTCGCGCGCGGGCCACACAAAGCGATTGGCCGCGTGTTGCTCGCGGGCGCTTCCGAGCCGCAGAGTTTCGCGAGCGAGTTCGATCCCGGGCTCGATGACAACGTGGTCCTCGAAATGAAGAAGCCGTGAAGAAACGCGGCGCGCTTCAGGGCGACAATCTGTCCATGCGTCGTTCCTGGCTGGTGTTGGCGGTGGTGCTGTCGGGATGTCCCATCGTCGTGCCCGGGCCTGCTCACGATGCGAACGCGCTGTGTGCGCAGTTGATCGCCGCGAACGATCTGCCGAGCGCCGAGACGGCGTGTGATCACGCGCTCGAGTACCAACCCAGGTACTGGGACGCGCTCCACAACAAGGGACTGATCGCGCAGATGCGTGGGCAGCGCGACGTCGCGAAGAAGTTCTACATCGAGGCGTTGCGCACCAATCAGGCGATGAAGCAGTCGCACAACGCGATCGGCGCGCTGGCGATGGATGAGGGTGATCTCGACTACGCGATCGATCACTTCCGCGCGGCGCTGCGACTCGACCCTCAGTACATCGAAGCGCGTCGAAATCTCGGAGCGGCCTTGTTGCGCAAGAAGGACTACGTCGAGGCTGAGAAGGCGTTCCGCCAGTTCATTCTCGTGAACGGCGACATCTCAGAGGCGTGGATCGGCTTCGGCGTGGCGCTCAACGCGCAGGGCAAGCGTGATGACGCAGCGAATGCGTTCGAGAAGGCGACCATTCTCGACGTGGGCGACGACCGCGCGTGGCTGCTGCGCGGCTTGAACGAGCTCGAGCGCTCTCGCATCGAAGAGGCGAAGGAGTGCTTCGAGCGTTGTCTTCTCGCGAACGAGAAGAATCTCGAATGCCAGCAGCGGCTCGAATCAACTCGTCGTTGATCGCCGCAGTGCGCGCCCGTACAAGCCGCGCATGTCCACTTCCTCCCCATCGCCGTCGCCCCAAGGGGCTTTGAATCACATCCTCGTCGTCGGCGCCGGTCAGATGGGCGCGGGCATCGCGCAAGTCGCTCTGCAGGCTGGTTTCAACGTCACGCTCGCCGACGTCGCGGAAGCGTCGCTCGCGAAGGGCAAGGCGGGCATCGAGAAGGGCCTCTCCAAGCTCGTCGAGAAGGGCAAGCTCGACGCGGCGGCGAAGGACGCAGCGCTCAAGAAGCTCTCAAGCACCACCTCGATCCTCGACGCGAAGAACGTCGACGCGGCGATCGAGGCTGTGACCGAGAACGAAGAGCTGAAGAAGAAGATCTTCAAGGATCTCGATCAGGTCGTGCGCGCGGGCGGAATTCTCGCCTCGAACACCTCGTCGATTCCCATCACGCGCATCGGTGCTTCGACCAGGCGGCCGGAAGCGGTGATCGGCATGCACTTCATGAACCCGGTGCCGATCATGGCGCTCGTCGAGCTCATCCGCGGAGCCGCCACCAGCGACGAGACCTACGCCGCAACCAAGGCGATGGCCGAGAAGATGGGCAAGACCACGGTCGTCTCGAAGGACTTCCCCGGCTTCATCGTGAACCGCATCCTCATTCCGATGTTGAACGAGGCCTGCTTCGCGCTGACCGAGGGGCTGGCGACGGTCGAAGACATCGACACCGCGATGAAGCTCGGAACCAACGTGCCGATGGGACCGCTCACGCTCGCAGACTTCATCGGTCTCGACACGGTGCTCTACATCGCCGAGGTGCTCCACAAGGGGCTCGGTGATTCGAAGTACCGGCCGTCTCCGTTGCTGCGGCAATACGTCGAGGCGGGCTGGCTCGGGAAGAAGTCGGGCCGCGGTTTCTACAAGTACTGATTTGAGGCCATGACCATGGACTTCGTGAAGCTGGAGATGGACGGAGCCCTCGCGACGATCACCATCGATCGTCCGAAGGCGCTCAACGCGTTGAACCGCCAGGTGTTGTCGGAGCTCTCGGACGCGATCGGGCAGGTCGCTGCCAATCGCTCGCTCCGCACGTTGATCGTCACGGGCGGCGGAGAAAAGGCCTTCGTCGCTGGAGCCGACATCGCCGAGATGGCGAACTTCTCGAACGCCGAAGCGCTGGCGTTCTGCGAGCAGGGGCATCGCGTGCTCGACTCGCTCGAGGCGTTGCCGATTCCGGTGATCGCGGCGGTGAACGGCTTCGCACTCGGGGGCGGGTGTGAGCTCGCCCTGGCGTGCGACTTCATCTACGCCTCGGAGAAGGCGAAGTTCGGTCTTCCCGAAGTCACGCTCGCGGTCATTCCGGGTTTTGGTGGAACGCAGCGGCTGACGCGCATCGTCGGCCGCGCGCGCGCGAAGGAGATGATCTTCTCGGGCGACATGATCGACGCGGCGAAGGCTCGAGAGATCGGGCTGGCGCTCGAGGTCGTCCCGCCTGCCGAGCTGATCGAGAAGTGCAAGAAGCTCGCGGCGAACATTGCGAAGCGTGGACCGCTCGCGGTCGCCCAGGCCAAGCGCGTGATCGATGCAGGTGCTGATCTGAAGCTCGGTGACGCGAACGCGATCGAGCGCGATGGCTTCATGAAGCTCTTCGCCACGGCGGATCAGAAGGAAGGCATGGCGGCGTTCCTCGCCAAGCGTCCGGCTGAGTTCAAGAACGCCTGAAGCCCGAGTTTCCGCTCAAAGTCGTGGTGGTCGCTTCGCTGGGCGTGCTCGCTCTGCACGTCGCGTTCGCCACGCCGACCGGCGATCTCAATTCGCATTTCACCGATCACCTGCGGCATCTGTGTGAGTCGCAGGCGCTCGTCGCGAACGGCGGCGTGATCTACCGGCAGCCGTACGACGAGTTTTCGCAGGGGTTGCTGCCGTGTCCTGCGCACGCGGCGCTGTTTGGGGAGCGGACCGCTCCGTATCCACCGCTCGGTGTGTTGCTGCACTGGCCGCTGGGGCGGATCGAGCGCGCGGGTTGGCTCTCTCCTTCGTTCGTTCATCGCCTCACCGCGTTCGCGTGGTTGGCGTGTGGTCTCGCGGCTGCTGCCCTGGCGTTGTGGCTGGCGTGGCCACGCCGGGAGTACGCCGCTGGCGTCTTGATCTTCGCCGTGCCGCTGTTGATCGGTTCGGGCGCGAACGGCTTCTACGACACGACGTTCATGCTGGCCGGTGCGGGAGCGTTGATCGCGTTGGTGCGCGGTCGTCCGCAGTGGGCCGTCGTGCTCCTGGGGCTCGCGGCGGCGCTGCACTTCCGCGCGCTGGCGTTTGCTCCGGTGGGCTTGTGGGCGGCACTCGAGGCGTTGAAAGGGCCGCGCCGGCCTGCAGTGATCGCGCTGAGCGTTGCGGCCGTGTTGACGGCGAGCGCGGCCTGGGCGGCGTTCGCACTCAGCGGCACGCTCGACACGATCCCGACTGACAATCCGGTTCACTACTCGCACCTTCTTGCCCGGCTCAGGCCGCCATACGAGTTGATCGCCCTCAGCGTGGTGGCCGCTGCGTGGCTGTGGCGCAGTCGCGCTCGGTGGACGGCGCTCACGATTCTCGCGGCGCTCGGAGTTGCGCTGTCAGATCGATCGCACGGCTACTACCACGCGCTGGTGATGGTCGTTCCGCCGCTGGTGTTGTCCGCCGAGCGCCGCCAACCCGAGAAGGCGCTGCCGTTGATCACGTGGATCTGGTGCTGGCTCTCGGTGCTGATCGCGTTTCGGTACCAGTGGTCGGCGTTCTACGAGTGGCTCATCGACGCGATCCGTGGGCAGGTCGGGTGAAGCCGATTTCGAAGATCGCCGTGTTCTTCTCGGTCGTGCTGCTCTTCGGCCTCATGTTCTGGATGGCGGAAGGCCGTCGCCTCACGTGGATCGACAACGAGGTCGAAGAAGAGCTCTCGACGCAGGGGCAGGTGATCGTCACCGCGCTCTCTTTGATGCTCGTCGGCGCTGTGGTGACGCTCGCGTGGTGGATCATCGAGCGAATTCGATTTCGATCGCGCTGAACTCGAAGTGAGTCGCGCGCGTGACAGTCGAAATCAGCGCGTTGATGCGATCGCGTCGATGTTGTTCATGCGCGCGCCATGAAAGCGCTCGTGCTCGTTGCTGCTGAAGATCTGCAGTCCGCGATGGCTCCGTTCGCCATTTCGAAGAACAACCCGGGTGGTTCGTGGGATTGGTACACGGCGCACCGCGCGTTGCCGCTCACCAAGCCCGAGCGCGTGCTCGGCGGCTTCATGGAACACACGCACGCGTACAAGGCTCCGCTCGAGGCGATCGATCTCGCGAAGCTGATGGATGATCCGTTCGCGGCGGTGGTCGTCGGGAATCAGTGGCACGAGGCCAACGCGACGAAGTTTCGCGAGCTGATCGCCAAGATGCCGCGTGGGACCAAGGTGTGGTCGGTGTTGTTCCACGCGTAGCGATCGACCAGTGTCTGAAATTGGCCGTTACTTCCGAGCGCGAGCGAACGCCGAACTGCACTGAGGGTGGCGGTGGGGTAGGGTTTGGGCCGTGCCGAGAGGCGAAGTTGCCTCTCAACTACGAGCAAATCTGATTCAGTTGACCACTGCGTGAAAGTGGTCGTCCAGACAGCCAAATTCAGACAATGGTCGCCCTGTCTTCGTCACTTGAGCGAAATTCGCCCGAAACCGAGGGGGCTCGTGCGCCTTTCGGTGGGCTCTCCCGACACCAACACCACCCCCATGCTGTTGTTCAGGAGCGCTTCAGCTTGATCCAGTACTGCGTTCCCTCGCGAAACCAGACGATCCCGGGCGCGACCGGCAAGAACGAGTACGTGAACTGCGCGGGCGTCTGCTTGTCGCCCTTGTACCCATTGGCGTTCGATTCCTGCGACCACTCGCAGGTGATCACGAACACACCGCGCGCATCACGCGTCACCGACTTCACGGCCGACGTCCACGTGTGATCGGGCCACTTCGGATCCTTCGGCAGATGGCGTGACATCACCGCGATCGTCTTCGCGTCGAGCTCGACGAATTCCTGGAAGCCCTTCTGCGGTCCGATCTCCTCGGTCCACTTGCCGTGCGCCAGCGCTGGGAAGTCCGCCAGCGTCGTCTTGATCTGCAGCCCGTCGAACAGCTTCGGATCCCAGACGATCTTCCGCGCGTCCAGCCACTGCGTCAGCGCGAAGAGGATGTCGTGGAACTGGAAGCTCTCCGGGTCTTCCATCGTCGGCACGGCGAGCGTGTTCCGGTCGTAGCCAATCCGGTTCAGGATCGCGTCGATCGCGATGAAGCGCAGACACTCATCTTTATTGCGGGTCCACGGCACCAACTGCACCAGGTCGGCGTCCTTCGAGATCGGCAGCGACTTCGACAGCGCGCTCAGGTGCGTCAGCGTCGTGCCGCCCTTGTGGTGCTCGCAGCGAAAGCCCGCTCCATTCATCTCGGAGAGCGTCTTCGGCTCGGGCAACTTCGACTCCCAGCCCCGGAACGCCGTGTGGATCAAATCAGCCGACGAGTCGGTTGGGGCATTGGGACTCGCAGCGAGCATCGCGATCGTCAGCGCAGAGATCATGTGACGGCGTTCAAAACACGCACGCGCGCGAAGAGCTTCGAGAGATGTGACGCCCCGTTCAGCGCCAGCACCGGAGCGATCGCCAACAACGCCACGTCGATCAACCGCATCTCCTCGCCCGCCGTGAAGAGCGTGAGCGCCTGCCAGCCGAGCAAGAGCAGCGACGAGACCGCTCCCGTCCACGCCGCCGCTGGAGAGAAGCGCCGCGCGACGATCACCGAGCACACCAGCGGCAAGAACCAGAACACCGCGAGCGCCGGAAGTTCATTGCCGCGCGCGAGCCAATAGAGGCTGCTCCCGACGAAGAACAGAGGAGCGATGAGCAGCTTCCACGCCACGCTCCGCGCCGTGCCAGGGAGGTGATCGCGCATCACCAGACCGGCGCACGCTTCACACCACGCCTGCGTGAGACACGACTCGCAGCAGAACGTGCCGCACCGCGCGCACGTCTTCAGGGCCTCGAGGTGTGCGTGCTTCGCACACCGGGGCTCTTGGTCGAACCAGTCCTCGCCGACGTCATGCACGAGGCCCATGACACCGTGCCCCGAACGGAAGTTCCAGAGCCGTTTCCCTCGGGAAGAACGGTGCTATGGCGGCGCCATGAACTTCGAGCTGACTGAGCTCCAGCGTGACATTCAGAAGATGACCCGCGAGTTCGCCGCGCGCGAACTCATCCCCAACGCGAAGAAGTGGGACGAGCACCACGAGTGGCCCACCGAGGCCGTGAAGAAGCTCGCC
>JAEUJS010000504.1 GCA_016792935.1 Archangium sp. | reverse complement strand
CGACTTCGATGAAATCGAAGGCTACTCCCATATCTGGTTTCCGGAGGTCGAGTCGCGTTGGCAGCAACTCACGGCTGCCTTCCGCCAACCGGATCCGTTCGATGGCTTCGGAGCAAACAGACTCGTCGAGCGTGGGCTGGTTGGCTTCCTCGCACTTGCGGGTTTGGGACTGGTGCTGATCCGGCGTGGCAGCGTTGGAGGAACACTTCTCGCGGCTGGCGTCACCAGTGGATTGGTCCTCCTCGCGCTCACAGCGCTCGACCTCCGTGGCAACGACCGCGGAATCGGCTGTAGCCCGGCTCCGAATCCGCTCGACAGTCCTGAGCTGATCTCGTTCGCCAGCCGGTTTGCGCTGAGCGCGGCGATTCTGTGTGCCGCCGCATGGGTCTGGTCATCACGCGCCGCGGGCATCACGCTCTTGAGATCGCTGGGTGCTGCGGGGATTGCGCTTGCGATGGTCGCGGTCGCGTTCGTCTTCGATCTCCTTGCGTTCGACGAAGCGAGTCTCGATCTCAGTACGCCGATGCCCGCCCTATGGCCGCTGTGGATCATCGCGGGGCTCGCTGCGGGTGGAGTGTGGGTCGCTCTGCGTTCCGAACTCTTCGTCAGTCATGCCGTCTCGCTGCTGATCGTTGTTGCCGGTCTCGTCGCGATATTCACCGGCATCGCGCTCGAGCACGATCTCGCAGTCGACGTGCATCAGACTTTCGTCACGATTCGTCGGCCACGCAGTGCACTGGTGTTCACCCATTGTGAAGAGCCCGCGATCTCGATTGCACTCGCTGTGAGTCGTGACGAGGTGCTGCTGTCCGGCTGGGTCTTCCGCCCAGGCGATGAAGAACTCTCGATCGCGGTGCGACCAGCTTCGCGAGCTCGAATCGCAATACGTCCAGGCCTGGGAGCAGACAGGCATTGCTCCAACGGCCTTCATGGACCGGCAGTTCCTGCTCGAGGTCGAACCTGATGCTTCCTTCGAGACGGTCGTCGCTGCGGTGCAAGGCCTGCAACTCGCTGGTGCCCATCGTCTTCAGCTGGTGAGCATCGTCGACAGACCCGAAGTGCTGTGGACCAAGTCAGCTCCGCACCGGCATCCCTGCGCGGTGAGTTTTGAGCTCAGTGCAGACGGTAAGCCCATGAGCGAGTTCGCGAATTGGTCGCAGCTTCTGACGGCGATCGATGCCTCGCCCACTCCGCTGAAGATCAGCGCACGGTGATCACAACCGAACGTCGGTCTGGAAGATCGGCGGAATGTGCACGAACGAGATGCTCGCCGAGCGCCCCATGAAGCCGCGCGCGTCTTCGATCGCCTCGCTCAACGTATCGGTGCGATCCCAACCCATGATCGCCGGGACGTGATTGTTCTCAGCGCCCGCGGCGATCACCTTGCCGACGTGCTGCCGACCGTTCTCGCCCCAGTACCACATGTAGAAGGGGTGAGCCCCGTGATACGCGTTGCCCTTGCGATACAGGTGCACGTAGCTGGGGTTCTTCGCGAACTCGCGCTCGTACTTGTGTGACAGCACGTGCGCATCGCGCGTCTCGGTCAGACACCGATTGAAGAACTCGATGTACGGCGCGTGGTGGTCGGGATCGAACTCGTCGTAACAGGGGTGCGTGATGATGATCACGCCGCCCTTCTTCACCAGCGGCACGCCGCGGTTCAGGTTGTAGAGGTAACCGAGCGCCATCACCTGCACGAGCAACGGATTCAGGATCGAATTCACGTTGTACGGCGACACGTACGGCATGCCGAAGATGACGATGTCGCTCTGACCCTGCACCGGCACCGAGTACTGCTTCCACGACATCTCGAGCGTCTTCTCGTGCGTCGGCTCGGTGGCTCCCGCGAACACGCCGGTGATCTCGTAGGGCGCGAAGATGTTGAACAGCGCCTTGCGCTTCATCGGGCGCGGCATCTTCGACAACGCGTACTTGAACGTCTGGAGCTTCAGCCGATCGAACTCGGTGAAGTCCTCTTCCTTCTTCATCAAGAAGCCCGCCGGCTCCTCGAACATGCGGTTGTTGATGGTGGTCTCGATGTGGAAGACCTTGAGGCTCTTGTCGATGACGCGGCCGATGCGCTCCGTCGAGGAGTGGAGCTGCGACTTGCTCGGCTCCATGTACGAAGCGCTGTCACGAATCGTCTGCGGGTTGTGGTGCGCACGCAGTGACTCGTAGTTCGTCAGACCCGTGCCCACCGACTTGTGCCCGCCGTCCATCGGCACGAGGTTGATGTTCACGTAGATGACGAGATCCGACTCCGCGGCGCGGCGGTTGATGGCCACGACCTCGTTGTGGTTCGTCCGCTCGAGCTCGACGATCCCCTCGGGGTCTTCCGCGTCGTGGTTGTAGTAACGGTCCGGGTAGTAGGCGTCGAAGATCTTCTCTCCGACCATGCGCTTCATCTCGGCTTCCGTCATGCGGCGGTGGAGCGCGTTCGCGATGACGAGGTGCACGTCATCGACACCCGAGTCCGCGAGCAGCTCGAGCACGATCTCGCACACCGTCTGGCGGATGTCGGGCAGCTTCATCGGCGGCAGCGGCAACGAGATGTCGTCGAGCGCGATGGTGACCTTCATGCCCGGCTTCAGCAGCGCGTGGAGCGGATCCATCCCATGCGGGTGGTTGATCGCGTAGCGAATCGCCGCCTTCGGGTTCGGTACGCCTTCGAGCGGAGGCCGCGGGAAGATCACGCGCGTCCCCACGGGCAGGTCTTCGACCCAGAAGTCCTCGCCATAGAACATCACGCGGGGCGGGGACCCCTTCTCCGTGATGACGATGTGAGATTCCTCGTCGTACAGCTTCTTGAGCGTCTTCAGCGGGCGCATCGCGGGGCCTTCTTGCCCCTGACGCCTGACAAATCAAGGTGAACCACGAACTGTGAAGGGCAGTTCTCAGTGCGACGTGGTCACTCCATTGATGTGTCCGTTGACAGGGGAAGCGAAATTCGAAGCACGCCTCGACGCGATGACTGGTCATGCCCAACCACCTTCGGAGTGCGCTGCTGTGTCTCGTCGTGGTGCTTGCGGGGTGCGGCCCCGACGCGGTCTTGAAGGAATTCGACGGAGCGCTGCCCGACGAGAAGGCCACCGTCGCGAGCGGCGTCTCGTGTGATCCGCAGATGTCGCGGAACCCGGTGAACGCTCCGCACAACATTGGCTACGACGGCGCGTCCTGCGGCTCAGGCACGTGCGACATCAGCTGCCCCGAGGCGAACGCGAACTCCGACTACGGCGGCCCGCATCACGGCAACGACGTCTTCGCGTTCTACCGAGCGCCCATCGTCGCGGTGGTGAGCGGCACGATTCGTCGCGTGGGTTGGCCGAGCTCGACCTCGGGTCTGCGCGTCACGCTGAGCGATGGCTGCGGCTGGTGGTACTACTACGGGCATCTCGACGAAGCGGTGGTGAGCGAAGGCCAGTGGGTCGAAGCCGGCCAGCTCCTCGGCTTCATGGGCAAGTCGGGAGCGGCGTCGGTGCACCTGCACTTCAACGTCTCGCGCGACGGTGACTACAACAACGACATCGACCCGTTCTGGTTGCTGGCCGCGACGAGCGCTTCGTCGTGTGCGCCGCCTCCGCCTCCACCCGTCGAAGACGTGCCGTTCTGGTTCGCGGGTGGTCACGGTCGCGTCGGGACGAATTCAGATGGCCGGCTCGAGCTCTTCTGCCGCGGAGCTGATCGCGCGTTGTGGAATCAGTGGCAGCCCGCTCCTTCGAAGGGGCCGTGGTCCGGTTGGAACCCCCAGGGCGGCGGGCTCTCGTCGGATCCCGTCGTCGCCAGCAATCAGGACGGACGCCTCGAAGTGTTCGTCGTCGGGTTCGATGGAGCGCTCTGGCACAAGTGGCAGTGGGCGCCGAGCGGCGGCTGGAGCGACTTCGCCTCGGAAGGCGGAGTGCTCACCAGCGAGCCGGCGGTCGGTCGCAACGCCGATGGTCGTCTCGAGGTGTTCGGTCGCGGCACCGATGGAGCGCTGTGGCACAAGTGGCAGAACGCTCCGAACGGCGGCTGGTCGCAGTGGGACTCGCTCGGAGGCGGCGTCGGCTCGGTGCCGGTGGTGGTGAACAACTCCGCCGGTTCGCTCGACGTCTACGTGCGCGGCAACGATGGAGCGCTGTGGCGTCGCCGCCAGGGACCGTTCGGGTGGACCGATTGGGAATCGCTCGGCGGACAGATCATCTTCGCGCCCGCGATCATTCAGAACAAAGACGGCCGGCTCGAGTTCTTCGTGTGGGGCACCGATCGCGCGTTGTGGCACGCGTGGGAAGAGACGCCGCTCGGTCGCGTCTCGGGCTTCCATTCACTCGGAGGCGTCATCACCTCGCGCCCCGAAGCCGCGCGCAACGCAGACGGTCGGCTCGAGGTGTTCGTGAAGGGCGGCGACGAAGCGCTGTGGCACATCTGGCAGCTCACGCCGGGCGGTGGGTGGTCGGGTTGGGCGAGCGAAGGTGGTGTCCTCACCAGCCCCGTGCACGCCGGAATCAACTCGAACGGAGGCATCGAGCTCTTCGTGCGCGGCGCAGACAACCAGGCGTACGTGAAGTGGCAGACGCCGTTCGGTTGGTCCGATTGGGCGCCGATCACCGGCAATCTCTACGGCTGGTGATCAGCGAACGTCGAGGATCGGCCAGTTGTAGCTGCGAGCGAGCGCCCGGAGCCGAATGTCCGGGTTCACCGCGGTCGGCCGGCCCACGACGGTGAGCATCGCGTAGTCACTCGCTGAATCCGTGTACGCGTAGCTCTTCATCAACGAGATGCTGTTCGCCTCGCAGTACTCGCGAATGACGTTGGCCTTGTTCGCGCCTTCGATGATCGGAGGGATGACCTTGCCGGTCGCCTTGCCGCCGACGAACTGCATGCGGTTGGCGACCATGTCGTCGGCGCCGAGGTGACGCGCGAGCGGCTTCATCGTGAAGTCGAGCGCGCCGGTGACGAGCACCACGCGGCAACCAGCCCGACGGGCTTCGTCGATGAGATCTTGCGCGCGCTTGAAAATCGCCGGCTTCACCACGTCTTCGAAGAGATCTTCCGAGAGGGTGAGCAGGCGATCTTCAGTGAGGCCCTCGTACTGGCGGTAGAAGTACTCGTTGAAGATCTTGCGATCGATCAGGTTGAGCGCGCCGAAGAGCGGAATCTGCGCGAGCGTCGAGAGCGATCGACCGACGATGCCCTTCACGCTGCCTTCGTTCATCGCGTAGTAGCCGTACGCGTGGACCACGTTGGTGCTGATCAACGTGCCGTCGATGTCGAAGAAGGCGGCCTTGCCCGCCGGCGATTTCGAGCTCGTCATCGATTCGTGCTTCACGGGCGCCGCTCGTAGCAGGGCGAAAAGCAGAAATCACTTCAGTCGAGGCTCGGAACGTAGACGCGGGCCATCGCCGCGAGCCGGACGACTCCGAGTGCGGAGGCGCGCTGCGCGGCCTTCGACATGCCTGACTCGTCTTCACGCCACTTCGCAGCGACGTAGGCGCAGCTCAGCGCGTTGAGCTGCAGCTCGGCGGCTTCGGCGAGTGATGCGGCCTTGTCGAGCAGCGCTGGATCACGCGCCGCCACTGCGCGCAACGTCATCGCCAGCGCCTCGCCCCACGGTCGCTTGCGCGCTTCGAGTTGCTTCGCGAACGGCAGCACTTCCGCGTGCCGTTTCGTCATCGCTGCGATGCGCCCCTGCATCCATGAGATCTGCATCGCGATCCACTCGGTGCGCTTGAGCAGCGAAGCCTGCAACAGCGGCAGCCCTTCGTTCAACACGCGCTGAGCGCCCTCGACGTCACCTGCGTACGCCTCGACGTTGAAGCGCCCGAAGAACTCGAAGAAGTGCTGCACCGAGTAGCCAGCAGTGATCAGACCCGGAGCTGCCAGCGCCAACTCTCTGCGCGCGCGCATCTCGTCATCGCCCGCGAGCCACGCGAGGTTGGGCAGGCCGGAGCGCAGCGTCGACTCGACGTAGCGATCACCGCGCTCGATCGCGAGCGGGAGATGCGACGTCAGTCGTCGCGCGACCTCGGCGAGCTGGCCCGACTGCGCGAGTGCGGCGAGGGCGAACAGCTGCTCGGTGAAGTACTCCTTCACCGCTCCGGGGTAGCGCTCGAACTTCGCCGCGCTCTGCTCACACAACGATTGCGCGTCGCGCAGCAGGCCGAGGTGGAAGTGCGCGATGCCGGCGCCTCCGAGCGCACACGCCTGCGCGTAGGGATCTTCGAGCGCCGCGGCGACGCGGTTGCACGCTTCGAGCACCTGGCGCGTTCGCTTCTCACCAGCGCCGCCCGCGTTTCCTGCGAACGCCGTTTCGTAGCCCAGACAGATCGCGATGCGTCGCGAGTCTCCGAGCGCGAGCGCACGCAGGAGCGCCTGGCTCATGAGGTCCGCGGCGCGCAGAGAATCGACCGCCGCGAGTCCGATTGACGTCTGCGTCAGCGCATCGACGCGCGCGAGCTCACCTGCGGGAAGTGACTCGACGGGCCTGGGCTTGAACTCGTAGCCACGGAAGAAGAGTCGCGCTCGGCTCCACACCATCGAGGCGATCGCTCCACGCGGCGTGCGAGCGAGTGACAAGCCTCGCGCTTCGAGTGTCTCGCGCGTGAGCTCGAGGCCGCGCTCGAGCATTCCCGATCGCAACAACTGGGCCCCAGCGCGCGTGCGGAGTTCGAGTGACTCGGCAGCGTTCGCTCCTTCGCAAGACTCGAGAAACGCGCGCGCGGCATCTTCACCGCGACCTGCGTTGGCGAGCGCGTGTCCCCACTTCACGCGCTGCGTTCGTGCGTCGCCGCGCCTGGGAGCCCACGTCAGCCCCTTGGCGAACAACGCGGCCGCGTGGTTGTAGGCGAGCGCGGCCATCGCACGCTCCGCTCCGCGGAACGCCTGTGTGGCCGCTTCGTCGAGGCGATCGGCCGCGTGCAGATGCATCGCGAGCAGCTCGGGATCTGCTTCGGCGGCGCTCAGCGCATCGGCGAGTCGTGCGTGCTGCGTGCGTCGATGCGCGTCGGCGATCTTCGCCACCACCGCTCGCCGCAGGGTGTCGTGGTACGGCTCGAGCGTTCCGTCTCGGCGCACGCGCACCATTCGATTCGCGCGCAGGTGTCCGAGGGCGAGCGCGTCTTGTTGTTCCAACTGCGCTGCCGGAATCCACGTGCGTCGCTCGAGCGGGGCACCCGCCAACGCCACCAATTCCAGCAACCGCCGCGCGGCCTCGGGGAGCGACGCGACACGCTTGCTGACGGCGTCTTCGAGCTCGCCTTCATGCCCCGCGAGCGCGTGAAGGAGAAACGGACTTCCAGCGGCGGAGCGGAGCAGGGTGGTCACGTCTCCGCGCTCGGGCATCAGCGTCTTCGCCAGCGCTGCGCTCGCCGACTCACCGAGCGGCGTGACGGCGAGGTGCCGGCGTTCGGCACAGCCGGCTGGCGCAGGCTCGACGCGCAGCGGCTCGAGGAGCGGGTGGCCTTCATCGCGCAACGCTCCGACGAAGAGCACCGGCGGGGGTTCGCGCGTGTCGAGGAGTTCGGTGAGGAACGGAATCGAGTCGGCGTCGGCCCAGTGGAGATCATCGATCGCCAGCACCAGGCGACGCTCGTTCGTCGCGAGCGCGATGAGCTCACGGAAGGCGACGGCTGCTTCACGACGATGCCGCTCGGGAGGCGAGCTCGACGGCGTGCCTTCGACGACTCCGCGCAGCGCGGGGAAACTGCGCGCGAGGTTGGCTGCGTGCGTGCGCGCCGCATCGCTCAGCGGAGGACCTCGGCGCCGCGCGAGCCAGCGCGTGAGGCCATCGATCAATCCATCGACCGCTTTGAACGGAGTGCTCTCGTGCTCGAAGCAGCGCGACGACAACACCAACGCGCCAGCGTGCGTCTGCGCGTCGAGGAAATGGCGGAGCAGGGCGCTCTTGCCGAGGCCCGGAGCGCCTTGCAGCCACACCGCCGTCGCACGCGGTTGGGCCGCGGCGCCTTCGAGCGCGGCGAGCAGCGTCTCGCGTCCGAGCAGCGGAGCTTCGGGGCGTTGCGCGAGCAGCGGCACCAGCGTGGTGTCGAGGGCTGCGACGACTTCGGGCGCCGTCGGACGCGCGGCGGGTTCTCGCGACAACATTCGCGCACACAACGAACGCAGCGCTTCATCGACTCCGGGAAGCTCGACGACCGCGTCGCGCGCGCGCTTGGCGGAGAGCACTTCGAGCGCGGGCCCTTCGAAGGGTCGCTTTCCGGCCAGCGCTTCGTGGAGCATCACTCCGAGCGCGTAGAGATCGGACGCAGGCGTCGCGGCAGCACCGGAGGCTTGCTCGGGAGAGATCCACGCGGCGGCGCCGACCATTCCTTCTGAGGCGTCGGGTGCTCCGTCGATGGCGAGGCCGAAATCGAGCACCACGGCGTGACCGGCCGGCGTGACGCGCACGTTCGACGGCTTCAGGTCGCGATGGATGCGGCCCGATGCGTGGAGGAACGAGAGCCCGAGCGCGATCTGCGCGAAGACGGGTCGCACGAGCTGAGGGCGTTCTTTCAGCGCGGCGAGGAGATCGAGGCCGTCGATCACCTCCATCACGAGGAACCAGGTGTCGTCTTCGCGGCCCAACTCGTGGAGAGGGACGAG
>JAEUJS010000503.1 GCA_016792935.1 Archangium sp. | reverse complement strand
CACTCCGCAGGACGGCGGCTTGCCGAGTCCGCTCACGTTCGACATGACGTTGACGCGCGACACCACCTCGAACGCGGCGTGGATGACGCTGTCGAACCTCTCGCGCGAGGGCACGTTCGACGGTCAGTATTTTTCGAATGTCGCCGAGGCCACGCGCGTCTTCACCGAGTGTTCCAGGTGCCAGATGCGAATGATCGAGCGCATCGACGTCGCGGTGTTGAGCCGTTCGCAGGCCAACAAGCTCGCCGAGACGTTCGGCGGAGAGTGTCCTCGCAACGTGCTCGACCTCGGCGTGGTGCCCGCTCCGAACGATGCGGGCATCAGCGCGCCGGGCCAGACGTCGCTGGGCTTCGACGCGGTGCGGTTGTGCGGCTTCATCTCGACCGAGGTGGTGGCCGACGCAAACGATGAAGACGGTGGCGCGTGCGACGCGAAGTGTTCGGGTTGCTTCCTCACCTTCCAGGCTCGCGGAGAGCGACGATGAAGCGGGCAGTGGTGTTGTTGTCTGGCGGGCTCGACTCGACGACGTGCCTCGGCATGGCGATCGCGCAGGGCTTCGAGCCCGTCTGTCTGTCGATTTCCTACGGCCAACGTCACTCGGTCGAGCTCGAGCGCGCGCGCACGGTCGCGAAGGCGCATGGCGTGAAAGACCATCGCGTGGTGTCGCTCGATCTGCGGAGCATCGGCGGCTCGGCGCTCACCGACGACATCGCGGTGCCCAAACACGACGACGTGTCGCAGCTGGGCTCTGGAATTCCTCCGACCTACGTGCCCGCGCGCAACACCATTTTCCTTGGGCTCGCGCTGGCGCTCGCTGAGGTCGTCGGCTCGAGCGACGTGTTCATCGGCGTGAACGCGGTCGACTACTCGGGCTATCCCGATTGCCGGCCGGAGTTCATTCGCGCGTTCGAACAGCTCGCGGGACTGGCGACGAAAGCGGGCGTCGAAGGCGCGAAGTTCACGGTGCACGCTCCGCTCTCGGGAATGACGAAGGCGCAGATCATCAAGGCGGGGCTCGCCGCGGGCGTCGACTACTCGCTCACGCACAGCTGTTACGACCCGGCGCCGAATGGCGATGCGTGCGGGCGCTGCGACTCGTGTCTGTTGCGCCGCAAGGGGTTCGAGGAGGCCGGCGTTCCAGACCCCACGCGCTACGTGAAAGGCTCTCCCTCGTGATGCTCTCTTTGTTGCTGCTCGCCGCTGCGCCTGCTGAGCCGCTCGTCGAAGTGAAGTCGCTCATCCCCGACGTGGTGGTCGATCTCCGCTACGCGACGGCCGACAACTTCATGAAGAAGCAGGTGTACCCATCGGACGCGCGCTGCCTGTTGTTGGAGCGTTCAGCGAAGCAGCTCAAAGCCGCCGCCGACGTGTTCCGCGAGAAGGGCTACCGGCTGCGCTTGTACGACTGCTATCGGCCGCACCATGTGCAGTTCGAGCTGTGGAAGGTGATGCCGATTCCTGGCTACGTCGCCGAGCCGAAGAAGGGCAGCAACCACAACCGTGGTGGAGCGGTGGATCTGGGGCTCGTGACGTTGGATGGAAAAGACGTCGAGTTCCCCTCGCCGTACGACTTCTTCGGCAAGGAAGCGCACCACTCGTTCCAGGGCGGCACCAAAGAGTCGCTCGCCAATCGCGAGTTGCTGCGCACGACGATGGAAGCCGCGGGGTTCAAGAAGAACCCCATGGAATGGTGGCACTACGACCTGCCCGACGCCTCGAAGTACCCCCTGCGCGACGAGCCGTTCAATCCGCCCACCGACGGCGGGACCCCGTGATCCGACCGTTCGCCTGAGCGGGCGGTTTCGCCTGGTTTTCGTGCTGCACACTCTGCGGCATGAAGAAATTCTTCAAGCGACAAAGCCCCCTGGGGAGACGGCGTTGGGGGCAAGTCGGAGTGCTGGCGCTGGCGGTGTTCGCGTTCACGCTGGTGCGCGTGCAGCTGCGCTCGACGCGTGACGATGGTGAGGAGCGGCTCGCCTATCTCGCTCAGCGGATCAGTCACCACGATTACATGGGCGTCGCTCCGGGACATCCGTTCGACGGCGAGTGGCGGCTCGGTGTGTTGTCGACCTCGAGCATCGCGGCGACGAATCTGGCGATGCGAGATCCTTCGAAACGGGCGGAGAACGCCCGGCTCGTGTCGCAGTGGGCACGGCTGCTCGCGTCCGATGAAGTGCGCGCGTACGACACGAAGCAGTGGGGGTCGGATGCGCTCGAGACGCTCGCGCGGAGCGAGGCGCACGCGGGCTACCTGGGGCACCTGCTGCTGGCGATGGACGCGGCGTGTCTGCTCGGTGGTGAGCGTGACGAGCAGCTGCATCGCGCGATCGTCGATTCACTCGCGCGGCGAATTGCGAACGCGCCTGAAGGGCTGATCGAGACGTACCCCGGAGAGATCTACGTGCCTGACAACGTGGTGGTGATGGCGGGCATCATGCAGTTCGACGTGTGCATGGGCTTCAGCCCGGCGGCGCCGCCAGCAGAACGCGGGCGGGCGGAGCATGCGCCGTTGTACGAGCGCTGGGAGAAGTTGATGCGCGCGCGGTGGATCGATGAGGACAACGGGTTGTTGGTGTTCGCTCCGGGGCAGCCGGCGCGCGGAAGTGGAGCGGCGTGGAACTCGTTCTTCTTGCCACTGGTGAATCCCGCGTTCGCCGCTGAGCAGTCGCCGCGCATGTGGCGCACGTTCGGTGACTCGGCGCTCGCGGGTTGGCTCGGTGGAATCGATGAAGCGAAGCCGGGTGACGCGCGCGGTGGTGATGTCGATTCGGGGCCGCTGATTCTGGGTGTGTCTCCGAGCGCGACGGGCTTCGCGTTGGCTGACGCGACGCTGCGAGATCGTCCGGAGCGCGATGCGATTCTGCACACCGCGGAGCTGGTCGGCTTCACGTGGGGCGGGCAGTACGTGTTCTCTCCGCTCGTCGGTGATGCCATCACGCTCGCCGCGAAGACGATGACTCCGTGGCGGAAGTTGGAATCAAGTCAGAAGGACTATTATGGCGTCGTCACGACTCCGTATGACCGTTCTCTCCCGCGAAGCGCTGATGACGGCCCTGAGGGAGGGCCGTGAGTTCGAGTTCTTGCCGTTCTACGGCCACACGCCGCGCGCTGACGGGAAGCTGAGCGATGCGTGTTTTTCGCAGTGGTGGCGCGGGGAGTTCGTCGTGGCCGGTGTTCGGTACTTCACCGCTGAGCGCGCTCGCGATGCGTTGTGAGCGGATCTTTTCTCAGCCCAGCGCGCGCTTGATCGCGGCGGTCACCGCGCTGACGTCGTTCATCGTCACCGCGCCCATGTGACCGACGCGGAAGTACTTCGTCTTCAGCTCGGGATGCAGGCCACCCGCGACCGTCACGCCCTGCTTGGCGATCTTCCCGACGAGCGTCGCATCGACCCCGCTCGGATAGAGCAACGCCGACAACGTGTGCGCGCGGCAATTCTCCGCAGGGAGATGAGAGAGCCCCATCGCCTTCCACGCTGCGTGGAATTCGGAAGCGATGCGCTCGTGACGCGCGACTCTCGCCGCCATGCCTTCCTCGACGAGATGACCGAGCGACACATCGAGCGCGGTGATCAAATTCACGGCAGGCGTCGCGTAGTACGAAGGCTTCTCCGCCTCGTACGCCTCGTGAATCGGAAGCCACTCGGCGAAATCGAGATACATCGCCGCGACCGGCTTGCTCCGCGCCTTCCAAGCAGCCAACGCCTTCGGTCCTGCGAGCAACACCGCCAACCCCGGAGGCGCACCGAGCGCCTTCTGCGACGCGGTGAACGCCACGTCGACGCCCCACGCTTCCATCTCGAGCGCTTCACCGCCGACGCTGCACACGCCATCGACGATGACGAGCGCGCCGTGCTTCTTGCCGAGCGCGGTCAGTTCCCTCACCGGAGCGAGCACCGCCGTCGACGTGTCGACGTGCGTGATGGTCATCACCTTGAACGACGCTCCAGTGAGCGCCTTCTCGACTTCTTCGAGTGACGGAATGGATCCGGGAGCAGCGCGCACGTGCGTGACCGACGCGCCGTGCCGCTCGCACATCGCGCCGATGCGATCGCTGAAGTAGCCGGTGTTCACCACCAGCGCGCGATCGCCGTGCTGAAGCAGATTCGCGACCGCCATCTCCATCGCGAGCGTTCCGCTCCCCGCGACGACGAACGGCTGCGCGCCCGGCGCCTGGAACACCTCGCGCAGCCGCTTGATGGTCCGGCTGAACGCCTTCATGAACACCGGGTCGAGGTGACCTCTCGTCTTCTCTCCCAGCGCGCGCAAAACAGACGGCTCGAACTCGATGGGGCCCGGAATCATCAGGAGGTTGCGCTCGGTCATGCCTGCCGAAATAGCACCTCGCGCGCGCAGTCTTTGCGCGAATCCTTCTCTGGCGACGCTGCATCAACGCGGGTGCGGCGGGAATTTCCCCGCGCAGGAGGAAGAACGTCATGCAGCTGTTCCCGATGAACGAAGGCAATGTGGATCGCGTGTTGCGCGTGGTGCTGGGCGTGGGGTTGCTGAGCCTGGTCTTCTTCGGCCCGCAGACGTGGTGGGGTCTGATTGGCCTGGTGCCGCTGGTGACCGGTCTGGTGGGATCCTGCCCGGTGTACACGCTGTTCGGCGTCAGCACGTGTCCGCGCAAGCGCATCACGGCGTGAGAAGAGGCGAGGTCAGCGCGTGAGGTCAGTGGACGGTGAGACGGCGTTGTGGGCGCATCGGGCGGCGGTGCACCGCTTCCTGCGCCGTCTGACCGGCAACGAAACCGAAGCGGCCGACCTGACGCAGGAGACGATGGTCGAGGCGCTGCAGCACGCCTCGCAGCTCCGCGCGGGAGGAAACGCGAAGGCGTGGTTGATGACCATCGCGAGGAACAAGGTGTGGGCCGCGCGGCGGGCTGCGCGCACCACGCGCGAAGAAGCCGAAGCGCCCGAGACCCTCGAGACGCTCGGCGCGGCCGCAGGGTGGGGAGAGCCGCTCGACCCCGAGGTGCTGAGCGCCCGGCTCGAAGAACGGCAGTTGCTGGAGCGCGCGCTGGCCTCGATGTCCGACGAGGGCCGCGAGATCATCACGCTGCGCGAGCTCGAGGGCCTGTCGGGCGAGGAGACGGCGCAGGCGCTCGGCGTGGGGCTCGCGGCGATGAAGAGCCGGCTCCATCGCGCGAGGCTGGAACTGGTCGCCGCAGTGAAGCGAACGTTGCGCACCCAGGAGGTGCACCATGGCTGAGCCACGCACCGTGGCGGGCATCTCGTGCTTCGAGGTGCTGGCCCAGTTGTCCGATTACGTCGACGGCACGCTGAGCGACGAGGCGCGACGTCAGGTCGAAGCCCATCTCGCGGGCTGCGACGCCTGCACGGCCTTCGGCGGTGAATTCACCTCGGTCCTCGAAGCCGCTCGGCGGGTGCTCGGCGGCGCGGACGAGAACACCGGCTGAAGCGCTGGTTTTGTCGTGGTAGTGGCGCCGCATGCGCAGCAAGCCGCCCCCTCGCCGAACGCAGCTCCAGCTTCGCGCGAAGCCGCACCGCGTGATGGGGCTGCACTACGACGCGGGCTTTCTCTCGCGCACCGACCGCGCCGAGATCCTGAGCTGGCTCGGCACGCTCCATCCGCTCTGGGAGAACCGCTTCTCCGACTTCCGCCCGCTGCCCGAGGGAGAGACGCAACGTCGGCTCCTCCGCCCCGTGTACTGGCTGGGCAACTGGCAGTTCGCGTGTCTCGACTACTACCGGCCTCCGCACGTGAAGGATCGCTGCGTGGCGGCCGAGCCGTTTCCGCCGGTGCTCGCGAAGCTGGTGAAGCTCATGGAACAGCGCGCGCGCCGCATGTTTCAGGGCGAAGAGATGCCCGCGAAGTGGCACCTCAACACGTGCCTCGTGAACTTCTACGGCTCGAACATCGACGAGAGCGGCAAGAGCATCGACACCGCGCGCGTCGGCGAGCACAAAGACTTCGAGCCCGGTCCCGTCGCGTCGCTCTCGCTCGGTGAGCGCGCGATGTTTCAGTTCGTGACCAGCAGCGCGCGCGGTGAACGCGACGGCGTGGTGGAACAGCAGTGGCTCGACGACGGCTCGCTGCAGATCTTCGGCGGAGAGAAGTGGAAGAACCGCACCTTCCACCGCGTGCAGCGGGTGGACACCAGGGGCGGCCATCGCTTCGAGATCAACGTCGCGGGCTTCGAGACCCGGCGGATCAACTTCACCTTCCGCTACGTGCCCGATGAGCACGTGATTCCGTTCAAGGACCTGGGCCCCGAAGCAAAGCGCGACGTCGAAGGCTACGTGCGCACGCTCGCTGAGCACTCGAAGTTCTTCGCCAACGCACTGTCATGACCTCTCCGTACTTCACGAAGTTGCTGGTGCTCGATCGATCAGCGTCTGCGTCTTTCTACGAGACGCTGGGGTTCCATCGCGTCGGCGCCGACGGCACGTTCATTCATCTGCGCTGGGAAGAGCGGGGCGACGTGATGCTGGTGGGCGCTCCGACGGGTGTGCGCGTCGAGGGGAAGCGTGGCTGGGGCGTGTTGATGTGCTTCACGTCGCAGACGCCGCTCGATGAGCTGAAGGCGCGCGCCGAGAGACTGTCCGCGCCGACCGAGGGGCCTGACGTGAAGCCGTGGCACACCGAGGAATTGGTGGTGACCGACCCCGATGGGTATCGGCTCAACTTCTTGCGGCCGGTCAGCCGCTAGAGATCACACGCCGCGTTCTTCTTGTTCAGCTTCTCGGCGTCGGCGTCACCGAGCACCACCGCTTCCGTCTCCAACATGCGGAAGATCGCGTTGGCGACCGGCTTCTCGTTGCGCACGTTGTAGAGCCACACCGCGAAGTTCACGAGCTTGTCGCGAATGATGGAGTGCGAGAGCGACACGTCGCCCTGATTCGACGCGGTGTCGACTGCCTGCCGGTACAGCGCGCGCAGCAACATGAAGTCGTGCCATTCCTCGAGCTGCGGAATTTCGCGCGCGTTCACCTTGCGGTCGTCCATGCGGCGCATCTTGTCTTCCAGCTCGTTGTTGAGCTGCTCGCGGCGCGACTGCACGGCGGTGTCGATCAACGCCGGGAGATCGCCGTGCGTGCCGCTCAGCTTCGCCGGGAGCAACTTGCCGAGCTCGGCTTCGATCAGCTGGCGCACTTCGGAGATCGCTTCGTCGGGCTCTCCGCCGCCGATGAGCATCGAGCGCGCGAAGAGCTTGCTGCGCAGCTCGTTGTCGAGCGCGCGTTCCCAGGTGCGGGCGACGTTGATGACGGCGGTGGCGCTCGGGGCTCCCTGCTTGAGGGCGAGCGTGAGGAAGGTCGCGCGCGCCACTGCCCCAGCAGACGCGTCTGCTGAACTGATCGCGTCGAGCTCGGCGGGAACGTCGGGCAGGGCGCCTTCGGGCGCCTGGGGCTGCGGAGTCATCGCGGCCGCTTTGCGCACGAAGCTGAAGGTCCAGAGACGGCGCGGCGCGAAGAGCCACCACATCCAGAGGCCGGCGGTGGTCGGCATCGCGTCGCCGAGCATGCGGCCGGCGACCGCTCCGAGGAGGTGCAGCTGCGCGCTCGCGGCCCACTTCGGGTTCTTCGCGATGTCCTTCACGCGCTTCCAGTCGGCGCGGGCGGCGGCGTCGGTGGCGAGCCACTCGGCGGCGACCACTCGCACGTGCGACGGAGCGACGCGCGGGTCGAACAGCAACACGCTGTCGAGCCACTGACGCGCGGCTTCCTTGTTTCCTTTCGCTGCTTCGAGCAGTCCGCGCGCGACGACGCCTGACGCCTGGAGTGCACGGTGCTTGTTCGCGCTGAGGACCTTCTCGAGCCAGGCGATGGTGCTCGGCGACGGCTTGTCCTGCTGCGCGAGCCCCCACGCGGCGATCATCGCGGGCCCGCCAGGTTTGTCGCGGCGCCACGTCACGCGCGAGAACTGACAGCTGAAGTACGCGAGGCGCACCATGCCGAGCGGGGCGAACACCACTCTCGCGAACCACGCCGGCAGCAGGAGCCACCAGCCGAGCAGGCCGAACGTCAGCGCGACGCCGCTCGCGGTCTCCATCGCGATGCCGGTCCCCGCGAAGGCCATGCCGAGGAGGATGAGTTGCCAGACGATCGTTCCGCCGGCGCCCGGGTCGGACCAGAAGGTCGAGCTGCCTCGCGAGGTCTGCACGACGCCGGAGGAGCTGGTGGTCGTCGCTCCGTCTTTGTTCTGGGCTGCGTTGATCGCGCGGATCGCGATGACGATCGCCGCGACGATGCCTCCGACCGGGATCATCGTGCGGACTCCTGAGGGGCAGAACTGCTCTCAGGGTGGTGTTGATTGAAGTGGTCGGGTCTGGTGCCGAGAGTCGCGCGTGCCCCTCGGCTTCGAGCGAGCTGTCGCCGTTGATGACGAAGTGGTGGGGGGCCGAGCGGCTCCGAAAGTGTGTCTCCTTTGATGACGATCACTTTTCGTCTCCGGGGCCGTAGCCGAAGACCATGGGCGCGGACGGCCATGCAGTTGCGGGGCGCTGCGCTACGGATCCAGGCACGAGCGTCGATGCCGGGAGCGACGCCAACAACTCGTGCACGAGTCTGCGCTTTGGATCTCGCAGCTCCGCCATCGCTTCACGCACCATCTCTTCCGTGCGCGGACGCTCTCCGAGCGGAGAGCGATACGTCTTCGATTCCTTCAGGCCCAGCTGCA
>JAEUJS010000682.1 GCA_016792935.1 Archangium sp. | reverse complement strand
GAACGCCGCGTCGGTGTCGCAGCAGCTGCTCGACGCTCCTGATCGCCAGGCGCTGTCGATCATGAACATGCGCCTGCCCGGCAATGCCGCGCTCGAGGTGCTCGACTTCGCTCCTGAAGAAGACGTCGCGGCAGAGGTCGGAGAAATTCTCGGCGCGAACAACGCGCCCGACGCAGGCACTGGAGCACCCGCCGAAGCGAGCGACGCCGGTGCAAAGCCCCCTGGGGAAACGCCTCCGGCTGTGGATGCAGGGCCTTGATCCGCTCCCTCACCCTGAGGGCGAGGGGAATCGTCTTCGCTCTCTTTGCGCTCGTGTTGACCGCCTGCCCGCGCGATCGACTGCGCATGGGCGCGTGCCGCGAAGATTCCGACTGCGGCTCTCCTGCGAGCGCGTACCGCTGCGAGACGAGAACCGGCGTCTGCTACTGCCGCACCGACGTCGCCTGCTCCGGCGCGCAGTTCTGCAACAACAGCGGCTTCTGCCAGGACCGCTCGGGCTGCGCGACCAACCTCGATTGCCCGGACAACACCACGTACTGCGACACCGCGAGTGGCCAGTGCGTGCCCAACGGCCGCTGCACGAGCGATCTCCAGTGCAACCTCGGGCAGGTCTGCGACACCACGCGCAGCAGCTGCGTCGATGGCTGCCGCCGCGACGGAGATTGTCCCGGCACCTCATGCCGCTGCGGAGAAGTGCCGTGCGCGTGCACTGGCTCGACGCCTGAAGAGCTCGCGCGCTGCACCATCGGCACGTGTGACCCCAACTTCTGCAGCAACGAGACGTTCTGCCGCTACGGAGAGATGTGCGGCGTGCCTCCCGACGCGGGCGTGACGCGCAACCAGTGCTTCAGTGACTTCGACCTCGATCGCCGGCCGTACTGCGCGCGCTGCGCAAGCGGAGGCGGCATCGAGACCTGCGGCCGCGGCCCCAACTTCTGCATCATCGACACCCGCACCAACGCCACCTACTGCGGAGCCGACTGCAGCCAGGGCCAGGCGTGCCCGCGCGGCTACGGCTGCCGCGACATTCGCGTGGTCTTCACGCGCTGGCAGTGCAGCGCCTCACAAGCGTGCCCGGGCGATCCCAACTTGCCGTGCATGAACGACACCGACTGCGCGCGCGGTGGCTCGTGCATCAAGTCGCCGGGGCAGACGAACGGCTACTGCGCGGGCCAGTGTCGTCTGCGCGAAGGCTCGAACTTCGGCTACTGCAGCTGTCAGGTCGACGAAGACTGCGCCGCCGAAACCTGCTCGCAGGGCGAGTGCACCATCACCCGTCGGCCGTGCATCGAGGGCGACCCCCTCGCCTGTCGGTCGATTCGCTGTGTCGACTTCGAAGGTGTCGGGGCCTGCGTCATCGGCCAAAACTGCACTCCTTCCAATGGGTTGACGTGCGTCGAAGTTCAGTAGTTCTCAGGTGGTGAGAAGCTGGAAACCACCCGGGGCAATTGGCGACAATGGGCGCAACCATGCCTCCTTCGATTGATCGCAACACCTTCGCTCGCTCCATCGGCTCCAACGGAATCAACCTCAACGACGCGGGCGTGAAGCAGAAGCTCGAAGCCGCGGGCGTCGACATCGCGGCGCTCAAGGCGAAGGGCGACATCGACAACGACGGGTGGATCAAGGGCAGCGCGGAGATCGCGAAGGCCTTCGAGCACACCGACGGCTTCGATCGAAACGGCAGCAGCCACTCGTTCAACAACGCGGGCAAGGCGGGTCAGGTGTTCGCGGCGCTGGTGAGCGCGTCGGGCGGCGTCATTCCGCAGGGCGAGGGCAAGTTCGCCGGCAAGATTCTCGAAGCGGCCGCCGATCGCGCGTCGAAGCAGGGCGTCAACTACGGCTACGACAACGCGCCGACCAGCCCGCTGAAGAACCTCTCGGGCAATCGCAACCCCGGCGTGTCGCAGCCGTCGTGGCTCAAGAACAACTGGAAGTGCAATCAGTTCGTCGGCGACTCGCTCACGCAGGCCGGAGTGAAGGCGCCCACGTGGCAGATGACGGACGGCTCGGTGCACTACGCGAGCGCCGAGAAGTGGCCGAGCTTCACCAACCTCTTCGATCGCATCACCGACCCGAAGCAGATGCGGCCGGGCGACATCGTGGTGCGCGACTACCCGGGCAGCGGCGACGCCACGGCGCACATCGAGATCGTCACCAGCGTGGATCCCGAGTTCAAGTCGATCGGCGCGCACCGTGACGCGGCGTACGAAGCGCAGACGCCGAGCTGGGTCGAGGGCGGCACGTACAACCCGGCCAAGCGCAACTTCTCCGTGGGCGGCAACGAGGTCTACATCCTCCGCCCGAAGGCCGCGCTGCAGCAGTAATCACCAGCAGGTCACGCCTCCATCTTCGACGCGAACGCTGACGGCGATGGTCCCGGGCAGCACCCACACGCCATCCGTCGCAGGAGGCGTGCACACGGTCGTGAAGCTCCGTCGCGGCTCTTCGGGATCACGATCTCCGAGGAAGTCGATGTCGGAACAGATCACGCCGCTGCCGAAGATCTCGAGGCCGTATTGATCCTTCGGCGCGAGGCGGCAGCCGAAGTCGTCGCTCGCGCGCGGATTCAAGCCCATCGGGATCGCATCGGTCGTCGAGGTGATCGTGGTGTTGCCGACGCAGCGAAAGAACTTCGGTTGCACGGGGCGGCACTCGCGCACGGCGTTTCCTGAGCCGCACGCGCCGAGCAACGAGATCGCGCTGAACACCAGGAACAGTCGCCGCATGGCGCCGCCGATGAGCAAACGTCACACCAGCCAAACTGGAGCGTTCACGCGCATCACGATCTGACACGCGCGTCAGCCGCGCTTCACGTCAACTGCGCGGAAAGAGCGAGTTGAGCTGGCCCATGATGTCGGGCGTGAGCTTCTCGACGACGTCGAGGGCCTTCATGTTCTCGAAGACCTGCTCGGGCCGCGTTGCCCCGGTGATCACGGTGCTGACGTGCGAGTTCTTGAGGCACCACGCGATGGCGAGCTGGGCGCGCGTGACTCCGAGAGCCGAAGCGATGGGCTCGAGCTGCTTCACCTTCGCGATGTTCTCCGGGGTCACGAGCTTGTCTTTGAGCCACGCGTAGTTCTGCTGCGAGAAGCGCGAGCCCTCGGGCACGCCGGCGTCGTACTTGCCGGTGAGAATTCCCGACGCGAGGGGAGACCAGATGGTCGTGCCGTAGCCGTGCTCGATGAAGATCGGCGAGTACTCACGCTCGAGGCGATCGCGCGCGAGGAGCGAGTACTGCGGCTGTTCCATCACCGGAGGCGTGGCGCCGATCTCCTTCGCGATGCGGATGGCCGAGGCGATCTCACTCGCGCTCCACTCGCTGGTGCCCCAATAGAAGAGCTTCCCCTGCTTGATGAGGATGTCGAACGCGCGCACCGTCTCTTCGATCGGCGTCTCGGGATCGGGGCGGTGGCAGAACGCGAGATCGAGGTAGTCCTGCTGCCAGCGCTCGAGCGCGAGGTGGAAGCCCTCGATGACGCGCTTGTGCGAGAGGCCGGTGTCGTTGGGGCCTTCGCCGCCCCAGAAGATCTTCGTCGAGAGCACCAGCGACTCGCGGCGCCACTTCGTGTCTTTCAAGATGCGGCCCATCGAGCGCTCGGCTTCGCCCTTGGCGTACACCTCGGCGCCGTCGAAGAAGTTCACGCCACGCTCGTACGCCGCGACCATGCAGGCTTTGGCGGCTTCGTCTCCGACCTGACCGCCGTAGGTCACCCACGAGCCCAACGACAGTTCACTCACCTTGAGGCCGGTTCTTCCGAGTCGTCGATAGCGCATGGGTGGGAGAGCTATACCGCTGTGCGAATTGACGCCTCTCAAACCGACACGCGCTGAGTTTCACGCCTGGCTGGAAGCGCAGGGGCTCGCGCACGTCGCGCGACTCAACCTCGAGGCGGCGGCTCCGTTCGTCGATCGATCGCTTTGGCCGCGATTGCGCGCCGTCGGAGCGAAGCGGCGTCTGAGCGATCTCGCCTCTGTCGAAGGCATCGCGCGCGCCGACTGGTTGGGAGATGACCTGCGCACTGCGTTGCCGAACGCGGTGCAGGAGACGATCGAGCTCGAAGTGCAGAACGCGGCGAAGGCTCGCGAACAGGTCGGTGAGCGGCTCGCGGTGCCTTCCGATGCGCGCTTGCGAGCAGTGCACGCACGGCTCCTCGCGCTGCGTGAGCGACAGGGCACGAAGATCGCTCCGCGGCTCGACTCGCTGTTGACGCAGGACACGCTGGAGTTCGACGCCGCCCTGCCCGGCTTTCGTTTTCACGACGTGCTGCCGAGCGAAAACCCGCTGCGGAACGGCGGAGGCTTCGCGCGCGCGAAGGTGCGGCTGCTGCTGTCCGATCTGCGGCAGGAAGTGACGTGCACCTGCGGCGCGACGGAGTGCGTGCATGCGCTCGCGGCGATCGACACGGCGATCTTGCGGCTGGGCCTGCTCGAAGATCGCCAGCTCGCCGCGCTCAACAAACCCGCCTGGGAACGAACGCTCGAGGCGCTGCAGAAGGCGTACGCCGCGAAGCGCGCTGAGGCGCCGACGATTGAAGCGCCGCGTGAAGAGCTCGAGGTGCGGCTCTCGTTCGAACGCGAAGAGATCTTCGCGACGGCGTGGTTGGGTGATGCGCCCTGCTCCGCGGGAGAGCTCGTGCAACGTGCGGATTCAGCGCTGATCGAGCTGCTGCCTCCGCGGGGAGAGCCTGCGACGCGTGCGCTGCTCGAGCGGCTGATGACGTTCCCGCGGGTGGTGCTCGATGACGCTCCGGAGCGCGTCGTGAAGATCGAGACGGCCCAGGTCGGCATCGCAGCGGAAGATCGCGGAGAGAGCGTGTTGCTGGGGCCCGCGGTCGATGGCGCTCCGATGCCGCCGCCGCTCGCCGAGCGGGTGCGTCGCGCGAAGCCGGGTGAGCTGTTGTTCCTGTGGGACACCGGGCCGTGCCTGCTGACGCTGCTCGACGTCAGCTCCGACGTGCGCGACATGCTCGAGGTGCTGCATCGCGAAGGCGCGTCGTTCCCGCCTGAGAGTCACGCCGCGTTGCTCGAGTCGCTCTCGTCGTGGTCGGAGCGGATGCCGGTTGCGATGCCGCGCAGCGTGATGGGCCAGGCGGTGCCTTCGCAGCGCGTGATGGTGTTGCGGCTCGAGGCGCAGCGCACCGGAGGCATCGTCGAGGTCGAGCTTCGCGTTCGCGCGCTGCCTGATGCTCCGGCGATGTGGCCCGGCATCGGGAAACGCGACGTCTATTTGCGGCGCGGGACGGATGCGTTTCATGCCGTTCGCGATCTGCACGCGGAAGACGAAGAGGCGCGTGGCTTCGCGCGAGAGCTCGGACTCACCGAGCCGCTGCCGCGCAGTGAGTGGGCGTTCTCGCTCGAGACTGCGGATCACGTCTTCGCGCTTCTCGAGAAATGTGCGCACTCGCCGCGGGCGCCACAGCTCGAGTGGGTTGGCGTTCCGCTGCGATCGCTGGGCACCGTCGGTCCGCGTGCGCTGCGCGTGGTGCTCGACGAGAAGATGGAATGGTTCGGGGCGCTCGGTGAGCTGAGCGTGTTCGGAGAGCGCGTCGAGCTCGCGCGGCTCGTCGATGCGGTGCGACGCGACTCGAAGTTCGTGCGGGTGACGAGCTCCGACTACGTCGAGCTCACCGAGGCGTTGAAGGCGCACCTCGAGGCGCTCGCCGCGCACGCGGTCGAGCCAAAGCCCCCTGGGGCGACGGCGTTGGGTGGCGAAACAGCGCGCTCGCTGCACTTCGGAGCCGCCGTCGTCGAGTCGCTCCGCAATCTCGAGCGCGCGGGTGCGACGGTCGAAGGCGACGCGGCGTGGCTTCAGCTGGTGAAGCGTGCCGAAGCTGCACGCGAGCTGGATCCAAAGTTGCCGAAGGGATTCAAAGCAGCGCTGCGGCCGTATCAGCTCGATGCGTTCCGCTGGTTGACGCGACTCGCGGCGTGGGGCGCGGGCGGAGTACTCGCCGACGAGATGGGTCTCGGCAAGACCGTGCAGGCGCTCGCGGTGTTGCTGGATCGCGCTCGCAAAGGGCCTGCGCTGGTGGTCGCTCCGACGTCGGTCGCGTTGAACTGGAAGGACGAGGCGGCGCGGTTTGCTCCGGGCTTGCGCGTGCACATGTACGGCGACGCGACGGATCGCGAGGCACTGCTCGCCAGCTTGAAGCCGAAGGACGTGCTGGTCATCAGCTACGGCCTGTTGGTGCGCGACGCGGCGGAGCTGAGCAAGAAGCGCTTCGCGACCGCGGTGTTCGATGAGGCTCAGCAGCTGAAGAACGCGTCCACTCAACGCTTCCACGCCGCGAAGACCATCAAGGCCGAGTTCCGGTTCGCGCTGTCGGGGACTCCGCTGGAGAACCACCTCGGAGAACTGTGGGCGATCTACGCGCTGATCTTCCCCGCACTGCTCGGGCCGTGGGAATCATTCCGCGGGCGGCATGCGGTGGAGATCGAGAAGCAGATCGATCCGCGCGCGCCGGCGGAGCTCGCTCGGGTGCTGACTCCGTTCTTGTTGAGGCGCACCAAGGCTGAGGTCGAGTCCGAGTTGCCTCCGCGGACGGAGATCAAGGTCGCCGTGACTTTGAGCGCCGATGAGTGGCAGCTCTACGAGGACACGCGACTCGCGGCGCTGTCGGATCTCGAGACGCCGAAGAAGCAGCTGCGCGAGGAACAGCGCCGGGTGCAGGTGTTGGCGTTGATCACGCGACTGCGGCTGGCCGCTGCGCATCCACGGCTGCTCGATCAGTACTCGAAGGTGCCGTCATCGAAGCTGGAGCGGCTGTTCGAGCTGATCGAGGAGCTACGGGCGTCGGGCCAGCGGATGTTGATCTTCTCGCAGTTCACGTCGCTGCTGGGGTTGGTCGAAGAGGAACTCAAGAAGCGCGGCATCGCCTACTTGTCGCTCGATGGATCGACTCCGGTGGCGCAGCGGCGTGAGCGAACGTTGGCATTTCAGGCTGGGAACACGAGCGTGTTTCTGATCTCCGTGAAGGCCGGCGGTTTCGGGCTCAACCTGACCGCGGCCACGAACGTGATCCACCTCGATCCCTGGTGGAATCCGGCGGTGGAGGATCAGGCGTCAGATCGTGCGCACCGCATCGGGCAGCAGCGGCCGGTGACGATCTACCGGCTGATCTCGAAGGCGACGGTCGAAGAGAAGATGCTCGTGTTCCATGAGAAGAAGCGCGCGTTGATCAGCAAGGTGCTCGAGGGGCATGCGACGGCCGCGAAGTTGTCGAGTGATGAGCTCATCTCGCTCATCGGATCGCGGTGACA
>JAEUJS010000644.1 GCA_016792935.1 Archangium sp. | reverse complement strand
GCGCGAACCTGACCGGCACTCCGCCGACGGGGCCGGGCGATGCGTGCTTCACGCCGATCGCCTCGACGAACTTCAACCTCTTCGCGCCCGACGGTTCGAAGACGATCGCGGTCTGGTTCCGCGACGGAGCGAACAACGTGTCCACCAGCCCCGCGCTCGACAGCATCACGCTCGACACCGCCGCGCCGACGCTGAGCGTCATGGGCCCGGGTCTCGGCATCGCAGCAGGCGCCGCGGGAACGAACTCGCTGATGCCGGTCTTCTCGCACACCGCGAGCGACGGTGTGTCGGGCCTCTCGCAGGTCTGCACGGGCACGACGTCGCCTCCGATGAACTGCGTGGCGTACACGTTGACGCCGACGCTCTCGCTGACCGCGGGTGACGGCATGAAGACCGGCTTCATCCGCGTGATCGACGGCGCCGGAAATCCCTCGGCGATCCTCAGCGACACCATCACGCTCGATCAGACGGCTCCGATGTTGAGCATGGTGAACGTGAACGGTGGAGCCGCGTGGACCAACTCCATCAACGTCAGCGTCAGCAGCACCGCGAGTGACGCGATCGGCGTCGCGCAGCTGCAGCTCTCGAACACCGGCCCTGGTGGTTACGCCACGGCCATCACGTACGTCACGCCGACGCCGCACACGTTGAGCACCGGCGACGGAATGAAGACGGTGACGATGCGCGTGCTCGATTCCGCGGGCAACCCGAGCACCGACGTGCAGGACTCGATCGGTCTCGACACCACGCCGCCGACCGCGACCATCAGCATCAACACCGGCGCGTCGTACACGGCGACCGCGAGTGTCTCGGTGGGGTGGACTCCAGTCGAGACGGGCAGCGGCCTCTCGCAGCTGTGCCTCAAGGAGACCGCGGTGGGTGCAGCGGCTCCGGCGACGCCGACCGCGGCCGACCCCTGCTTCGTGGCGTATGCGACGCCGGCGATGTTCTCGCTCACGGCGCAGGGCAATCGCCGCCTCTACGGCTGGCTGCTCGACCTCGCGGGCAACGTGAGCATCGCCGCGGCGACCGACGACATCTTCTTCGACTCGGTGGTGCCGACGGTGCCGACCGGTCCAGCTGCGACCGCGGGGCATCGCCTCGTGACCCTGACCTTCACCAACGCGACGGACGCTGCGAGCGGCGTGCAGGGCTATGAGCTCGGCACCTCGCTGGTGACTGGCGGCCCGTACGTCTTCGGCTCGATCGTCATGCCGCAGGTGGGGATGACGACCAGCGTGCCACTGACACTCCCCAACGGCGTGCAACAGTTCCTCGTGGTGCGCACCGTGGACAACGCGGGCAATCGCAGCGCGAACTCGACGCAGGTGACGGCGACTCCGCGCTGGCCGTTCAGCTCACAGAATCGCCCGGCGAGCGGCGCGCAGGTGCGTGACCTCGCGTTCCACACGGGCACCAGCCGCTACTTCACGGCGGGAGCGAACGGCGCGCTGTACTCGAGCGATCTCACGCTGAGCACGTTCACCCGCCGCGATCCGATGACTGATCAGACCCTCAACGGCCTGTTGATCGACAGCGCCGGAGACGTGTGGACGGTCGGCCGCCAGGGCCACATCTCGCGCAGCACCGACGATGGCGTGACGTTCGAGGTGTTGCCGAACGCCGATACTTCGATGCCGCAACGTGATCTCAATCAGCTCACCTTCGCGGGAACGACGGGCTCGATTCTCGTCACGTCGTGGTGGGTCGCGGTCGGCAACGCCGGTCGCATCGTGCGCGCCGGCACTTCGACGCTCAACAACGCGCCGTCGTTCTCGGTGATCACCACCAGCACCTCGGCGAACTTGAACTCCGTCACGCGCTGCGCGAGCGCTTCAGGCCCGTGCTCGACCGGCGGCGTGTTGATCGCCGTCGGCACGGTCGGCACGGTGCTGCGCTCGACCGACAACGGCGCCACGTGGACCAGCGTGACCCTGCCAGCCGGGTACACCACGACGCTCAACGCGGTCGCGGCGCTGCCCAACAGCAACACGGTGTTCATCGGAGCGGTGAGCCCTGCGGGGCAGGGTGCGCTGCTGCGCTCGGTCGACGGTGGCCAGGCGTTCGTCGAGCTCTCGGGGTTCGGTGATCTCACCGAGATCACCGCGCTCTCAGCGCTGGGCGCCGACCTCTGGGCGACGGGTCGCATCGGCACCACCGCGGCCACGCTGCGTCTCACGGGCAACACGCGCACTGACGCCACGCTGCCCGCGCCCTTGACTCAGAACGTCACGCAGGTCGGCCTCTTCGCGCGCACCGCGACCGACGTGGTCAGCGGAGGATCGAACGGGGACATGATGCAGATGACCGGCGCGCTGACGTTCACCAAGAAGAACCTCGGCGTCACCACTTCCTTCATCAACAAGATGAGCATGCCGCCGACGTTCGGCAGCACCGCGTGGGCGGTCGGCGGGGGTGGCTTGATCCTCTTCACCAGCAACGCCGGCACCACGTGGACACAGCAGGCCGCGGGTCTCACGCCCAACACCATCACCAGCGTCGAAGCGTTCGACACGGGTGGCGGTGTGGCAGCGACGTTGCTGTTCGGCGTCGGAGCAGGCGGGCAGATCTACAAATCGACGAACGGAGGAACGACCTGGGCCTTCGACCCCGACAATGGAATCGTCGCGGCCTCGTTGACCGACGTCGCGTGTCGCACCGCGACCAGCTGCCTGGCCGTCGGCTCGGCGAGCACGGTGCTGACGTGGAGCGGCTCGAACTGGGTCGTCACCTCGACGGGCGGCCCGCGGGTCTTCAACGCCGTCGCGGCCTACGTCTCGTCAGGCGTGAACCGCGCGGTGGTGGTCGGCAATGGCGGCGCGCTGCAGACGCAGAGCGGCACGACGTGGACCACGCGGCCCGACATCAACGCGGCCGTCGACTTCCGCGGGCTCGCGGCGAAGAACGACTCGACCGGCGTGCTGATCGCGGTGGGCACGACCGGCGCGATCTACAAGTCGATCGATCACGGGGCGACGTTCACGGTGCGCACCTCGGGCGTCACCGCGACGCTCGAAGACGTGAGCCACGTGGTGGGTACGTCAGTCTGGTACGCGTCAGGCGGCGTCGGCACGCTGGTCAAGTCGATCGACGACGGCGAGACGTGGACCCCGCTGGTCACCAACAGCACCGACAACCTGCTCGCGGTCTGCACGGGCTCGATCGCGAGCCGCGTGTGGGTCGGAGGAAACGGGACCGCGCTGCTCTTCAGCCCCACCGCAGGGCAGTGATCAAATCAGCCGACGGGTCGGCTGGGGCGATCGCGGAGCGCATCGCGCGCTGCTACAAAGCGCGCGATGGAACACCTCCGCTTCAACCTGAACGGGGATTGGGTCGAAGAGCGCGCCGTCAGTCCGACGACCACGTTGCTGCGGTACCTGCGCGACCGCCTCAACATGACGGGCACCAAGGAAGGCTGCGCCGAGGGTGACTGCGGCGCGTGCACCGTGGCGATCGCCGAGCTGAATCAGAACGGCGAGCCGACCTGGCGTGCGGTGAACTCGTGCCTGGTGTTGTTGCCGATGGTGCAGGGCAAACACGTCGTCACCGTCGAGGCGCTGAAGCAGGGTGAGCAGTACCACCCCGCGCAGGTCGCGATGGCGAAGGCCCTCGGGAGCCAGTGCGGCTACTGCACGCCGGGCATCGTGATGTCGATGTTCGAGGCGACGTACCGCACCGATCTCGACGCGCCGTGGAAGCTCGACGATCAGCTGTGCGGAAATCTCTGTCGCTGCACGGGCTACCGGCCGATTCGTGACGCGGCGCAGGCCATCGCCGGCTCGTGTCCCGCTGACTCGTTCAAGAAGGTGCTGCCCGACGCGAAGCCGCAGTCGATGGAGCTTCGTTTTGCGCACGGCGGCCAACGCTTCGCGACGCCGTCCACGCTCGCGCAGCTGTGGGACGAGCTCGACGCACATCCCGATGCGCGCTTCGTCGGAGGCGGGACGGATCTCTCACTCGAGGTGACGAAGAAGTTCGCGGTGATTCCCAAGCTGATCTCGCTCGAGGGGGTCGAGTCGCTGCGGAAGATCGAGACGCTCCCCGACGGCTCGTTCCGCATTGGGGCGGGCGCGACGATCACCGATCTCGAAGACTTCTCGGTGACGCGGTTGCCGTCGGTGCACCGCATGGTGCGCTACTTCGGAGCGCGACAGATCAAACACCGCGGCACGGTGGGCGGAAACCTGTGCAACGCGTCTCCGATTGGAGATCTGCCGCCCGCGTTGATCAGCGTCGGAGCGACGGCGGTGATCGCAGGCCGTGCCGGTGAGCGACGCATGCCGCTCGAGCAGTTCTTCGTCGGGTACCGGAAGACGGCGCTCGGTCCGAAGGAGATTCTCGCGGCGGTCGAAGTGCCGGCCGTCCCCGAGAGTGCGCGGGCCATCTCGTACAAGGTGAGCAAGCGGCGCGAGCTCGACATCAGCACCGTCAGCGCGGCGCTCTACGTCGACACCGATGCGAAGGGCGTCGTCACGGTGGCGCGGTTGGCGTTCGGTGGAATGGCGGCGACTCCGAAGCGGGCGAGCGGGGCGGAGAAGGCGCTCGTGGGTCAGCCGTGGAACGAAGCGAACGTCGCGGCCGCGGCGAAGTTGATCGGGTCGGACTTCACTCCGATGTCTGATCACCGAGGCAGCGCTGGCTATCGCGCGTTGGTGGCCGCCAACCTGTTGCGCGGGTTCTTCGACGAGACGAGCGAGAAGAAGCAGCCCGCGCTCGTCGGTCGCCACGCCGCAACCGTGCAGAGCGCGAACGAGGTGCGCCATGGCTAATCGCGAAACCGTCTCCCTCGGGGAGAGCGGTTGGGGTGAGGGCGCGCTCACTTCGCCAGAGGTGCGCCATGGCTGAGCCGCGAGTCTCTTCCACCGCCGTCACGCAAAAGGTCCCGGTCGTTCAGGGCCCAGAGACGACGCCGGTCACGCCGCTGCACCAGCCGCTCCTTCACGAGAGCGGGCTGCGTCACACGAGCGGAGAAGCGAAGTACGTCGACGATTTCCCCGCACCGACGGGCATGTTGATCGCGCAGGTCGTCGGCTCGAACGTCGCGCGCGGGAAGATCAAGACGCTCGACGTCACGGCGGCCCGCGGAGTCCCCGGCGTGCTCGCGGTGCTCACCGCGAAGGACATCCCCGGTGAGAACAACGTCGGCCCGGTGGTGCATGACGAGGAGTTGCTCGCGCGCGACGAGGTGCACTTCCTCGGTCACGCCGTCGCGCTGGTGGTCGGCGAGACCTACGAAGCCTGTCGCGCCGGAGTCGCCGCGGTGAAGCTCGAGATCGACGCGCAGACGGCGATCACGTCGATCGAGCAGGCGATCAAAGAGAACAGCTACCTCTGCGACACGCACCTCATGCAGCGCGGCGATGCCGCGACCGCGCTCAAGACCGCCGACATCCGCTTCCAGGGTGAGACGCGCACCGGCGGGCAAGATCATTTCTATCTCGAGACGCACGTCACGCTCGCGGTCCCCGAAGAGAACTCAGCGCTCAAGCTCTACTGCTCGACGCAACACCCGAGCGAAGTGCAGGCCATCGTCGCGCACGTGCTCCACTGGGGTCGTCATCAGATCGTCGTCGAAGTTCCGCGCATGGGTGGCGGCTTCGGCGGCAAGGAAACGCAGGCGGCGAACTACGCCTCACTCGCCGCGCTCGGCGCGCTCAAGACCGGCCGCCCGGTGAAGTGCTGGCTCAACCGCGACCAGGACATGTTGTGGACGGGCAAGCGGCACCCCTTCCTCACCAGGTGGGACGTGGGCTTCACGAAAGACGGAGAGCTCGTCGCGCTCGACGCGTTTCTCTACAGCGACGGCGGCTTCAGCACCGATCTCTCGCGAGCGATCCTCGACCGCGCGCTGTTCCATTCCGACAACGGCTACTTCCTCCCGCACGTGAAGTTGCAGGGCCGCGTGTGCAAGACGAACTTGCCGAGCAACACTGCGTTTCGTGGCTTCGGTGGTCCGCAGGGCATGGCGGTGATCGAAGACATCATCAGCAAGTTCTGCGAGCGCACGGGCCTCGATCCCGTCGAGGTGCGCACGAAGAATTTCTACGGAGCGGCTCCGCGCAACATCACGCCGTTCTGGCAAGAGGTGAAAGACAACCGGCTGCCGCGCATCTTCGCCGAGCTGCTCAAGACGTCCGACTACACGAAGCGGCTGGGCGAAGTGCGCGCGTTCAACGCGGCGAACAAGAACGCCAAGCGCGGCCTCGCGCTCACGCCGGTGAAGTTCGGCATCAGCTTCACGACGTCGTTCCTCAATCAGGCCGGCGCGCTCGTGGTGCTCTACGCCGACGGAAGCCTGCAGCTGAACCACGGCGGCACCGAGATGGGGCAGGGCCTGCACACCAAGATGCTCGCCATCTGCGCGCACGAGCTCGGCGTGCAACCCGATCGCGTTCGCGTGATGAACACCGCGACCGACAAGGTGCCGAACACCTCGGCGACCGCGGCCTCGAGCGGCTCGGACTTGAACGGGCAGGCGGTGAAGAACGCGTGCGAGACGGTGCGTGAGCGGTTGCGGCCGATCGCGGCGAAGCTGCTGCAAGTGCCCGCGGAGTCAGCGCACGAGATTCTGTTCGCCGGTGGTCGCGTGTTCCTGTCTTCGCGGCCGGAGCTGTCGTTGCCGTTCGAGAAGGTGACGAACGAGGCGTACCTCGCGCAGGTGTCGATGTCGGCGACCGGCTTCTACAAGACGCCCGACATCACGTTCGATCGCGCGACGGGAAAGGGCAAGCCGTTCCACTACTTCGCGTACGGAGCGGCGGTCAGCGAGGTCGAATTGAGCGGACTCACCGGCGAGCACCGCCTGCGCCGCGTCGACATTCTTCACGACGTCGGCAGCTCGCTCGTGCCGACCATCGATCGCGGTCAGATCGAAGGCGGCTTCATTCAGGGTGTCGGCTGGCTCACGTGCGAGGAATTGCGCTTTGACGACAAGGGCTACCTGCGCACCCACTCGCCAGACACGTACAAGATTCCTGCGTTCGGGGACGCGCCGCTCGAGTTCCACGTCGCGCTGCTCGAGAACGCCGCGCAGGACAACGTCATTCATGGCAGCAAGGCCGTCGGAGAGCCGCCGTTGATGCTCGCGCTCTCGACGGTGGCCGCGCTGCGTGAAGCGGTCGCTGCGTTTGGTCCTGAAGGCCGTGAGGTGAAGCTCGACATGCCGTGCACTCCGGAAGCACTTCTCTTCGCAGTGGAGGAACAAAAGAAATGAACGGAATCGTCCAGGTGGATCCCAGCAAGCGCTCGACCGTCACCGGCACCGTGAACGGAGATCCGTGGGGCACCATCGACGCGTGGAGCAAGTCGTCGGGCTTCAATCTCATTGAGGGCGGTGGAACTCAGAACCGCACGTATCAGAAGGGCTCGGGCTTCCTGGTCGCTCCGATGAAGGCGGCGATCTCGGTGAACGGCAGCTCGCTGACGTTGCAGGCGTGGGTCGCGCCGACGTTCCTCGCGCGGTTGTTCGCGTTGTTCCTGATTCCGGCCGAGATGCACGTGAACTCCGGCGGCTTCAAGATGGTGATTCCGCGCAACATGGCGCGCAAGCCGGTGAACGAGCTGCTCGCGCAGCTCGGCGTGCCGCAGATCCCGTGACGGTCACTTGAGAAACGCGAGCCCGTAGTTGCCACACTCGCGGAAGCCGACCGCGAGGTACGAGCGAATCGCCGCGGGGTCTTTCGCGAACAACACGCCCCGTTCGACGTTGGACAACCTCAGCATGCCCGCGACGAGTCTGCGCGCGGCGCCGCGGTTGCGGCCTTCGGGCGGGGTGTAGATGCCGCCGAGCTGCACCGCATCGGGAGTTCGTGCGTTGAACGCGCCCATCGCCAGCAAGACCCCGTTCTCTTCGAGCACGAACCACCGCTTCGCGGCGATGCCTCGCTCGAAGTTCGCGCGCCACTCGGCGGGAGGCGTCTCTTCGAAGAGCGCTTCGCGGTCGAATTCCACGCCCCACTTCACGAGCTGCTCGAGATCAGTCAGCGCGGCGAGTCGCACGCCGCTCACCGCCGCGATCTCCGCGACGCGCACGCTCATCAACACTTCGCGCGCGAGCAGATTGAACTCGCTCTCGGCGAAGCCGAACGCGAGCCGGCACGCCTCGACCTGCTCCCAGGTGCCGATGAAGCCTTCGAGCTCGCGCTTGCTGACCTCGAGCACACGCTTCGCCAGCTCAGGAGCGTTCTTCGGCGCCTGCAGCACGATGTTCCCGTTCCACGCATGACACGCGACGCCGGTGACTTCCGAGCCCTCGAAGCTCGCGACGTACGTGCCCTGGTAGGGCTGGCCCGAGTACTCGAAGCCACCCGCGCGCAGGTTGGATCGAAGGATCATCGAGCTGTCGGGCACCGTGACCAGAAAGCGTTCGATCGCTTCAGCATCGGTCTGCGTCGCCTGACGAATCATGAAATCGCAGACGTCTGGCGCACCGCGTCGCTGACCGTCAGGCGCCGAAGAACGCGAGGATCTTCATCGAGAGGAACGCGAGCCCCGCGCTGAACGGCAGCGTCACGACCCAGGCGATGAGGATGTTGGTCGCCACGCCCCAGCGCACCGCCGACACGCGCTTGCTCGCGCCGACGCCCATGATGGCCGCGTTGATGACGTGCGTCGTCGAGACCGGAATGCCGAGGTGACTCGCTCCGAGAATCGTCAGCGCGCCCGCGGTCTCGGCCGCGAAACCCTGCAGCGGCGTGATGCGAATGATCTTCGTGCCCATGGTCTTGATGATGCGCGTGCCACCGGCGGCCGTGCCTGCACCGATCGCGAGCGCGCAGATCACCACCACCCACAGCGGCACTTCATCGCTCGAGACCGAGACGTTCTTCAGCTCGCCCTTTTCCTTCGAGGTGCACTTGAAGGTGTCGTTCTCGTCGACCTTCGCCTCACACCAGTCCTTGTCGTCGACGCTGACCTTCACCCTGGTCTTGTGCTTACCCGTGCCCGAGAAGATCGTCTCTTCACCCTGGCGCGTGGTCTCCGTGACCTTCGGGATGACCGGCATCGAACTGGAAGGCACCCAGTTCGGCGCGAGGTGGCCGGCCGAGACGAACGCCACGAGCGCGAGCGTGATGATGCCCATCGACTTCTGCGCGTCGTTGCTGCCGTGGCTGAACGCCATCATCGCGGCCGACAACAGCTGCAGTCGCCGTGAGTGGCCCTGCACCACGTTGGGTCGCGCTCCGTAGAGCACCGGCACCGCGATCATGAACAACACCGCCAGCGCGAGCACGATGCGCGTCTCGAGCGTCGCCGACGCGAGCGCCTTGCCGAGCACGTCGGCCTTCCACACCGCGGTGCCGAGCAAACCTCCGAGCAACAGCAACAGCACGAAGACCGCGCCGCGCGACCAGTGGCCGCGCGCGATCCACACCAGCGAGACCATCACCATGAACGCCACGATGAAGCCGATGGTCGGAGAGAGCACCAACGGCAGCAGCACCTTCTGCACCAGCGCCTGCCACTTGAACGCCGTCGTTCCCGCGTGCGCGACGACCGCGCCAGCGAGACCACCGATCAGCGCGTGCGAGCTCGACGACGGAATGCCGAACCACCAGGTGATGACGTTCCACGTCGAGGCACCGATGAGCGCGGCGAGCACCACGCCCTGCGTCACGTTGCTCGCGCTCGCGAAGCCGGTGGCGATGGTCTTGGCGACGGCGGTGCCGGTGACGGCTCCGACGAAGTTCAGGATGCCCGCGAGGAACACCGCCGTTCGAATGGGCAACACGCCCGTCGACACCACGGTCGCGATCGCGTTGGCCGCGTCGTGAAAGCCGTTGATGTAGTCGAACACGATGGCCATCACGACCACCGCGATGAGCAGACTAACCATGCTTCACGGCCATGTTCGTGAGGAGGTCGGCGACGTTGTCGCAGTAGTCGACCGCGGCCTCGAGATCGTCGAGCGCTTCCTTCTGGCGGAGCAGCTCGCGGAAGTCGGGGTGTGAATCGCTGAACAACCCGGAGATCGCCTGGCGGTAGATCGAGTCGGCTTCCTTCTCGAGCACACGCACCTTGCGGCCCGCGTCGACGAGCTGCTGGTAGTCGTGCTTGCGCAGCTGCGGCACCGCGGCCGAGATGAGCGCGGTGCACGCCTCGAGCTTGTCCATGATCTGCACCATCGCCGCCGTCGGCTTCTCGAGGTGGTACAGGTTGAACGCGCGCGCCGAGAGGTTGCAGAGGTCGATGATGTCGTCGAGCTCGCTCGTCAGGCGGTGCAGGTCTTCGCGATCGAGCGGCGTGACGAAGGTGCGCGCCAGCGCGTCTTCCATCTTGCGCACGATGTCGTCGGCCTTGTGCTCGATGGCCTGCACCGACTCACGCACCTTGGAGGCCGGCGAATCCTTGAACGAGGACAACGCCTTCGAGGCGTCGTGGCCGAGGCGGGCGAGCTCCTCGAGCATGTCGTACCAGTGGTCTTCGCGCGGCAGGAGGAAGCGGATGAAGTCCTGAAAGGCCATGACCCCATTGAGCACCCGAGGGCGGGCGCTGTCGTTACAAATCTGTGACAGCTGTGTGAAGCGCGGTCAGCCGAGCATCGACGCCAGCGTTTCGAGCTCACCGGGGATCTTCGCGCGCGCAAGTTCTGCAGACGGGCCGCGCACGAGCTTCTTGGTGATCGAGTAGCCAGTGCCGGCAAGCTTTGCGAGTTCGCGCGCGCGCATCATCGCGGCGGTGCGGAGCGCTTCCGGCGAATGCACGGCTTCGGCGATGTGCATGTTGAGCGCTTCCATCGGCGTCACGACGCGGCCGTGCATCACGAGGTCGGTGAGGCGCGACGCCGAGATCGCCGAGCGCGCGAGCTCGATGGCGTACGAGGGAACGAAGAGACCGACCTGCACCTCGTTGAGCCCGAAGCGAAACGCGCCGTCGGCGATGATGCGGATGTCCGACGCGAGCGCGAGCATCGCTCCGCCGCCGAGCGCGTGACCGGAGACCGCGGCGACGACCGGGCGCGAGAAGGTGAAGAGCTTGAGCACCGCGCTGCCCATCGCGGCGACGAGCTCCTTCTTCTGATCGAGGTTCATCGTGCCGAGGACTTTCAGATTCAGCCCCGCGCTGAAGAAGCCGGGGCGCCCGGTCAGCACGACCGACAACGCGCCAGCCTTCTCGACCTCGTCGAGCGTCTTCTCGAGTCCCTGAAACTCGGGCACCAGCAGCGCGTTCGCTTTGCCGTCGTCGAGCGAGACGATTGCGACGTCACCTTCGCGTTCGATTTTCCAGTCCGCCATGGCTACCGCGTAGCACGTCGTCGGGAACGGAGCAGGGTGAGCGCGAGGAGAGCCAGCACCGCACTCCCACCGCTCGTGCACCCGCAGCTTCCACTCACCAGCTCAGGCTCGATCGGAGTCGGCATCGTCGGCTCGGGCTCCATCGTCACGCCGTCGTTCGCCGTGAAGCTGAATGCGCTCGAACGGGTCGAGTTGCCAGCCGCATCGCGCGCGATCGCGACGAGCACATGAGCGCCGACGGTCACAGGAGACGTCACGGTCCATTCAGCCCCGGTCAGCACACCACTCGCGATCACCGCTCCATCGAGTTCGAAGGCGACGCTCACCACGCCGACGTCGTCAGACGCGGTCGCTCCGAACACCACCGACACGCCCGTCGTCGCGCTCGAAGGTTGCGTGATGCTCACGCTCGGCGGACTCGTGTCGAGCGGATCCATGCCGATGATCACGTTCACGCCATCGCTCGTCGCCGAATTGCCCGCCGCGTCCACCGCGCGCGCCGTGAGCACGTGCACGCCGTTGCTGAGCGAAGCGATGTCCACCATCACGGTGAAGGGAGAAGAGGTCGCCGTGCCGAGCGACTGCGTGCCATCAGCGAAGAACTCGACGCTGACGACGCCGACGTCATCGTTCGCATCGGCAGTGACGCCGAACGTCGTGAGCAGTCTCGTGTTCGGCAGCGGAGCCGTGATGTTCACCGTCGGAGCCTGCGTATCGGGAGGCGTGTCGACAGTGATCTGCGCCGTGGCGCTCAACGCGCCGCTGCTGACGGTCAACACGTGCGGCCCACCCGGAGTCATCCCCGCGGTGAAGAGCCCGGCGCCATCGACCGTGCCTCCGGCGGCCACCATCCACGTGAAGGCGGGCTGCGGGCTGAGCGACGATCCGAATTGATCGGTCGCGGTGGCAGCGAAGCTCTGAGTGGTCCCGATGCGCACGGTCGCCTGCCGCGGCTGCACGTCGAGTGCGGTCGGCGTGGGGAGCACGGTGACGTCCACCGAGCTCGTCGCGGAGTTGCCCTGCTGATCCATCACCGTCACCGTGAACGTGTAGTCACCGGCTTCCGCGAACGTGACGATGGTGTCCTTTGCCGCGTTGTCGCCGTTCGCGCTGAACATCACCGGCGACGGAGCGAGCGCGGCCACCCACGTGTACGTCAGCTGCGACTCGGGCTGATCATCGGTCGCCCGCACGGCGAGCGAAGTCGTCGTTCCGTTGACGGGATTCGGAGTCGCCGCTGCCACCGCGGTGATGATCGGCGTGGTGCTCCCCGCGATGATGATCTGCGCAGTGGCCATGCGCGTGCCAACGGTCACCGTCACCGTGTGCGGGCCACCAGGCGTCATGCCGGCCGTGAACTGCGCGACCGTTCCACTCGGAGCGATGGTTCCTCCGCTCGACAGCGTCCACATCGGAGTGCCGCTGAACATCGCGCGACCGAACTGATCACGTTGCGTCGATTGGAAGAACTGCATCGCGCCGGGCAGCAGCGAGACGTTCGCCGGAGTGATGTCGAGCCCCGTCATGGTCTGCGTCACCTGCACCGTCACGCTCGAGCGAACGCTCAGCCCGCCGACGTCGGCGATCACACACTCGAACGTGTAGTTGCCCGCTCCGGTGAACGTCACGGCGCTGCTCTTCGCGGCATTGGTGCCATTCGCGCTGAAGCTCACCGGATATCCGCCACCGCTGACCGACCACGAATAGGTGAGGGTGCTCTCTCCGCTGTCGTCATTGCCGAGCACGCTCAAGGTCGTGCTCGTGCCGCCCATCACCGGAGCCGGCGTCGCGCTCGCAGGATTCACGACGGTCGGCGGAAGGTTCACCACCGTGGTCGTGAAGTCGCGGCCCGTGACGTTCGCCGTCGTCACGTTCACCGCGAGCGTCGCCGGAACGAACGTGTAGCCCGCGAGGGTCGGCGTCAGCGTCCACATGCCGGCAGCGACGTTCACCAACGTGTACGTGCCGAGCGAGTCCGTCGTCGCGGTGTGCGTGCCGTCAGTCACCACCACGTTCGGCAGGGGCGTTCCACCCGTCCGCACCGTGCCGGAGATCGAATACGTCGTCCCCGTCGTCACGCCGAAGTTCAGGTTCGAGCGGCTCATGCCCGCGACGGTGACGGGGTTGGTGAACGTCGAGGGCGTCAGCGTCACGCCGGGACTGGTGGCGACGAGATTCCACGATCCGTTCGGAACGGCCGACAGGTAGTAGTACCAGCTCGTTCCTCCGTTGGTCGCGGTGACGGTGCGCACGCCATCGGTCACCACGGGCGCGGTCGTCACGCCCGCCATCGGAATTTGTCCCGACAAGGTCTGGCCGGTGGCGAAGAAGTTCACGCCGGTGGTGTCTCCACCGAACACCTCGACGGGATTCGCGACGCCCGACTGAATGAACTGCCACCCGGGCTTGCTCGCGCTCAACGTGTAGCGGCCCGTCGGCAGCGGAGAGAGTGCATAGTCGCCGTTGCTGTTGGTGGTCGCGGTGCGCGTGCCGTCGGAGATGACGAC
>JAEUJS010000607.1 GCA_016792935.1 Archangium sp. | reverse complement strand
ATCAATACCCTGTCTTCTCTTGAAAGCTCGAAAGCCTGACGGGTCGCCGGTTATTTGAGGGGGTGTTGATGCGACGGGTGACCTGGGTGTCGCCAGCGAGGGCGCCACCGGTGCTGGCTCCGAAGAGGGCCTTGAGGTTGTCGCCGAAGGTGAAGAGCACCGCAGCGATGAAGCACGCCACCACCGTCGCGAACACGAGCCACGCCGGACCCCGCGGATTGGCTCGCTCCAGCTGCACCTCGAAGTGACGTCTCACCGCAAGTAACCCGCGCTCGCAGTCGCGCGTAAGGATGGTGCCGTCGAGTCTCCGGAACAGCTGCACGCAGGTGCGGCCTTCGCGCGTCTGAACCAGCCGCAGGGCTTCGTCGCGAGTCAGCTCGCTCAGGTTGTAGACGGTGAGGCAGCACTGCTCGCAGAAGCGAGCGCGATCGTCGCCGCGCATGGCGCTCCACTTCACGGTGCAGGGTGAGGCGATGCGGACTCGGTCGAGCTGATCGATGTTCATGCGCGTACGGTACGTGTGCACACGCGCGTTCCGCCTCGGGCGGATGTCCGTCGGTCAGACATCCGATGCCATCGCTCGCGTTGCGAACGTGTTGAATGAAACCGCCCCAGGTCACTGTCAGTTCCCTCAGGGCTCACGCGTTACTGATCGACGGAGCGGGTCGTCCGTTGAAGTGGGAAGGCCAGGCGGGCGGAGTTGTTGAAGGAAATGAGCTTCACGTTTCTCAAGAGAAACCGAATGGGCGGGCCGGGCATCTGTTGGGTGTTCGAAATCGCAAGTTGGCTGCACGTTTCCGAGCCACCTTGCATGAGCAAGAACCTGCTGTACCTGAGGTGAATCATGAAAGGTCTTCCTCCGAAGTCGTTGCCGTTGCGTGTCGCCGTTCAAGGCGATTTTTCCCTCGTCGAGGCGCTGTCCTCGAACGCGGACAAGATGATTCTCAGCCCCGTCGAGACCAGCCTCGAGATCTCCGCGCGTGTCACCCAGGCCGACGTGTTGGTGGTCGACGTCTCGACCAACACCGAGAAGGGCTACCAGACGATCCGCGAGCTCACGTACGAGCGACCGGTCCTCGCCCTGGTGGCGGTTGGCCAGAGCCTCGACGCGATCCGCGCCGGCGCCAAGGGAGCGATTCGGCGTGACAGCAAGCCCGCCGCGATCGCCGCTGCGATCGAGTCGCTCCACCAGGGGCTCTCGGTGATCGATCCTCCGTCGATCAGCAACATGGCCGCGACGCCTCGTACCCAGACTCCGGTCTCGGGCATCGAGATCCCGACCAAGTCGGCTGAGAACGAGACGCTCACCAAGCGCGAGAACGAAGTGCTGGTGCTGATGGCCGACGGCCTGAGCAACAAGGAGATCGCCGCGAAGCTCTCGATCAGCGAGCACACCGCGAAGTTCCACGTGAACTCGATCCTCCAGAAGATGAACGCGCAGAAGCGAGTCGAGGCTGTCGTGCGCGCCGCCAAGATGGGCCTCATCAACCTGTAAGACGGTTGATTGAGAGGTCAGAGCGCACGGCCGGGCGCGCTCCACAAACAGCCCTTCTCCGCGCAGCACGAGCGGGGAGGGGCTTTGTGTTGTTTTGTGAATTCGGTGTGGGTCTCGCCGCTTGGGCGATGGCGCTCCGGTTTTCAGTACCTAGTTTTCCCTTCGTCGGCAAAGCCCCCTGGGGCGACGCCGTTGGGTAGCGAAGCGTCCAACCAACTCGAAGGGAACACACCATGCCTGTCGCCATCACCGATGTTTCGCAGCAGCTGAGCAACGTCGTCGAGAACACCGGGAAGTCCGTCGTGCGCGTCGAAGGCGGCGCCCGTCGCGCGTTCTCGGGAATCGTCTGGAGTCCGAAGCAGGTCGTCACCATCGCTCGCGGCCTCCGCGGTGATGACGCGATCAAATCAGCCGACAAGTCGGCTGGGCCAGTCGTCTTCGCGGGTGGCACGGAGATCAAAGCGCACGTGAAGGGACGCGATGAGCAGACCGATCTCGCGCTGCTCGAGTTGGATGAAGCGCTCCCTGCCGCCACGTTCGCCGAAGGAGCCGCAATCAAGGTCGGGCAGATCGTGCTCCGCCTCGCCCGGCCGGGAGAGACGGTGCGTGCCACCAGCGGCATCGTGAGCACCGTCGGTCAGAAGCCGTTCAAGTCCGAGCGCGGAGGTGAGGTGGACTTCTTCCTCGACACCGACGCTCCGCATCAGCCGGGGTTCTCGGGCGGTCCGCTGGTCGATCTCGAAGGCCGCGTGCTGGGCTTGATGACGAGCGGCGTGTTGCGCGGTGAAGAGATCGCGGTGCCGACGAAGACCATTCGCCGCGTCGTCGCGCAGCTGGAGCAACACGGTCGCATTCGTCGCTCGTACATCGGGCTCGAGCTGCAGCCGGTGCGGTTGCCGAACGACGTGCAGCAGAGCACCGGAGAAGAGATCGGCCTGCTGGTGACCAGCGTCGCGAAGGACGGGCCGGCGGAGAAGGGTGGCATTCAGTACGGCGACACGGTGCTGCACCTGGGCGACGACACCGTGCGCACGCTGCAGGATCTCTACGACTACCTGCGCGCGGATCACGTCGATCAGAGCGTGCCGGTGAAGCTGTGGCGCAACGGCCAGGTGCTCACGCAGCAAGTCACCCTCGGTGCAAAGTGACGCCGCTCGAACTCTTCAGCGACGAACTCGAGGCACTCGTCACCAAAGTCGCCCCCGGAGTCGCAGCCCTCGAGCACCGCAAAGGTCACGGCACCGCCCTCGCGATCGCGCAAGAGGGCCTGATCCTCACCAACGCCCACGTGGTGCAGCACGCCCCACGCATGCGAGTCCGCTTCCACGACGGAGCGACCACCGAAGGCAGCGTGATCGGCTCCGACGCCGCGACGGATCTCGCGGTCGTCAAAACCGATCGCCGAGATCTCCCGGCCCTCACGCTCGCGAGCGCCGCGAACGTGAAGGTCGGCCAGGTCGTGCTCGCGCTCGGCCATCCCTTTGGGTTCGAGCGATCGGTCTCACTCGGTGTCGTCAGTGCGCTCGAGCGCAGACTCCCCGGCCGCGATGGAGCGACGCTCGACGGGCTCATCCAGACCGACGCGGCGATCAACCCGGGCAACTCGGGTGGGCCGCTCCTCAACGTGCGCGGGCAGGTCGTCGGCATCAACACCGCGATGCTCCCGTTCGCTCAAGGGATCGGCTTCGCGGTGCCGTCATCGACCGCGTCGTGGGTGTCCTCGCTGCTGATGCGTCACGGAACGGTGAATCGCCGCTTCCTGGGCATCGCGGCGAAGAACGAGAACCTCAACGCCGAGCTCGCAGCGCGCGTCGGGCAGGGGAAGGGCGTGCGCATCATGGAGATCACGCGCAACTCTCCGGCGAGCGTGGGCGGGCTCGAGTCGAACGATCTGGTCCTCGGAGTGAACGGCAACGCCGTCGAGAACGTGGACGATCTGCAGCGGCTGCTCGCGTTCGACACCGAGAACGTCGTGCACCTGAAGGTGTGGAAGCGCGATGCAGTGGCGTTCCGCAACGTGGCGCCGACGACCAAGCGCGCTGCCTGAGGGAGCAGCTCCTACTTCCCAGCCGGACGCGCACCAGCCGGCATCGGATCCTGGTGGCGGCTCGCCGGAGTCGCCTCCAGGTTCTTCGCCGCCATGTAGATGATGTTCCGGGTGCCTTTTTTCCCGCGGTACATCGCGCGGTCAGCCCAATCGACGAGCGTCTCCTTGTCCTGCGCGTGCTCAGGAAACGAAGCGATGCCGATGCACGTCGAGATGTGCAGCGAGAACCCTTCGCGCGCGAGGAAGCGGTGCGACTCGATCGATCGCCGAATGCGCTCAGCGACCTTCAACGCTCCACCTGAATCGGTGCCGCGCAGCAGAATCACGTATTCATCACCGCCCCACCGACAGACGATGTCGTTGTCGCGGACGCAGCCCTTCAACACCCGCGCGACCTCGACGAGCAGCTTCGAGCCGACGAGATGCCCGTGTGTGTCGTTGATGCTCTTGAAGTAGTCGAGATCGAGGAACAGCAGAGAGAACGGCTTCTCCAACTTCGCCGCCGCCTTGAATTCCTTCTCGAGGATCAGGTGGAGGTACCGCGAGTTGAAGAGGTGCGTGAGATCGTCGAGGTAGACGAGATCTTCGACGGCGGCGAACTTGTCGAGGTTGCGCAGCGCGAGCGCGAGGTGGCGCGCGAGGAAGGGAGCTCCGCTGACGCCTTGTTCCGAGATGTCTTTCTTGAAGAACAACAACACCGCGCCGAGCAGCGAGTCGCCTTCGTAGACGGGCACGAGGAACGCGGTCTCGAACGCCGGCATCTCGAGCGTGTTCGGCTCGCCGTCGCTGTCGGAGTTGATCGCGATCTCCTGGCCGATGCGATCGATGTCGTTCACCGTCTGCCGCACCGACGAGAGCGTCAATCGCTCGACCGCCGCGCGATCGGCGTCACCGAAGCCGACCCACGACGTGACCTCGAGCGAGTCTTCGTTGCGCGTGAAGACCACCACGCCATCGGCCAGACACAGGTGCTGGAACGTCGAGGTCGTCGCCTCACCGAGGTGCTCGCGATCGAGCGTGGTGGCGATGCGCTGACCGGCCTCGAGCAACGCCACGTGCTGCCGCAGCGCCACGTTCTCGGTCAGCAACGAGTGGTGTGCCAACGCGCGATTCACCGCGTGCGAGAGCACCTCGGGCGTGACCGGCTTCACCAGGTAGTCGCTCGCGCCGCTCTTGATGGCGCGCACGGCAGGCTCGACCTTGTCGAGCGCGGTGATCACCACCACCTCGATGTCGGGCTGGCTGGCCTTCACGAACTGCAACAGCGCCATGCCGTCGCTCTGCGGGAGGATCAGATCGGTCACCATCAGATCGAAGCGCTCTTTTTCCAACGCCTCGCGCGCTTCCTTCGATGAGCCGACCGCCGTGACCTCATGGCCCGCACCGGCGAGGTAGTCGCTGTACAGCGAACGCGCGACCTTCTCGTCGTCGACCAGGAGAATCTGAGCCATGAGCGTGGGCGGCGGGAGATACCATGCACCTCATGCAGCGGCGACTGTGTGTCTTCTTCGGCGCAGGTCCGACCCGCTACGCCATCGATGCCGTGCGCGTGAAAGAGGTGACGCGCGCCAGCGACGCCGGCGTGCTCACGCTCCCCGAGGGCCTGGGCTCGGGCGATCTGTCTGCGCTCCTCGGAGGCGACGCCGAGCCCGAAGCGCAGGCTGGCGTGGTGATGGCGACGACTCCGCCGTTCGCGTTGAAGGTGAAGCGGGTGGATGGCGTGTTCGATGCCGGCCCGTGCCCGCGCTGGCCGGTGCAGGGGAGGTTGGTGCCGCTCATCTCTCCTGCGATCGGCGCCGCGCTGGAGTTCGAAGATCGCCTCGTCTTCGAGCTCGAGCCCGACGGCGTCGCGCGTGGGTTGCCCAAACAGCTCAAGCCGCTCGATCGTCAGCTGCGCACCGCCGAATCAGCGCTGGTGTTCACGGTGCAGGGTGAGCGGCTGGGTGTTCCGCTCCATCACGTGGTGCAGGTGATCGAAGCCGGAGCGCACTTCAATCGCTCACCCAACGCCGGCAGCTTCCTCGGCGTGGCGTTGCACCGCTCGCAGCTGTGCCCGGTCTTCACGGTGGGCCCGCTCGGACTCGTGCAGCCCTTCGTGGTGCTGTTCGAAGTCAACGGGGACCTCCTCGGGTTGTCAGCCAGTCAGGTGGAGGGCGTGCGGCACGCGACCTCCCTCGACGGCGTGGGGGTGCTCGACGTGCGACGCATGTTTTCTTGAGGGGCCTCGCAGCTTGCCCCTACACTTCGCAGCGCCATGCCCAAATCCGTCCTCGTCGCTGATGACTCGCTCACGATCCGCAAGGTCGTCGGAATGCTCTTCGCGACGGAAGATCTCACCCTCACCGCGGTCGACAACGGCATCGACGCCGTCGCGCGCGCGCGTGAGCTGCGGCCCGATCTCGTGCTCGCCGACTGCATGATGCCGGGCAAGAACGGTTACGACGTCTGCTCCGAGCTCAAGAATGATCCGAACACGGCGCACATCCCGGTGCTGTTGCTCGCCGGCACGTTCGAGCCCTTCGATCCCGCGCGCGCGCAGGCGTGCGGCGCCAACGGTCACATCCCCAAGCCGTTCGACAGCGCGTCGTTCCTCGATCGCGTGAAGGTGTCGGTCGGTCTGCCCGCGGGTGGAGCGCCCGTCGGCATCGGAGCGCCGATGACGGCCGCTTCGGTTCCGCAGCCTGCGGCTCCGGTCGCGCAGCCGATGCAGACGCGCCCCGCACAGCCCATGGGTCAGCCGATGGGTGGAATTGGTCAGCCGCGCCCGATGGCGGGTCCGCAGGGCATGCCCGGTCAGCCACTCCGTCCCTCGCCCGGAATCCCGATGGGCACGCAGCCGGGAATGCCGCCGCGCCCGGGAATGCCGGGTGGAATACCGATGGGCACGCAGCCGGGCATGCCGCCGCGCCCGATGGGTGTGCCGGGCATGCCGGGAACGATGCCTCCGGGGCCTGGAATGGCGCGTCCGATGCCGGGTGCGCCGGGCATGCCGCCCGCTCCGGGAA
>JAEUJS010000599.1 GCA_016792935.1 Archangium sp. | reverse complement strand
AGGGGTTTGGCCAGAAGACCGAAGAGAAGCTCCTCGCGTCGATCGCCGTCGCGCGCCGCACCATGGGCTCCGGCGGCCGCAAGCGCCTCGGAGACGTGCTGGAACAGGCCAACGCGATCCTCGAGTACATCAAGAAGGGCCCCGGGGTGATTCGCGCCTCGCTCGGCGGCTCGGTGCGCAGGCAAAAAGAAACGGTCGCCGACGTCGACGTCACGGCGAGCGCGGAGCATGCACAGCCGGTCTTCGAGTACTTCCTCAAATATCCAGGCATCGCCGAGTCACTCGGTCAGGGCGAATCGAAGGCCTCGGTGCGCATGAAGGACACCGATCTCCAGGTCGACCTCCGCGTGCTCCCCGACGAAGACTTCGCGAGCGCGCTGCACCACTTCACCGGCAGCAAGGCGCACCACATTCGCTTGCGCATGCTCGCGCTCGAGAAGGGACTCACCATTTCCGAGTGGGGCGTCTTCCGCATGGGCGATGGCAAGAAGGCCTCGGACGGCGACGACAAGAAGCCCAAAGCGAAACACGAGGGCGCGGAAGAGAAGCTCCCCATCAAGCAGGAGAAGGACATCTACGCGCTGCTGGGCATGCAGTACGTGCCGCCCGAGCTGCGTGAGGACTGGGGCGAGATCGAGGCCGCGCTCGCGCACGAGATCCCGCAAGACCTGGTCACCGAAGACGACATCAAGGGCAACATCCACTCCCACACCACGTGGAGCGACGGGCGCGACTCGCTCGAAGCCATGGCCCGCGCCGCGATGAAGATGGGCTTCAAGTACTTCACCGTCACCGAGCACTCGCAGAGCAGCAACTACGCGGGCGGTCTCACCATCGACAAGCTGAAGAAGCAGTGGGACGAGATCGACGAGGTGCAGGAGAAGGTCGGCAAGGGCATCACGCTCCTCAAGGGCATCGAGAGCGACATCCTCGAAGACGGCTCACTCGACTACCCCGACTCGTTGCTCGAGCAGCTCGACATCGTGATCGGCTCGATTCACCAGCGCTACTCGCAAGACGAGAACGCGATGACGAAGCGTGTGCTGAACGCGTTCGACAACCCACATCTGCACATCTGGGGGCACCCCTCGGGCCGGCTCCTGCTGAAGCGCGAAGCGGCGCCGATGCGCATGGAAGAGATCCTCGACAAGGCGGCGAAGAAGGGCATCACCATCGAGGTGAACGGCTGCCCCGATCGCATGGATCTCGCGAGCGAGTGGGTGCGCAAGGCGCTGGAGCGGAAGATCAAGCTGGTGATCTCCACCGACGCGCATTCGGTGCACGAGCTCGAGGTGCATCTGCCCTTTGCCGTTGCGGCTGCAAGGCGCGGGTGGGCACGCAAGAGCGACGTCGTCAACACGCTCGAACTCAAGCGCTTCCAGGAAGCGATCGCCCGACGCTGAACCGCGCCTGAAGCACGGTCAAAACTCTCCGCTCCTACACGCTGGTTCGTCTACAGTCCGCGGCAGAAGCATGGCGAACGCGGACCCAATCGTTGGCTCGACTCTCGGGTCATTCAAGATCAGCCGGGTGATCGGGCGCGGTGGAATGGGCACCGTCTACCTGGGTGAACACGCGATCATCGGCTCGCGCGTCGCCATCAAGGTGCTGCAGGAAAAGTTGGCGTCTGACGAAGGGCTCGTCGCGCGTTTCTACGCTGAAGCGCGCGCGGTCAACCTCATTGGCCACGAGAACATCGTCAACATCTTCGACATGAACGTGGTCCCTCCGCACCGCTACTACCTGGTGATGGAGTACCTCGAAGGAAAGCCGCTCAACTACCTGATGACGCAGCCGGTGCCCGCGGCGATCTCGATCCCGATTCTGCAGCAAGTGTGTGACGCGCTGCAGGCCGCGCACGAAGCGGGCATCGTTCACCGCGACCTCAAGCCCGAGAACATCTTCCTCATCAAGCGCGGTAAGCAGGAGAACTTCGTCAAGGTGCTCGACTTCGGCCTCGCGAAGCTCCTCGACACGCACCGCTCGAGCACGCAAACCGCCGCGGGTCTGATCGTCGGAACGCCGGAGTTCATGTCGCCCGAGCAGGCCAACTCCGCTCCGGTCGATGGGCGCAGTGACATCTATTCTCTGGGCTGCATCGCGTGGCTGCTCGCCACGGGCCGTCTGCCCTTCCCGCAGCGTGGCCTCGCCGATCTCCTCGTCGCACACCGCTCGCAGAACCCGAGGCCAGCGCACGAAGAGGTCCAGAGCGTTCCGCGCGCGTGGGGCCTCGCCATTCAGAAGGCGATGTCGAAAGACCCCAACGAGCGTTTCCAGACCGCGAACGACTTCGCGAACGCGCTCGATGAAGCGCTGAAGACCGGTCACACGTCTTCCCCTTCCCGCACGCGCATTCCGACGCCGTTCCAGGGGCGTACTGCTTCTCCCGTCGCGCCGGCCGGTCCGCCTCCACCGCAGCCGCGTCACACCGCGCGCTTCGACGCCGTGGTCTCGAAGATCGACGGCACCACCATCGGCACCATGCAGTGCACCGACATCAGCAAGGGGGGCATGTTCCTCTCGACGTCGGGTGGACTCCCCGTGGTGTTCAGCAAGGTGAAGATCAAGATTCCGTCGGCGGGAAACCTCGAGCTGCTCGCAGAGGTCGTGCGTCACGTGCCCGCCGATCAAGCCAAGGCGTGGGGCATGTCTCCGGGCTTCGGCGTGCAGTTCATCGACGTGACTCCCGCCCTGCGTGACGATCTCAACCGCCTCGTGCAGGGCCTGCCGTTGCAGCCCAAGGTGACGGAAGCGCCGCGCGATCAGACCGTCGACGCGCTGCTCGGCAAGTACCGCGATCGCATGAACGGCGATCACTACATCTTGCTCTCGATCCCCCCGACCTCGGAGATGGACGCCATCGCCCAGCGCTGCACCGAGGTGAACGGCCAGCTCAGCGCGTTGCTCAAGAAGAACCTGAAGCCCAACGAGACCGCGCAGCTCGAGGCGACGCTCGCTCGCGTGCGCACCGCGAAGGAGGCGCTCAGCGCGCCGCTCGCCCGCGCCCGCTACGACGCGCACCGCGGCAACTGGAAGGGCATCGCGCGTTGCATCACCGGTGGCCTCGGGCCGCTCGATCTCGAGCGCCTGCGTCAGGAATTCCTCGTCGAACACCCGAGCGCTGCTGGTTCGGCGCACGTGAAGCTGCTGGCGAGCAAGGGCTACGAGCAGAACGGCCAGCTCAAGGAAGCGTTCGACGCCTGTGAGAACGCGCTGCAGATCGACCCGCTCAACCTGCAGCTCCACCAGCGCCACGCGGCGTTGAAGAGAGCGCTCGGAGCCTGACGGACGTGCTCGCCCGACTCGACGCGCTGGTCGATGGCGCGCACGCGAGGCTTTTTCCCCGAACGAGACCTCGCTGGCTGCCGAAGGATGCCGCGCGTGAAGCGCTGGTGTTGTGGGCTGTCTGTTTTGCCGCGGTCTTGATCGGCTTCGTGATCTGGAAGCCGCTCGGAAAAGTCTTCGCGACGGTGGGCTTTCTGTATCTCCCGCTCCACGCCATCGCGTACCGCGGTGAAGACTGGCCCGACTACGGCCTGTCGACGCGCACGCTCGGCAAAGATCTGAAGCTGTTCGGCATCATGTCGGCGCTGGTCTTCCCGCTCTTCGTGCTCGGGTACTTCGTCTTCGTCGAAGCCGTCATGCCG
>JAEUJS010000580.1 GCA_016792935.1 Archangium sp. | reverse complement strand
CATTGGAGGAGCCGAGAAGCGCTTCGCCGGGCTGTGGGTCGACCTGAAGCGCAGCGGCGACCGCGACGTGCACCTCGTCGTGCCGCGCTCTCTCTTCGACGAGCTGGTGCGCGCGGTCGACCTCTCGCACCTCGCCTCGTTCGTCGACCAGGCGACCATCGTCGAAGACGACGGCCAGAACACGATGCGCAAGCTGCGCGTCACGTTGAGCTGGCTGCGCGTGCGTCACCCCAACGCGGTGTTCCACTTCACGTTGTTGCCGCCGACGTTGATCGGCCTCATTCGCCCGGCGCGCACCGTCTACACGGTCGCCGGCTCGACGCTCACCGGCGTGAATTGGAAGGGCATGGCAGCCATCGGCTCGAGCGTGGCGCTCGCGGCGCGCACCGACGTGCTCGACGAAGGCGTGGCCAACATGCTGCGCGGGCTCTTCCCGCACAAGCGCGAGCACATCAGCGTCACGCCCAACAGCTTCGTCGATCTCGAGACCTACCAGCCCGCGGCGGTGAAGAAGAACCGGCTGGTCTTCACGGGTTTGTTCAGCCGCGAGAAGCAGATCGATCGCCTCGTCGACTGCCTGCCCGAGCTCGACGCCGGGCTGCGGGCCGGGGGCATCGCATCGCCGGAATATCGCTTCATGGGGCGCGAAACGCGCAGCCCTGGAGTGGCCGAGGCCGTCGCGGCGCTGCGCCCGAAGATCGACGTACAGGCCGGCTACGAGCCGAACCCCATCGGCACGCTCGCCGAGGGGAAGGTGTTCTTTTCGATTCAGTTCACCAACAACTACCCGAGCAAGGCGCTGCTCGAGGCGATGGCGTGTGGCTGCGTGCCGATCGTCACCGACGTGGGCACCACGCGGAAGATCGCGCGCGACGACTTCGCGCACTTCGTGCCGCGTGAATTCACCGCGAAAGATCTGCTGCCGGGAGCGCTCGCCGCGTTGTCTCTCTCGAAGCCCGACTTCGAGAAGCGCGTGGCGACCATGCGGCAGTTCTGCGCGCAGAACTTCTCGCTCGCATCGATGCGGGCGTACTACCAGGGTCTTTGGGCACAGGCTTCGACATGAGCAAGAACTTCGCAGTCATCGGCGTGGGCGGGTACATCGCGCCGCGGCACTTGAAGGCCATTCGCGACACCGGCAACCGGCTCGTCGCCGCGGCCGACCCGAAGGACTCGGTGGGCGTGCTCGACTCGTACGCCTTCGACGTGCGCTTCTTCACCGAGATCGAGCGCCTCGATCGCTACCTCGAGAAGGCGCGCCGCGGGCCTGACGCCGAGCGCGTGCACTGGGTCAGCGTGTGCTCTCCGAATTATCTGCACGACGCGCACTGCCGCCTCGCGATGCGCGTCAACGCCGACGTCATCTGCGAGAAGCCGCTGGTCATCAACCCGTGGAACCTCGATGCGCTCCACGAGATCGAGCGCGAGACGAACCGCCGCGTGTTCACCGTGCTGCAGTTGCGCGTGCACCCGAAGTTGATCGAGCTGCGGCAGAAGCTGCTCGCCGAGCCGCCCTCTGCTGGCGGCGCCGCCGGGCTGAAGCCCTCGAAGATTCACGACGTCGACCTCACGTACATCACCTCGCGCGGCAACTGGTACGACGTGTCGTGGAAGGGCGTGCCGGAGAAATCAGGCGGCGTGCCCACCAACATCGGCATCCACTTCTTCGATCTGCTCACGTGGCTGTTCGGCAAGGTCGAGAAGTCCACCGTGCATCTGTCGGAGGCGCGCAAGGTCGGCGGCGTGATGCAGCTGGAGCGCGCGCGGGTGCGGTGGTTCCTTTCGATCGACATCAAGGATCTGCCGTTCACGCCCGAGCCGGGGAAGAAGACCACCTCGCGATCGATCACCGTCGATGGCAAGGAGATCGAATTCTCCGAGGGCTTCGGAGATCTCCACACCACCATCTATTCCGAGACGCTCGCGGGCCGTGGCTTCGGGCTCGACGATGCGCGGCCTTCCATTGAGCTGGTGCACGCGCTGCGCTCGATGCCGGTGGCGGCTCCGACGGGCGACGTGCACCCCATGGTTCACGAGCGGTTGAAGCGCTGAGGACACCAACGATGAGCACTCCCTACTGGGCCCACCCCACCGCGGTCGTCGATCAACCGGTCACCATCGGTGACGGCACCAAGATCTGGCACTTCACGCACGTGATGCCGAAGGTCGAGATCGGCGAGCGCTGCAGCTTCGGGCAGAACGTCTACATCGGCGGTGGAGTGAAGATCGGCTCCAACGTGAAGGTGCAGAACAACGTCTCGCTCTACGAAGGCGTCGAGCTCGAGCGCGATGTCTTCTGCGGTCCGTCGTGCGTGTTCACCAACGTCGTCAACCCGCGCTCGGAGATCGTCCGCAAGGGCCAGTACCAGCGCACGCTCGTCAAACGCGGCGCGAGCATCGGAGCGAACGCCACCATCGTCTGCGGCTCCACCATCGGCCGCTACGCGCTCATCGGTGCAGGCGCAGTGGTGACGCGCAGTGAAGTGCCCGACTACGCGTTGATGCTCGGCGTGCCTGCCAGGCGCGTCGCGTGGGTGAGCCGCCACGGCCACGTGCTCGAGAAAGACGGCAACGGCGTCATGAAGTGCCCGGAGTCGGGTTGGGTCTACGAAGAGGTCGAGCCCGGCGTGCTGCGCTGCAAAGACTGGAACGAGGAGAAGGATCTCCCATGAGCACCACGCAGAAGCCGTTTGGAGAACCGGTTCCGCTGCTCGACTTGAAGGCGCAGTACGCGAGCATCAAGAAAGACATCGACGCCGCCATTGCGCGCGTGGTCGACAGCCAGCACTTCATCTTGGGGCCCGAGGTCGAGGCGCTCGAGAAGTCGATTGCGACGTATTCCGGCTGCGCGCACGCCATCGGAGTGACGAGCGGCACCGACGCCATTCTCGTCGCGCTGATGGCGCTCGACGTGAAGCCGGGCGACGAGGTCATCACCAGCCCCAACACCTTCGTCGCGACTGCGACCTGCATCGCGCGGCTCGGAGCGAAGGCCGTCTTCGTCGACATCGATCCCGTCTCGTACAACCTCGATGTCAGCAAGCTCGAGCGCGCCATCACGAAGAAGACGAAGGCGATCATGCCCGTGCATCTGTTCGGTCAGATGGCCGACATGGACGCGGTGATGGCGGTGGCGAACAAACACGCGCTCCCGGTCATCGAAGACGCGGCGCAGGCCATCGGCTCGGAATGGAACGGCAAGCGCGCGGGCGCGTGGGGCGCGATGGGCTGCCTCTCGTTCTTCCCCTCGAAGAACCTCGGCGCGTTCGGAGACGCCGGCGCGGTCGTCACCAACGACGACAAGTTCGCGCGCACGGTGAAGCTCCTCCGTTCGCAAGGTCAGGAGCCGAAGTACTTCTCGAAGATCGTCGGCGGCAACTTCCGCATCGACGCGCTCCAGGCCGCGATTCTGAGCGCCAAGCTTCCGCACCTCGACGGGTGGACTGCGGGGCGGCAGAAGAACGCGGCGTTCTATCGAAAGCGCTTCACCGAGCTGGGCGTCGATGCGAACGCCTCGCGTCCCTCGAAGAGCCAGCCGCTGACGCTCCCGCGCGAGGGGAAGAACGTGCGGCACGTCTACAACCAGTTCGTGGTGCGCTCGATCGATCGCGACGGGCTCAAGAAGCGCCTCGCGGAGCAGGGAATCGGCACCGAGATCTATTACCCGCAGCCCATGCACCTCCAGGCGTGCTTCGCGTCGTGGGGCGGAATGCCCGGCGATTTCCCCGAAGCCGAGGCTGCGGCCAACGAATCACTCGCGCTCCCCGTCTATCCTGAGCTGAGCGAAGCGCAGTTGGATACGGTGGTGCGGGCGACGCTCGCGCATCGCTGACGCTTCAATGATCACCATCGTCGATACCGGCCTCTGCAACATCGGCTCTGTGGCCAACATGCTCCGCCGTCTCGGAGTTCGGCCGACGATCGCCACTGAAGGCAAAGCGGTGTCGGAAGCGAAGGCGCTCATCCTCCCGGGCATCGGTCACTTCGACGCAGGCATGAAGAACCTCGACGCACGCGGCATCACGTCAGCGCTTCACGAGCGCGTGCAGGGAGCGAAGGTGCCGGTGCTCGGCATCTGCCTGGGCATGCAGCTGCTCTCGCGCGGGTCGGAAGAAGGCAGCGCTCCGGGCCTCGGGTGGATCGACGGACACTGCAAGAAGTTCGATTTTCACGGCACCCCGCCGCCGCAGCTCCCGGTGCCGCACATGGGGTGGAACGAGGTCGAGCCGCTCGACACGCAGATGTTCCGCGGGCACGAGCCGGGCCGAACGCGCTTCTATTTCGTGCACTCGTTTCATCTCGTCGCGCAGTCGGCCGACGTGGTGGCGGCCTATGCGACGTACGGGCTGCGTTTCGTGGCGGCGGTACGTCGCGGCAATGTGTGGGGCGCGCAGTTTCATCCCGAGAAGAGCCATGGCCACGGCATGAAGCTCCTCTCGAACTACGTCGAGGCGGTTCGCAGTGCTGCGTAGGCGCGTCATTCCCTCATTGCTCTTGTCGGGCAGCGGGCTGGTGAAGACGCGGAAGTTCCGCAAGCCGGTCTACGTGGGAGATCCGATCAACGCGGTGAAGATCTTCAACGAGAAGGAAGTCGACGAGCTCTTCCTCATCGACATCCACGCCAGTCGCGAACGGCGAGGCCCCAACTTCGCGCTCGTCGAGTCCATCGTCTCGGAAGCGTTCATGCCGGTCGCGTATTCGGGCGGCGTGCGCAGCTACGAGGACGTGCGGACACTCCTGCGCCTGGGAGTGGAGAAGGTGGCGCTCAACACCACGGCGCTCGACGACTTGAAGTTGGTGCGCGAGCTGTCGAACGCGTTCGGTGTGCAGTGCATCGTGGGCGTGGTGGATGTGAAGCGCGACTTCTTCGGCCGGGCGAAGGTGTGGTCGCACGCGGGGCGCACGCCGCACGAGACGGACCCGCGCCGGTGGATGCAGGCGCTCGTCGAGGCCGGCGCGGGAGAGTTGCTCGTGCAGTCGGTCGATCGCGACGGCACGCTCGATGGGCTCGATCTCGATCTGCTCGCGTCGCTCAAAGGCGCGGTCAACGTGCCCGTCGTCGCCGCGGGTGGAGCGCGTGACGAGCGCGATCTCAAGGCCGCCTTCGATCTCGGCTACGGAGCGGTCGCGGTGGGCGCGAAGTTCGTCTTCATCGGCCCGCATCGCGCGGTGTTGATCAGCTACCTGTCCGACGCCGAACGCCTCGCGCTCCAATTGACCTGAACGTGTTGGCGCGGGCTCCCGAGGGGTCGGGGTGAGGGAGCACGTCTTACGCAGGCTTCATCATCGACGGCGGCGTCGGCCACGCACGCAGCGTCCGGAAATGCTCGAACGAATTGCGGCGCGAGTCGTAGTCACGTTCCCACAACGCGCGGCTCGCAGTGCGCCGCGCGAGCGCACCGGACGCTTCAGGCCTGAACTGCAGCAACGCGCGACCGATCTCTTCCGGCGAAGGATTGGCGCTCAGGTGAACCGAGTTCTCCGGCCCGCCGATCTCCACGTTGCCACCCACCGCGGTGACGAGGAGCGGAATGCCGCACGCGATCGCTTCCATCAGCGCGACGGACGTTCCTTCCGACACGCTGGTGTTCACCACCACGTCGACTGGCGACTTCGCGTAGGCCTCGAAGAGCGCGGCCTGCGACGAGTAGCCCGCGAAGCGCGAGGTGATGGTGGTGGGCAGTTCCTTCGCGCGCGCCTCGAGCTCGGCCTGCAGCGGGCCGGTGCCGTGGTGCGTCCACTCGATGCGCTGCGCAGGCGCGAGCTTCGCCGCCGCCGCGAGACCTTCGACGAGGAGCCCGATGCGCTTGATGGGGCGCAACATGCAGCACGTGACGACGCGCAACACGCCATCGGTCGATGGCTTTGCGATGACGCGCGGATCGTCGACGCCCAGGCGCGCCGTCTCGACCACTTGCGCCGCCCATGGCACCGCCTTCTGGAGGTACGAGGTGCCAGCCGCGGAATCCGGAAAGACCCGACAGAGCCACCGCAAGCCGGTCTCTCGCGCGGGGATGTAGGCGGGGTCGTGCCGGTCTTCGTAGAGGTCGAAGCCGTGTGCGCGCGTGAAGACCTTGAGGCCAGGCCGCGTGCGTCGCAAGAGCGCGAAGCCGGTGGTGGCAGGCGTCCACCAGAACGTCGAAACGGTGACGTGCGCCGGGTCGAGCCTCATGGCCGACAGGCTGTCATCGAGCCAGTGCCTGGCGATCGACGCGCGTGCGGCATGCGCGACGAACTCGACCATCGCCTTCTTGTGCCGCAGCACCTGGGGGCGGCGGAAGAGCTCGTTGAGCGGCAACGGACCTTCGAGCGCCGCGCGCACGGTCTGGACGCGGGTGCGGCGCGCGAGACGTTCGGCCAGCGAGACGTCGATCTCGATCCCGCGAGGCGCTCGCGCCAGCTCACCGCCGATCATCTGTGGTGCGACGATGACGCGGTCGAAGACCTTCAGCGCGCCATCGACCTCCGGCTGCATGAACGTGTCTTCCACGCTCACCGACGAGGGCCATGACCCGGGGCTGAGAATCAGCGTCTGCGTCATTGCCCCGGCCGTCGTTCGGGCAAGAACTGCGAGCGGTGCTCCTCGAACTCTTTTTGAGCTTCGAGGTAGTCGTCGTGGCGGCCGATATCGAGCCAGTAGCCGCCATGCCGATAGGCATGCACCCGCTCGCCCTTCCCCAACAACGTCTTCACGAGATCTGGAAGATCGAGCCGCTCGCCGTTCTTGATGAACGAGAGGATGCGCGGCTCGAACAAATAGATGCCCATGCTCACCTGGTACCGCATGGTGGGCTTCTCGATGTAGTCGGTGATCTGCTGCTCGGCCGACAGCTCGAGCACGCCGAGATCGATCTTCACCGTCTTCTCGAAGGTGGCGACCGTCGCGATGGCGCCCGACTCGCGGTGCGCCTTCAACATCGCCGAGTAATCGACCGTGGTGAGGAGATCGCCGTTCATCACCAGGAAGGTGGCGTCGAGGTCTTTCACCAGCGCGATGGGGCCCGCGGTGCCGAGCGGTTTTTCCTCACGCGAGTAGTCGAGGGCGACTCCGAACTTCTGGCCGTCGCCGCAGTACGCCATCAACAGCTCGCTCAAGTAGCCGACGGCGAGCGAGACGCGGCGGAACCCGTGATGGCCCAGCTGACGCAACACGACCTCGAGGATCGGCACGTCACCGATCGGCATCAGCGGCTTGGGCAGCACCGTGGTGTACGGCGCGAGCCTGGTGCCTTTTCCACCTGCGAGAACGATGGCGCGCATGCGAGACGAAGCGTGTACCTCAAACAGTGTACTCGGCGGGTCTGAAGGCATTCAGATTCTCTTTGACCCAATCGATGGTGTGCCCGAGGCCCTGCTCCAGATTCACGCGCGGTTCCCAGCCCATCGCCGCCTTCGATTTCGCGTTGTTGGCCAGCAGCGTCAGCACCTCGCTCTTCGCCGGCCGGATGCGCGCCTCCTCGGTGACGATGGGGAGCTTCTTGCCGATCAACTTGAACACCAGCTCGACCAGCTCGCCGATGCTGACCGCGGTGCCGGTGCCGAGGTTGAGCTCCTGACCGACCACGCCCTCGGCGGTCGCGGCGCGAATGAAGCCGTCGACGGTGTCGGTGACGTAGGTGAAGTCGCGCGTGGGCGTGAGGCTGCCGAGCCGCAATTCCTTCTGCGTCAGCGCCTGGCTGATGATGGTGGGAATGATGGCGCGCGCCGACTGCCGCGGGCCGAAGGTGTTGAACGGGCGCAGCGTCACCGCGGGAATGTCGAACGAGCGGAAGAAGCTCTCGACGAGGCGGTCTGCTCCGATCTTGCTCGCGGAATACGGAGACTGGCCCTGCATGGGGTGCGCTTCGTCGATGGGCGTGTAACGCGCGGTGCCGAACACTTCGCTGGTCGAGGTGTGCACCACGCGGCTGACCTTCGCGTCGCGCGCCGCGGCGAGCACGTTGAGGGTGCCGGTGACGTTGACGTCGAAGACTTCGCGTGGGTTCACATAGGAATACGGAATGGCGATGAGCGCGCCGAGGTGGAGCACGACCTCGCAGCCGTTCACTGCGCGTCGAATCGCCTCGGGGTCGCGCAGGTCACCGCGCATCACCTCGATGCGCGCCTTCTTGTCGGCTGCGAGGAACTCCAGATTCCCGAGGTCGGGCCGTGTCGTGTAGCGGAGCAGCGCGCGCACCTTCGCGCCGTCGTCGAGGAGGCGGTTGACGAGGTGGCTCCCGATGAAACCGCCGGCTCCGGTGACCAACACCGTCTTGTTCTTCAAGCTCATGGAGTCTCTCCCTGCTGCATGCGCAGCGCGTTCATCATGTCGTTCATCGAGGTCTCGAGCGCAATGGTGGCGCGCCACGGCGAGAGCGCAGCGAGCTTGCTGCCGTCTCCGACCTGCGAAGGGTTGTCGTTGTGCCCGGGCGGAGCGACCTTCGGCGTCACTTTCATGCGACCGAGCTTCACCAGCGCCGTGAGGCAGTCGTGCACCGGCGCGCCGATTCCGCGGCACAGGTTGTAGGTCTCTCCACTGCGCCCGTGCGTCGCGACCTCGAGAAGGCCCGACGCGACGTCACGCACGTCGATGAAGTCGCGAATCGCAGACGTGTCGCCGACGCTGAACTCGGTGGGGCCGTGGTTCTCTTCGGCGTTCAGCACGTGACGCGCGAAGGCACCGGCGGCGAGCGACTCAGGCATGCCCGGGCCGACGAGGTTGAACGCGCGCGCGATGACGACGTCGAGCGAAGAGGGAGCAGGGGATGGGAGGGTCGAAGGCGATCCCCTCTCCCTCGGGGAGAGGGTCAGGGTGCGGGAGCGCCCCTCATGCAGCGCAAGAAGCTCTTGCGCGAGCTTGCTCAGCCCATACGGAGCGACGGGCCGGGTGGGGTGCGCCTCCGTCACCTTCTCGCTCGTCGGTGCGTAGACCGCGCTCGAACTCACGAGCACCAGTCGGCACTTCGGAGCAGCATCGCGCATCGCGCTCAACAGACTCGCAGTAGCGACCACGTTCGCCCGCAGCAGCAGCGCCGGATCCGCGCGAGTGAGACCAGCGCAATGAAAGAGCAACTCCGGCTTCGCAGCGCTCAACGCAGCACGCACCGCATCGGTGTCGAGGAGATCGAGCGAAGGTTCTCCGCGCACGTCGGTCTCGATGACGTCGTGACCTGCGCGACGCGCGGCTTTGACGAGCTCGACGCCGAGGAACCCGCGCGCTCCGGTGATGAACGCACGCGCCATCGTCACGGCACCCGGTAGACGGCCATCGAGTACTGGCTGAAGCGCACGTCGTTGACGAGCTTGAAGGGTTTCCACCGAAACGCGCGCTGCATGACGGCGGCGGCGAGCTTGAGCGGAGCGTGACGCACCGACGGCTTTTCCCAACGGTTGAAGATGCCCGGTTCGAAGCCCGCGATGCAGCCGCGGAAGAGCGGAGTGAGCCCGAGTTTCTGCTCGAAGGTCACCCAGTCGGCGGGGTCCATCATCTGCGTGTTGTGTTTGCTCAGCAGCTCCGGAGCGAGACGCGAGAGGAACCAGCCGTTGATGCCTCGGAAGTTGGGGCAGCCGACGATGACCAGTCCGCCCGGCTTCGTGAGGCGCACGTGGCGTTCCATCACGCTGGTGAGATCTCCGAAGTGTTCGATGAACCCCAGGGAGTACACGACGTCGAACTGGCGCGGCTGCAGCGTCGCGTCGGAAAAGAAGTCACCTTCGTGCACCGACACCGGCAACCCGAGGAGCTCGAAGTTGCGCCTGGTCGCCGCGCAGCCGATGGGCGAGTAGTCGAGCACGTGGCCTTCGGCGCCGAACTCCTTCACCAGGAACGCGAGGTACTGCCCCGGAGCGCCACCCACCTCGAGCGTCTTCAACCCGCGCGTCTTCAGCTCGCGCGTCAGCAGCTTCAAGATCTCGTTGTGGCCCACGTTGGTGGACCAGCCGACGGAAGCGGGCAGACGCATGCCGCGCCAGTAGTCGTCCCAGAACTCGCGCTCGGTGAAGCGCTCTTTGGTCTGCTCCGTCGTCACGTGCCCCCCGCTGGCGCGAGCTTCTGCGGTGTTCGGGCGTGACGTAGCACGTCGGACCACGAGAGCTTTTCCCGTCGTCGGAACGACTCGACGATGACCGCGGTGAAGACGCAGTACGCGGTGGCGGTCGCTCCTGCGGCGGCGATCGCTCCGAAGCGCGGGATGAAGATCAGATCGAGCGTCACGCACACCACCATCGAGACCAGCGCGCTGTAGAGCGAGAAGCGCATCGCTCCGGAGCCCGCGAGGTAGTTCCCCACCACCTTGGCGATGCTGTACGGCACCACGCCGATGAGCAGAATGCCGAGCAGCTGCACCGACGGTTCGAACTGCGCAGTGAAGATGATCGGCAAGAGTGGAATCGAGAGCAGGAAGCCAATCAGCGCGAGGCCGAAGCTCGCGACGAACGAGAACGCGGCGAGGCGGCACGTCAACGCGATGGCGACGCTTCGTTCCATCGTCGGCACGTGCGGGAAGAACACGGCCGCGATGGCCGAAGCCAGCAGCCACACCATCTCTCCCAGCGTCACGGCGAGGGAGTACTGCCCGAGCGCGGAGTCACCGTGGTACCCGCTGACCAGCCACACATCGAGACGGTAGGTGAGGAACTGAATCGAGTCGCACGCCCACGCGAGCAGCGAGAAGCCGATCATCACGCGAATCGGGTGAGTCGTGGATTCGACGAGTGCGGTGGTGGCTTGCGGCGCCCAGACTCGCAATGCGTAGAGCACCGCCTTGATGAACTCGTTGCTGAGCAACACCGAGAACGCGATGACGAGCGGGTCGAGTCCACCGGTACCGAGTGCGAGCGCGAGGCCGTAGCCAGCGACGGGCACCGCGACAGCGACGAGCGTGATGCGGTTGATGGCTCCGAAGTCGCGGCGCGAGGAGAGCACCGCGGCCATCCACGCGTTGTGAATCGTCAACGTGAAGAGCGCGACGACGAGCGCGATGGTGCGTGGCGTGGCTCCGTGGCCGAGCACTTTGGGCTCGAGTCCGGTGATGAGCAGCACGCCGAGGATCGCGCTGAGCGCTGCCGTCGCGAACACCAGATACCGCGAGAGCGGACCCTTCAACTGGTCGAGCGACACCTTCTTGCTGGCCAGGTGGTACGTGATGGCGCTCGGAAGACCGAGGCCCAGGTAGAGCACCGCGATGCCGACCGTGGTCTGCAACACCGAGAGTTGCCCGCGTCCTGCTGAGCCGAGCACGCGCGCCTGCAGCGCCGACGAGGCGAGCGAGAGCGGCATGGCGAGCAACTGCGTGCCGTAGGTCAGCGCGATGGTGCGGAACAGACCGGGCTTCACGACAACAGTCCGAGCGAGCGGCGGATCTCACGAAGCTGCTCGGCCGTGCTCTGCGCGCGATCTTTCAACTTGAGGAACAGCTGCGGGCCACCGACCAGCACCGACGCGAGTCGCGCCGTCTCTCGCGCGAGCGGACGGCCTCTGAGCACGCCTTGCGCGGTGAGCTTCGCGAAGCGGGTCAGCGATTCGACGCGGTGGTCGTTGTAGAGCGCGAGGAGATACCGGTACTGGTCGAGCACGCCTTCGTGACGCTTCGCTCCGTCGCGCGCGATCTGCAGGTCGGGGAAGCGGAGGTTGAGGTCGTTCGCCGCCAGCGTGGTGTTGTACGCGCGCCGCACCGAGCGCAGCGCCCGCTCGACGTCGCGGTAGTCGTTGCACGAGTTGTTGGCGTGAATGCGGTAGTCGAAGAGCGACTCGTCGACGAGGCCGACCATCGAGTCGGGATGGTGGAGCACCACGAACGGCGCGAGCACGAGGTCGAGGTACACGTCTTCGGGATGTGGCAACGCATCGACCCACGCCTGAAACGCGGGGAGATCGACCGCGCTCCGGCGAACGCAATACGCGCTGCCGAGCCAGTAGCCGCGCTTCTCGAGAATGGAGCGCTTGAAGAGCTCACTGCGCTCGAGCGGATCCGACGTGCGGCGCACGATGGAGTCGATGTTCTCGTGCGTGTCGTCGCGAATTCCGAGCGGTCGGCCGTCAGCATCGACGCGGCGATGTTGGTGCGAGACCACCGTCATCGTCGGGTGTGCTTCGAAGAGCGCGAGGCACTTCTCGAGCTTGGTCGGCATCCACAGGTCGTCGCCGTCGAGGAACGCGACCACCTCGCCCTTCGACTTCGAGAGGCCGAGGAGCGCGGCTCGCAAGGCGCCTTTGTTCACCGGTTGATCGATGACGGTGATGGCTTCGCCGAACTCCGCGAGACGAGCGCGCGTCGCATCCGTGGAGCAGTCATTGACGACGATGATCTCGTCGGGCTTGCGCGTCTGCTCGAGCGCAGATCGCACCGCGTCGCCGATGAAGCGCTCGAGGTTGTAGGCGGTGATGACGACCGAGGTGCGCATCAACAGTTCACTTCCGCTTGCACACCGTCAGCTCCCATGAGGTCGAGAGCTGGAAGCCTTCGCTCGCGATGGCGGCGTGGAAGATCTTCTCGTGCTGCGGACCGTGGAGCTCGATGACGAGGTTGTCGACCTTCGGCAGCCAGTGCTTGGCGTCGTTGGCGAAGATCTCGCTCTCGGCGCCCTCAATGTCGATCTTGAGAATCGAGATGCGCTCGAAGCCGCTGCCCTTGAGCAACGTGCCGATGTCCATTGCGTGGAACGCGGCCTTCTCTCCCGGCTTCACGGGGCGCACCGTCTTCGCCCACGCGCGATCGTCGGGGTTGGTCTCGTCCATCACGAGGCCCACGGTCTGCGACCAGATGCCGGTGTTGAAGAGTTCGCAGCGTGAGCCGAAGGGCTTCACGTTGACCTTGAGC
>JAEUJS010000572.1 GCA_016792935.1 Archangium sp. | reverse complement strand
GACGCTGCTCGGGCTGATGGTGCGCACGTCGCGCTCGTGACCAATGGTGCTCCACGCGTACGGCGTGTTGGCAAAGGCGAGCTCGTAGAAGCGGTCCATCTCGCGCTTGGTCTCGCTCTCTCCGTCCTTGAGTTCCTGCAGCACGACGCCGCGCTCTGCGCGGAAATCGCGGAACACCGGAGCCGCGAAGCGTTGCGCTTCTCCCGCGAGCCACACGCCGAGACTCCCGCTGGGGAATTCGCCCTCGAAGCTGGTGAGGTCCTTCGAGGTGTGCGCGTTGATGCGGATGTCGTGTTTGAAGAGCAGCACGTGGAAAGCGCTCGAGTCGTACGCGGCGCTCCAATCGCGTTCGGCGGGAACGAGCTTGGTGAGCAGCGTCTGCGTTTCCGGAGCGTTGCTCTGACCGCTGGCCTCGAGCTGCGCGAGGCGATCTTCGATGTCGAACACCGCGCGCTGGAGCGGTTCTTCGGTGGACCAGCCCTGCTTGCTGCCGATGAGCGGCGTGCCCTTGAACGCGAGATGCTCGAGCATGTGCGCGACGCCGGTGTGGCCTTCGACTTCGTCGGCTCCGCCGGCACGCACCACGACGGCCCCGCCGATGATTCCGCGATCGGGGCGAGGCACCAGCACCCACTTCATGCCGTTGGCGAGCGTGAGCTCGGTCGGAGCCTCGACCTGTCCCAGCGCCATCAACGCGATCAGGCTCGCCGCGAACATCAGGAGCGCGCATCTAAAGGACGCTGGCCCCGGCTGTGCAAGGCTGACGGCGCGTGTCGGATCTGGTTCCGCTGGTAGTCGCGCTGTTGGTGGCGTTCTTCGGCCTCGTGCTCGCGGGGCACGGCTTCGCCTCGCGTCACGAGCCGGGCATGTCGACGTTCGCGTTCGCTCCGCTCGGCGTTGCGGGAATGGTGTTCGCCGGCCTGCTCCATGGCTTCAGCCCGATGCCGCAGACGCTGACCGTCTCCATCGCGCTGTTGTGCGCGCCGTTGAGCTTCTCGGGCTTCGTGATCGAAGCGTGGAGAGACACGCGCAATGCCTACCGCAACGCCCTGGTGGGCCTGAGCGCGGTGTTGGTCTTCGCGGTGTGGTTCGCGGTGGACCAGGTCTTCAGTCCACTCATGCTCGCGCCGCGCCCGCTGCTGTTCGCGCGGGTGCTGGGGTTCGCTGCGCCGTGCTTCGTCTTTCTCACGCACTTCGCGATTCGCAACCTCGGCACTGAAGCAGAGCGCCGCTACTCGAAGCGCATGGCGCTGGCGATCGGAGGAGCGACTGCGATCGCCTCGCTCATCTCACTGCCCGCGCTGGCTCGAGCTCCATGGAATCTCGGCGATCCACTTCTCTGGGTCGCGCTCTCGGCGCTCGCCTGCGCGTGGGTGCAGGTCGCCGAGGGGCGCGTGGTGGTGCGGCTCTTCGCGTCTCGCGCCGTCACCTGGTTGGTGCTCTTCCTCGGGGTCGTCGCCGTGCTCGCCGCGGCTGCGCGCCAACTCGAAGCAGGCCTCGATCTGCCTCGCATCCTCGCTGGCGTCGTCGCCACGCTCTTCCTCGGCATCGGCTTCGTCGTGGTGAGTGAGGCCGTCAGCCGACGCGTCGATGCGCTGTTGATGCCGCAGCTGGAACGAGATCTGGACACTGCGCGCAAGACCGTGCGCTCGATGCAGGACAAGTGGAGTCACCTCGAACGTCTCGCGCTCGCCGGCGAGCTGTCGGCCATGGTCGCGCACGAGATCAAGAACCCGCTTCAGGCGGTGCGTGGCTACGCGGAGTTGATGGCCGATTTCACGGCGCAACTCCCGGAATCCGAGCGGGGGCGCTTCGAGAAGGCCCTCACGATCATTCGCGACGAGAGCGATCGCATCAACGCGCGCGTGCAATCGCTGCTGCAGCTCGCACGTCCCGCTGCGCTCTCGCACGACGTGGAAGCACAGCTCTCGCTCCGCCAGGTTGCGACGGAAGCGGTGGCGGTCGTCGAAGTGCAGGCCCGCCCAGTGGAGATCTCGCTCGACGTCGAAGACGCGCTCGAGGTCCGCGGCAATCCAGATGGCCTGCGCAGCGCATTGGTGAATCTGCTGCGCAACGCCTGCGACGCACAGAGCACGGGCACCATTCGCGTGCAGGTCTCCCGACTCGATGGTGGCCGGGCGCGCGTGCTGATCGCCGATGAAGGCACGGGCTTGTCCGACGAGGCACTCGCCTCACCGGTGGTCGCGTTTCGCTCGACTCGCCCGGATGGGACGGGCCTCGGGCTGATCATCGCTCAAGCAGGCGCCGCGACCTGCGGAGGCACCTTGAGCTTCGAACGCAACACCCCACGCGGCACCAAGGCCATCATCGAGCTGCCACTCGCCGAGGCGCGCAAAGGAACGAATCCGAATGGCTGAGATCCTCCTCGTGGAAGACGAGCGCAATCTCCGCTCGCTCTTCGAAGATCTGCTGACCGCGCGCGGACATCGCGTCGTGACCTGCGAGTCGATCACTGCGGCGCGCGAATCGCTGAAGCGTCGGCTGCCCGACGCCATGGTGGTCGACGTGAAGCTGCCCGACGGCGAAGGCATCGCGTTGCTCGATCGGCGTGTCCCCGCGGTGGTGATGACGGCCTTCGGCACGCTCGATCGCGCGGTGCAGGCGTTGCGCGCAGGTGCGGTCGATTTTCTGGTGAAGCCCTTCGACAACGCGCGCCTCCTCGCCTCGGTCGAAGAGGCGCTCGCCGCGGGCGAAGAGCTCGAGGAACTCGAACTCACCAACGGAGCGATCGCTTCCGACACTTCGCTCGCGAAGGAATTGATCGGCGCTGAAGGAGGGCTCGCTTCGGTCGTCGTCACCCTGCCCCGCATCGCGGCGACCGATGCCACGGTCCTGATCAACGGCGAATCGGGCACCGGCAAGGAGCTCGTGTCTCGGGCGATTCATCGCAGCAGCGGACGACGCGACGGTCCGTTCGTCGCGGTGAATTGTGCGGCGCTCCCACCTTCACTGCTCGAGAGCGAACTGTTCGGCTTCGAGCGCGGCGCCTTCACCGGTGCCCATGCGCGCAAGGTCGGCGTCATCGAGGCGGCGAGCGGAGGCACGCTCTTCCTCGACGAGATCGGCGACATGGCGCTCGAAGCACAGGCGCGTCTGCTGCGCGTGATTCAGGAGCGCGAGTTGGTTCGCGTCGGCGGTCGCGAGCCGGTGAAGGTGGACGTGCGACTCGTCGCCGCGACGCACCGCGATCTCCAGGCGCTCGTACGTGCCGGTCAGTTTCGCGAAGACCTGCTGTATCGCCTCAACGTCGTGCCGATCCACCTGCCCGCACTCCGTGAGCGCTTGGTTGATCTCCCCGCACTCCTCGCGCACTTCATGGAACGCCACGCCACGCGCCATCGGCTGTCGCGCGTCGATCCTTCTGCCGAAGCGTGGGAATGGATGCGCCGACACCCGTGGCCCGGCAACGTGCGCGAGCTCGAGAACTGGGTCGAACGCGCCGTGATTCTCCAGCGCTTCGAGGTGCCGCGGCAGGAGGTGACCGAACCACCTCCACCCGAGCCGCCGCCCGCACCCGCCACGACACGCGCGGTGAAGAGCCTTCGCGAGGCGGTCGCCGAAGCCGAACGCGCCGCCGTGGTCGCCGCGCTCGAGGCCGCCGATGGAAACAAGGCCGAAGCCGCCCGGCTGCTTGGCGTCAGCTACAAGACCCTGTTCAACAAACTCCACGAACACGGCATCCAGGAACGTCAGAGCTGGAGCTGACTTCCCGACTGGGTAACGCGCTTCCCACTCTGGCGGCCTGAGCCGTTCGGCCAGTCATGGCGAGCAGGTTGCACTGCGAAGCGCGCATGACCACTCTGACTGGCAGTCAAACGACGCTGCGCGCGCTGATCGATCGGCCCGCGCGTGAAGCGCTCACGCGGGCACAGGCCGGAACGTTTCGCATGATCGCTCCGCTCATCACCGGGCTTGCGCTCGCCGCGCTCTCGGCCATCGTCGGTGAAGCGCTCGCGGGAAAGAGCAACCTCATCGAGGCAACGCTCATCGCGATGCTCCAGGCGCTCGCGCTCGCGACGCCTGTGTTCCTGGTCGCGGTGACGCTCGCAATCCCATCGATCTCGCCGACGACGACTTTCTCCGGGCTCTCGGTGAGCGTCGCCGTCGCCGGCCTCTCGTCGCTGTTGGTGTTGCCGCTGCTCGTGTTCCTGCATCTCTGTGCGGGCGACGCAGTGGTGCGCGAGTTCGCGGTGCGTGATCTCTCACACGCCGCTGAGATCTTGATGGCACCGGCGACCTTCTTGCTCGCACTGCCGGTGGTGAGCGCTCGCCTGCTGCGCACGTTCGACTCGGAACACGCGAATCGGCTGGCGTGGCTCCTTGGCGTGATGGTCTTCACAGTCTTCCTGCTTCGCCTCCCCACGTTGCATCTGTTCGGCGAAACCGTCGTGGTCCGCCAGGGGTGGGGCCATGGTTGAGCTCGCCTCGCCGTTCATCGCCATCGAAGACGCCGGGCCCGAACTGAAGACGCTCGTCGAGCGACAACCACCGTCGTTGCTCCAGCAATTGCTGACCGACCCGAAAGCGATCGCCGAGCGCATGCTGGATCCGGCGTTGGCGCCGAAGACGATGGCGCACACCGTGGGCTTGCTCCTGGTCTCGACGACGCTCACCGGTGCGTTCCTCGCGTCGCTTTCGCGCGTGGAGATCTGGCGCGCTGCGGGTCTGCTCCCAGTCGCGTTGGTGCTCGCCGTCGCAGCGGCGATGGGCCCGGTCGCGGCGACAGCAGTGATGGCTGGAGCGCGTTTGCCCTGGCAACTTCTCGCTGCGGCGCTCACGACCGCGATGACGGCTGGTGCGCTGACGCTCGCGGCGCTCGCTCCGATCGCCGTGGTCGCGATGTCGCTCAATCGCGAATGGCTCGGGCCGCTCGCGGTCGTCGGCTCGTTCGCCATCGCGGGGATCGTCTCAGGCAGACGAATTCACGCCGTGCTCGTAGCGCTCGCACAAAGCGTCAACACCCGCGCCGGTGGAGTGAAGCTCGACGACGAAGCGCTGGACCGAGTGCGATTGGTCGGGCGCGTCGCGTTCGTGCAGTTGGCGTTCACCACTAGCCTCGCGATCTGGTCGCTGAAGGTCCTGTGATGAAGGCGACCATGCTCGTCATCTGGATCGGTGCGTACTTCATGATCGGCGTGGTGCTCGCGGTCATCGCCGGTCGCAGAGGCTCCGCGATCGCGCAGGCAGTGTTGGTGGTGCCGCTGTGGCCGCTCCTCGCACCGTTCTTCATGGGCGGCGTCACCGAGCGCAGCTACCCCGCTCCACCGCATCTCGGAGAAGCGGAGTTGGCCGCGCTCAGTCCGGGCGAACGCGAGGCGGTGTCACGCTTTCAAAAGCACCTCGCGTCACGGCTCGAGCAACTCGAAGCGCTGCGCAAACTGCGCGCGCAGAGCAATGGGCGCATCACCGATCGCCTCGATCTGGTCGAGGCCGAGCTGAAGCGCGATCTCGATGGAGGACGCGCGCTCCTCGAGGAACTGGCCGATCGCGTCGCACTCGCGCAGGTCGCTTCACTCGGCGTGCACGTCGCCCAGGGCGCTGACCGCTTGCGACTCGAGGCGCTCATCGCTCGTGCTGACGCGCTGGTGCAGGAAACGACGGCACAGTCGCAACCGAACTGAGCGCTACTTCGTCTCGTCGAGGCGAGCAGTGCCAAGCATCGTGAGGATCTCTTCTCGCAGCTTTGGCCACGTGCGCGTGTCGCCGAACTTCACGCCGTTGCCCCAGGCGACATAGAGCCGTTTTCGTTCCGCATCGCGGGCCACCGCGACGAAGCCTTCGAGCGTCATCGGGTGGTGCGACGTCACCTTCTCGTCCCACTCGCTTGCGCGTCCGAGGAAGCGACCTGCGCGGGTGATGGGCTCCCCGAGATCGGAGTGCGTCTCGACCTCGCCTTCGTAGAGCGTGACGTCGCGACCGAGAAACTTCACGGTGCCGGCGGCCTCACGACGCACGACCGTCGCGGTCGGTTGGGGATCTCCCATCGTCTTGAGCCAGCGCAGCTGATCGTCCTGCAAGAGCGAGTCGGCGAACGCGACGAGCTCACGTTCTTCGAGGGCGAGATCGTCTGGGCTCTCGAGAATCACCGAGTAGACGCCGAACCAGGCCTGGTAGCGCAGCGCTGACGGATCTTCGCGCGATGCTCCGCCGGAGAAGATCGACTCCGGCGCGCCGAAGACGAAGCTATTGAAGCCGCGCCGCTCGAGCGGCTTCCACGCGTCGTCCATGTCGGTGCGGATGATCGGAGCCCAACCGTTCGGCACCTCGAAGGTCAACCGATCGACTGGAGTCAGCTTGTCGGCCGCTCGGTAGTTCGCGAGCGCGGCTCCGGCGTTCACCAGCCATGCGTGACGCGTCACGAAGAGCGCGAGCGCGACGACTCCGACCACACCGAGGACTCGCTTCATGAACGAATCGTCTTGTCGACGCTGCCGGCACGCTTCGGAACGGCGACGCGCGTGTCGATCGGATTGCGACGCTGCGGCTTCTTGATGACCACCGCGAAGAGCTTGCGCTCAGCGTCGAGCACCATCGCGATGAAGTGGCCAGACGCTCCCTTGATCACGCAGGGCGCAGGCGTGTCGACGTTGAGCTGAATCGCGATGCGGCCAAGGCTGAACAGCGACTGATCTTCCGCAGTCGGCTCGAACGCCGTCCACAACACGGTCTGATCTCTTCCGAAGACGAAGCTCTGATTTCCGGGATGAAGCGTGCAGATGCGCTCGATCGCGACATCGAGTGCGGCCTGCGCCAGCAGCTGTTCTTCGGGCGCCACAGGATCAGTCCGTCGCGAAGACCTCGGACAACTTCTCGGCGGTCACGGCTCTCTCGACCCACGACGTCAGGGTCTTCGGGCTCGCTTCTGCCACCCGTGCGCTCGCCGTCTTTGGCACACGGCCAAACCGCTTCGCGAGCAGCGTCGTCAGCACCAGCCGCATGCCCTCGGCCCGGCCTTCCGCGCGTCCTTCCGCACGTCCTTTGCGGCGCCCGCGACGAATCAGGAACTGCTCTGCCGTTTCCATCGTTTCTTCTCCAAGGCCTTCCGCTGCCTGCACAATCTTCGGCAGCACTTCTGGTCCAACGACTCGCAAAAGGTAGCTGAGGAAGAAGCGTCGCGTCGAGTCATCGCCTTGCAGCGCTCGCAACATCGCTCGAAGAACCGGGTCGAGGCGCGCAGTCGGAACCGCGGCAGCCTTGAGACCGAGAAGTCCTCCACGCAGCAACGGGTGCTGAGAGATCGACTCGATAGGCTCGCGGCCGAGGTCGACGAGGATCACTTCGAAGTCAAGACCGTACGGCTCCAGCGCGTCGCTCACCTCACCCACGAGGAGCTCGCGGAACCGAAGTGGGCCCTGCCACGGCCGCTTGCCGTTGTAGACGATGATCGGAACGACCGGAGCAAGCTCACGCACACCGGACCGAACCTGCTGTTCGTAGATCGCCGTCATGTACTGAAGCAGTTGCACCAGCGCGAACCGCTCCTCGACACGCTTGTGCTCGAGCAACACGTAGAGAATCAGCGACCCTCCACCTCGCAGCCGCACGCGCAACACCACATCAGCGAAGACGCGACGGTGGCGCTCATCGACGTACGACTCCGACAAGATCTCCGGGTCTCCGACGACGCGTCTCGCGAACCAGCGCGGCAGGCGCTCGATGACGAACGTGCGAGCGACGCCCTTCGTCTTCAGCAGCCTTCTGAAAGTCGAGTCATGCGCAGCCGCCATGCACGCGCTGCACTTCACGAGGCGGACCCGACGTATCTGCGTGAATCCGCTGAACGCGCAGCAAGTCACCGTCCAGCCTCAGGTACGCGGCGCGAACGCTCCACTTCGCAATCTCACGCGCCAAGAACGTCGAGTTGTTACCTTCCGCCCACCATGGCCAGCGACAAGCCCTCGTTCATCTCGCAGCTCTGCTTCGGCGCAATCGAAGAGGACCTGATCCTCCCCTACCCGAAGATGAAGGACACCGATCAAGAGGTGTTCAAGAACATCCGCTCGTCGATCGAGCAGCTGCTCAAGCCGCACGAGAAGGACTTCCGCGAGTGGGACGCCAGGGGCGAGATGCCCAACTCCTTCATCGACGAGATGAAGCAGTTCGGCCTCTTCTCACTCATCGTCCCCGAGAGCTTCGGCGGCATGGGGCTCAGCACCACCGCCTACTCGCGCACGCTGCAGGAAATCTCGCGCTACGACGGCTCGGTCGCCGTCACGGTCGGAGCGCACAGCTCCATCGGCATGCGCGGCCTCGTGCTCTTCGGCACCGACGAGCAGAAAGCGAAGTGGCTCCCGAAGTTGGCCACCGGCGAAATGATCGCGGCGTTCTGTCTCACCGAGCCGGGCGCAGGCTCTGACGCCGCGAGCATCAAGACCACCGCGGTTCAAGACGGCGACGACTGGGTCTTGAACGGCAACAAGCTGTGGATCACCAACGGCGGCATCGCGCAGTTCTACACGGTGTTCGCCAAGACCGGCGGCCAGGCCGAGCGTGGTCACATGACGGCGTTCATCGTCACGCGCGACATGGCGGGCGTTTCCACCGGGCACCACGAAGACAAGATGGGTCTGCGCGCGTCGAACACCACCACGGTGAGCTTCGACAACGTCCGCATCCCCAAGGGCAACGTGCTCGGCGAGGTCGGCAAGGGCTTCAAGGTGGCGATGAAGATCCTCAACTCCGGCCGCACCGGCATCGGCGGAGGCAGCGTCGGCGCGATGAAGAAGATGATCGCGCTCTCGACCAGGCAGGCGAAGGAACGCATTCAGTTCGGCAAGCCCATCGCCGAGTTCGGCCTCGTGAAGCAGAAGCTCGGTCACATGATGGTCGACTGCTACGCGACCGAGTCGGCGGTGAACATGGTGAACCACTTCATCGATTCCGGCGTGGAGGACTACGCGGTCGAAGCGGCCATCACCAAGGTGTTCAGCTCCGAGGCGATGTGGCGCACCATCGACGAGGCGCTGCAGATCGCCGCCGGCAACGGCTTCATGCGCGAGTTCCCCTACGAGCGCTCGCTGCGTGACGCGCGCATCAACCGCATCTTCGAAGGCACCAACGACATCCTCCGTCTCTTCATCGCCCTCACCGCGATGAACGAGGTCGGCGGTCAGTTGAAGGAGCTCGCCAGCTCGCTCAAGGGCATCTTCGACAACCCCATCAAGGGCTTCGGCGTCATCAGTGACTACGCGCGCCGCCGCGCAGGCCTCGCGACCAGCTACCTGAAGCAGGACAAGCAGAAATTCACCAAGCTGAACCCCGCGCTTCAGAAGCAGCAGCTGATCTTCGAAGAGCTCACCGGTGATCTCGCCCGCGCGGTCGATCGCATTCTTCGCAAACACGGCAAGAACATCATCGGCAAGCAGTTCGCCTCGCGCCGCCTCGCCGACATGATGATCGATCTCTTCATGCTCGCCTCGACCATGTCGCGCGTGTCGACGGCGGTGACGGAAAAGGGAGCGCCCGCGGTCACCAAGGAGCTCGAGATCCTCGAAGTGCTCACCGGCCAGGTGAAGCGCCGCGTGCGTTCGAACTTGAACAAGATCGATGACAACGACGACGAGCTCATCAAGTCGCTCGCCGATCACGCGCTCGATGCCGAGGGCTATCTCTACGACAACGTGACCTGAGCCCAGCCGCGCGAAAACATTGCGCATTTGAGGCTTCCCCAGCCTCTTGGGAGCAGGCGCGCGCTTGTGCTACGCGCGGCCCGTCATGTCGATTCCAGACCCCACGCCTCAGTCCTCGGATCCCGCTCGTGGCCCGGTCCTCGTCGCGACCGAAGCCGTCGTGCCGCCTTCCGTCTCGGCTGCCGGCGCGCGCCCCGAAAAAGAACTGATCATCGCCACGCGTGCCTTCACCGAAGAGAACAAGGCGCGCGGCTGGCTCATCACCTTCTCGAGCCTCGCGATCCTCGCGGGTCTGACGGCCGGTGCGATCTTCTCTCCGTGGTGGCCGCTGCGTCTGGTGTTCGCGCTGATCGAAGGCCTCACCATCGTGCGCGTGTTCTGTCTGTTCCACGACTTCCAGCACGGAGCGATCCTCCGCCAGTCGAAGTTCGCCGAGTTCATCTACTTCGTGTTCGGCACGTCGATCCTCGTGCCGCCGTCCGTGTGGCGCGAGACGCACAACTACCACCACGCGCACACCGCGAAGATCGTCGGCTCGCACATCGGCAGCTACCCCGTCGTCACCACCGCGATGTGGAAGGACCTCACTCCGGTTCAGAAGTTTGGGTACAAGGCCGTGCGTTCGCCGCTGAACATGTTCCTCGCGGTGTTCACGGTCTTCTCGATCGGCATGTGCATCAAGCCGGTGGTTCGGGCTCCGACCAAACACTGGGGCGGCGCGCTGTCGCTGGTGTGGATCTACGGGCTCGGCGTCGCTGCGTTCCTCACCGATCACCTCGACTGGTGGATCTTCGGCTGGCTGATTCCGATGTGGCTCGCGGCGATGACCGGCGCGTACCTCTTCTATGCGCAGCACAACTTCCCCGATGGCCACATCGCGAGCCGCCAGGACTGGACCTTCGCCAGGGCCGCGACCGACTCGTCGAGCTACATGGTGATGGGCCCGGTGATGAACTGGTTCACCGCGAACATCGGCTTCCACCACGTGCACCACTTGAACGCGGCGATTCCGTTCTACCGCCTGCCCGAGGCGATGCAGGCCATTCCCGAGCTGCAGCACCCGGGCAAGACCTCGCTGTGGCCCAAAGACGTCGCGGCCTGCTTCGCGTTGAAGGTGTGGGATCCCGAGCAGAACAAGATGGTCGGCTACCCGAGCTGAGCCTCGTCAGCCTGACCGTTCGGATACCGTCACCGTCCGCGTGAGTGATTGGAAACAAACGCAGGGCTGGGGCGCTGACTTCGACGCAGCGATGGTGCCGCACGCGCAGAAAGGCCTCGAGCCTGCGCGCGTCATCCTCGTCTATCGCAAGCAGCTCAAGGTGCTCAGCCACCGCGGAGAACATTGGGCGCGCACCGGCGGCCGCATGATTCACAAGGCCGACTCGCAGGGAGAATTGCCTGCCGTCGGCGACTGGGTCGCGGCGCGCATTCCCGAGCAGGGAGAGGCGCTGGTGCACGCGGTGTTGCCGAGGCGCAGCGCCTTCGTGCGCAAGGTCGCTGGAGAGAACACCGAGCCTCAGGTCCTCGCCACCAACCTCGACACCGTGCTCGTCGTGATGGGGCTCGATCGCGACTTCAACCTGCGACGGCTCGAGCGCTTCATGACGCTGGCGTGGGAGTCCAAAGCCGCTCCCGTCGTGGTCTTGAACAAGAAGGACCTCGCGTACGACCTCGAAGAGCAGCGTGGAGAAGTCGAAGCGATGACGCGCGGAGCTCCCATTCACGTGGTGAGCGCGCTGAATGACGATGGGCTCGAGCCGGTGCGCTCGCTCGTCGGTTCCGGAAAGACGGTGGCGCTGCTCGGCAGCTCGGGGGTCGGAAAATCCACGCTCGTGAATCGCTTGCTCGGCACCGAGGTGATGACCACCGGTGACGTGCGCGACGACGGCCGCGGAAGACACACCACCACCCGGCGCGAGCTCATCGTGTTGCCCGGGGGCGGAGCGATCATCGACACGCCCGGTCTGCGCGAAGTGCAGCTGTGGACCGCGGAAGAGGGCCTCAGCAAGACGTTCGACGACATCGAGGCGCTCGCGCAGCAGTGCAAGTTTGGAGACTGCGCGCACGATCAAGAGCCGGGCTGCGCCGTGAAGGCCGCGCTCGAGAACGAGACGCTCGACGAAATTCGCTTCGAGAGCTGGCTCGAGCTGCAGCGTGAGATCGCGCGACTCCGGCAGCCGGGCGACACGCGGTCACGGCCCGAGACCAAGCGACGCGATCGCCGCGGCCACGGTCAGCGGCGATGAGTGGAACGTGTCCGCTGCACACACGCGCGGCGGACGCGACCTGCATACGGTGTGGCGTGTTCATGTGCGACTGGTGCGTGAAGCTCGCTCCCGATTGGGGACCCGGGCTGTGTCACGAGTGCCTCAAACACGAAGCGCCGAAGACCAGGGTCGTGCGCGCGACCTTCGGCTCGGGATTTCTGCTCGTGTTCCTCGCGCTCAACGGGTTGCTTGCGTTCTTCGGTTTCGTCGGCTCGCTGGTGAACGGCACCGCGACACCCGGCGGCCTGCTGCTCAGCGGGGTGTGGGCGATCGGTGGAATCGGCGGAGCGATCGTCGTCTTCCGCAGCGCGCGACGGTGACGTGCCAGGGTCTCGTCATGCGCTCGTTCGCGTGGCTCCTTTGTGGAGTTCTTCTCGTCGCTGATGCCTGCAGTCCTGCACCGAACTGCCCGCAGCCTTGCAAGACAGGATGCAGCGCGGATGGCGCGTGCCAGTGCTCGAAGCAGGAGGACTGTCAGCTGCTCCACTCGTATTGCGACGGTCGCGTGTGCCAGCCTGCTCCCGACGGAGGAGGCCGCGGTGGCGGTGCGGGTGGCGGCACGGGTGGCGGGGCGGGCGATCTTCACGCTCGTGGGCGGTCGCGCGGGCCCGTGAGCTCGCACCGCGCAGAGTCTGCGCGCAAGAAACGTGGCACCTGATTCGCACTGACTGCATGCGGTGAAGCGCGCACTCCAGCTCCACGAGGTGACGCTTCGCCACGGCAAGCGATACCAACTCGTCCGTCGCGCATTTCTTGCGCTGTCCGTCGCGCTCACCTTCGCGCTCCCGGTCTGGCACGCCCACGCCCTCGAAAAAGAGACCGCACTTCCTCCGCTCACCGGAGCGCCGACCTCGGTGTGGGTCGGCTTCTTCGAGCTCGTCGACCCCCTCGAAACCCTCGCCGTCATTCTGCTTCGCGGCCTCAACGCGCCTCTGGTGTGGACCGTCCTCCCCGGCGTGTTGCTCGTCGTGGTGCTGGGGCGCTTTTTTTGCGGCTGGGCGTGCCCCTACCTGCCGATTCTTGCGGCGTCGAACGCGGCGCGTTTCGTGTGTGCGCGACTCGGCATTCCGACCGCTGACCTCAAGCTGCCGCGAATCACCTCACGCGTGGTGATGGTCGGCGTGCTGCTCATCGGCTCTGCGGTCGGCACACAGCTCGTGCCGCTCGTCTACCCGCCGGCGGTCATC
>JAEUJS010000568.1 GCA_016792935.1 Archangium sp. | reverse complement strand
TCTTCAAGATCTGGGGCACGTCGATCGGCGACTACTGGGTCGCGGGAGAACGCGGGCTCCTCGCACACGGTGGCATCGGCGGGCTTCGCCCCGAGACGGTGCCGACGCAGCAGCGACTCACGACGGTGAGCGGCGCGCCCTCGAACGTCTACGCCGTCGGAGGCAGCACCGAGCCCGTGGCCCTCACGCGCCGCGATCAACGCTGGGAATCGGTGGCGCTGCCCGGCGAGCTGAGCGTGTTGAACGGAGTCGCTGTGAACGCCTCGGGCACCGCGCTCGTCGTCGGCTTCAGTGGCTACGTCGCGGTGTCGATCGATGGCGGCGCGTTTGCGCTCGCGAAGTCGGGCACCACGCGCGATCTGCACGCGGCGTTCGCGATGCGCGATGGTTTCGTCGCGGTGGGTGGAGATCTGCTCGGCACGTTCGAGCACGGCGTGTTGGTGACCAACGCTCCGTCGTTGATGACGGCAGGGCCACTGCGGCCGTGGGCCGAGCGCGGCGTGCGCTTCGACGCGGGCATCGATGCAGGAATCGATGCGGGACCGGTCGACGCCGGACCTCCGATCGATGCGGGCGAAGACGCGGGCCTGCAGGACGCTGGGCTCGACGGAGGACCTCCCGAGCCCGATGGTGGGTGGCTCACCGAAGGCGCGCTGTGTGACGGCCGCTACACCGACTGCCGGCCCGGCCTCGAGTGCTGGTTCGTCTTCGGCCCGTTCAAGAGCTACTGCGCGGCGCTGTGCAACGACGTCTCGCAGTGCGGAGCGTACGGCGCGAACGCGTGCTGCAAGGTGCCCGGCCCGCAGGTGATGACGCCCGTCTGTTTGCCCGAAGTCGCGTGTGACGGCGGTAATTGACGCAGCGCACACAACGCGTGAAGGTGCCTCCGCCGTTCTCTCTCAGAGCAGCACAGGAGCGACCATGCAGGCCCCCAACGACACCGGCGCCGTTCGACTCGCGTACGACGCGCTCCGCAAGGCGGCGAACGCCAAGGTGTACCTCGATGCTGACGCCCGCGAAGACCTGCTGCTGCGCCTCGAGAAGCTGATCAACAAGTACGAAGACGAGATCGTTCAGGCCATCAGCGACGACTTCGGAAACCGCGTGGGCTTCGAGTCGCGCGTCGCCGACGTGCTGATTCCGCTCGATGCGGCCCGTCACGCGCGCCGTCACGTGCGGGAATGGATGCAGCGCCGCACGGTGGGCACGCACCCGCTCTTCATTCCTTCGCACGCGTACATCGAGCCGGTGCCGCTCGGCGTGGTGGCGATCATCGCTCCGTGGAACTACCCGGTCGATCTCGCGCTCTCTCCCGCGGCTGCTGCGTTCGCCGCCGGTAACCGTGTGTTGATCAAGCCCAGCGAGATGACGCCCAAGACCAGCGCGCTGATCGCCAGGGGCATCGCCGAGTTCTTCCGTCCCGACGAGTGCACGGTGGTGCAGGGTGGCGCCGACGTCGCGAAGGAGATCACCGCGATCCCGTTCGATCACATCCTCTTCACCGGCTCGACGCAGGTCGGAAAGCTGGTGGCGAAGGCGGCGGCGGAACACCTCACGCCGACCACGCTGGAGCTGGGTGGCAAGTCGCCCGCCCTCGTGCACGACACGTATTCACTCGATCGCGCGGTGGAGCGCATCGGCGTCGGCAAGGCGTTCAACGCGGGCCAGACGTGCATCGCTCCCGACTACGCGATGATTCCGCGCGCGAAGGTCGATCTCTTCGTCGACAAGCTGAAGGCGCAGCTGAACAAGCAGCACCCCAACGGTGAGAACTTCACCACCATGTCGAGCGATCGCGGCTTGAAGCGCATGGAAGCGCTGGTCGCCGACGCGAAGAGCAAGGGCGCAAAGGTGATCGAGACCTTCAAGGCGAAGGACGGCACGCGCGCATTCGGTCCGGTGATCCTGCTCGACGTGAAGGACGACATGCAGGTGATGCAGGAGGAGATCTTCGGTCCGATTCTCCCCATCGAGCCGTACGACACGATCGACGAGGCCATCACGCGCATCAACTCGCGGCCCCGTCCGCTGGCGTTCTATTACTTCGACGACGATCAGGATCGCATCGACGACATCACGCACCGCGTTCCGTCGGGTGGCGTGTGCGTCAACGACACGCTGGTGCACTTCGCTCAGGAAGAGCTGCCGTTCGGCGGCGTCGGCATGAGCGGCATGGGCGCGTACCACGGCGTGCGTGGCTTCGAGACCATGAGCAACATGCGCGGCGTGCTGCACGCGTCGAAGGTCAGCGCGGCGTACAACTTCTTGAAGCCGCCGTACGTCGGGCTCGCTCGACGCACCGTGAACTTCCTGATCCGCGGCCTGCAGGGCCTCAGCCGCTCCCTGTAGTCGTCGAAAGAGCTTCCCTCAGCTCGCGGGCCGGGTCCGAGTCCGCGCCCACTCGCGCAGCCTCGCCACGTCCTCCGCCATCGTGACCGCGAGCGGAGGCGCTTCCTTCGCGTTCTCGAGCAGGTGCTTCCCCTCGAGCTCCACGTTGTCGGCGAACGCGTCGTAGAGACCAGCGACGACGAGCTGCTCGATCTCCGCTCCGCTGAACTTCGCAGTCGCCTTCACGAGCTCTTCGATCGGGAACTTCGCCGGGTCGCGCTTCCGCTTGCTCAGCTGAATCTTCAAGATCTCGCCGCGCTCCGCATCGCTTGGCAGATCGACGAAGAAGATCTCATCGAAGCGCCCCTTGCGCAGCAGCTCGGGCGGCAACGACTCGATGCGGTTCGCAGTCGCGACCACGAACACCGGAGACGTCTTCTCCTGCAGCCACGTCAGCAGCGTTCCGAGCACGCGCGCGGAAACGCCGGTGTCGTTCGATGAGCCACCAGATCCTGCGAGGCCTTTTTCGACCTCGTCGATCCACAACACGACGGGAGCCAGCGACTCGACCGCGCGGATCGCCTTGCGCAGGTTCTCTTCGGAGCTCCCGACGAGCCCCGAGAAGATCTTCCCCATGTCGAGCCGCACCAGCGGCAACTTCCAACTGGTGGCGATCGCCTTGGCGGTGAGTGACTTGCCGCAGCCCTGCACGCCGAGCAGCAACAACCCCTTTGGAGCCGGCAACCCGAACTCCCGCGCCTTCTCGCTGAACGCGTCTTTTCGGCGATTGAGCCACTTCTTCAAGTTCGCGAGCCCACCGACGTCAGCGAGCTGCTGATCGGTCGAGTAGTACTCGAGCAGCCCCGACTTCCGGATGACCTGGCTCTTCTCGTCGAGGATGAGCTTGAGGTCGGAAACGTCGAGCCGGTTGTCGCGCGCGATGGCTTTGGCGTACGCGTTCTCGGCCTCGCTCAAGGTGAGCCCGTGCGCCGCGCTCACCAGCGACTCAGCCTGCTCTCCGCTCAGCTCGACGGTCGCCTTGCGATTGCGTGTGACGAGCCGCGCGATGTCTTTGAGCAACGCCATCAACTCAGCCTTCGTCGGCAGCGGCACGTCGACGACCGAGATGTCCTTCTCCAGCTCTTCGGGCAGCGTCAGCACCGGAGCGACCACCAACACCGTCGTGTACTGGGCCTTCAACGCGTTCCCGAGCTCCCGCAGCGCGCGCACCACGACCGGCTGATCGAGATAGCGGTGGAAATCTTTGAGCAACACCAGCGACGGATTGGGCAGCTTGCCGATGTGCATCAGCCCGCGGAGCGGCTCGGCGGTGTCGTCGATCGGCGTGCCGCGATGCCCCGACGTGAACGTGCGCAGACCGCGCGTGGCGGACCACTCGACGAGCTCCTTGCCGTGGGCCTTGGCGATGTCTCCGAGCAAGGCGTCGACGCGCTGTTCTTCGAACGTCACCAGGTAGAGCAGCGGGTAGCGCGCGCGGATCAAGGTGTCGACCTCGCGCAGGAAGCTCGGCTGTTCACTCATGAGGTGGACTGTATTCTCCGCCGCGACACCATGAACCAACGAATCGAGAAGGACAGTCTGGGCGAAGTGGCGATCGACGCCGATCGACTCTGGGGCGCTCAGACCGAACGCTCGCGCTCTCACTTCCGCATCGGCGACGAAGCGAGCATGCCGCGTGAGCTCATTCGCGCGTTCGCGCTGGTGAAGAAGGCCGCGGCGGCGACCAACCTCGAGCTGGGTGTCCTCGAGGCGCGCAAGACGAAGTTCATCGTGCAGGCGTGCGACGAGATCCTGAGCGGTCACCACGACGCCGAGTTCCCGCTCGTGATCTGGCAGACCGGTTCCGGCACGCACACCAACATGAACTTGAACGAGGTGATCGCCAACCGGGCGCGCGCGCTGAGCGGAGACACCATCACCTTCCACCCCAACGACGACGTCAATCGCTCACAGAGCAGCAACGACACGTTCCCCACCGCGATGCACGTGGCGACCGCCATCTCGCTCACCAAACAGCTCATTCCCGGAGTGCAGAAGCTTCGCGACTCGCTCGCCGATCGCGCGCGCGCGTTCGAGAAGATCGTGAAGCTCGGGCGCACGCACTTGATGGACGCCACTCCGCTCACGCTCGGGCAGGAGTTCAGCGGCTACGTGCACCAGCTCGATCAAGGTTTGCGTGCAGTGCGACTCGCACTTGACCCTGTGTACGCGTTGGCGCTCGGAGGGACCGCGGTCGGGACCGGCCTCAACGCGCCGATTGGCTACGACGTCAGCGTCGCGCGTCAGTTGGCGAAGCTCACCGGGTTGCCGTTCGTGACCGCTCCCAACAAGTTCGAGGCGCTCGCGGCGCACGACGCGATGGTCGAGGTGAGCGGTGCGTTGAAGCGCCTCGCCGTCAGCGCGATGAAGATCGCCAGCGACATTCGTCTGCTCGCTTCAGGTCCGCGCGGAGGGCTGCGAGAACTCATCCTCCCCAACAACGAACCGGGCTCGTCGATCATGCCGGGCAAGGAAAACCCCACGCAGTGCGAAGCGCTCACCATGGTCTGCGCGCGCGTGCTCGGAAACGATCTCACCGTCACCATCGGAGCGAGCAACGGCCACTTCGAGCTCAACGTCTTCAAGCCGGTGATCGCCGCCGCGGTGCTCGAGAGCGCGCGCCTGCTCGGAGATGCGTGCGTTTCCTTCGCGACGTATTGCTCCGATGGGCTGCGCGCTGACGAGGCGAACATCAGGAAGCACCTCGAGAACTCGCTGATGTTGGTGACCGCTTTGAACACGCACATCGGCTACGCGAAGGCTGCGGAGATCGCGAAGAAGGCGCACGCCGAAGGCACGACGCTGAGGGCCGCTGCGCTCGGGCTCGGCTACGTCACAGCCGAGCAATTCGACGCCTGGGTGAGACCTGAAGAGATGATCAGTCCTCGCTGAACTCAGATCAGCAGCCACGCTGCTGGGAAGCATTGCTCGCGGCCTGCTTGATCGGCACGCTGCGCCCCTTCTCGCCGTACGAGGGCACACATGAGCAAGCGCTACTTCGAGTTCTCCGAGGGGTCGTCCAACAAGTTCTGGGAAGTGTGGATCGACGGCAACAAGCTGATGACCCGCTACGGGAAGATCGGCGCCGGCGGCCAGACCACCGTGAAGGACGAAGGCTCTCCGGCGGGCGCGCAGAAGCTCTACGACAAGCTCATCCGCGAGAAGACCGGCAAGGGCTATCAGGAGAAGGGTGGCGGTGGAGGCGGCGCTGCTCCGGCTGCTGCTCCCGCGCCTGCTGCGAAGAAGGCCGCTCCCGCTGCTGCACCTGCTGCTCCGGCCGCTGCCAGCACGACCACCGTCGAGCCCGGCTTCCGTCGCTTCGAGTTCTCCGAAGGCACCAGCAACAAGTTCTGGGAAGTGAAGGTCGAGGGTGAGCAGCAGATCGTCCGCTTCGGAAAGATCGGCACCGCGGGCCAGGTGAAGGAGAAGGACTTCGACTCAGCCGGCGACGCAAAGGCCGACACCAAGAAGCTGATCGCTGAGAAGACGGGCAAGGGTTACGTCGAAGTGGGTGTGAAGAAGACGCCGAGCAACCCGAGCGTCGAGGCGGCCATCGCCGCCGATCAGGACGACACCAAGAACTGGCGCGTCTTCGCCGACTGGCTCATCGAGCAGGGCGAGGCGTGGGGCGAGACCATCTCGCGCGCGGTGCAGGGCAAGCCCGACAAGGCGAAGCAGACCGCGACGGCGAAGGAGCTGCTCGGCTCACTCGAAGGCGAGATCGAGTGGAAGAACGGAGTCATCTCTCACCTCGGCTTGCAGCCCGAAGACGTCGAGATGGCCGGCGAGTACCTCACCAACCTCGAGAAGATCCTGAAGCACCCGGCGGGTCACTACGCGCGCAGTCTGACGCTCGGCATGCCTCCCGACGAAGACACCAATTGGCACATGGAAGGTGTCATCGAGGCGATCTGCAGCGCGGGCCCGTTGCCGTTCCTCGAGACGCTCGACCTGAGCAAAGACGCCGAGAGCATGGACCAGCCGTCGTGGCGTCGCGTCGGCGACCTCAGCGGCATCTGGGCGGCGGCTCCGCACTTGAAGGAATTGCTGCTCCAGGGCTCCGCAGGCAGCGATGACGGCGACCCGATCGTATGGGGCGACATCGAAGCGCCGCACCTCGAGAAGCTGATCTTCATCTCGGGTGGCTTGAGCAAGGCCGCGCCCATCGGCATCGGCAAGGCGAACCTGCCGAAGCTCAATCACCTCGAGCTGTATTTCGGTGCCGAGGACTACGGCAACGACGGCAGCGTGAAGGATCTCAAGGGCATCCTCGACGGCACCACGTTGCCTGCGCTCAAGACGCTCGGTCTGAAGAACTCGCCGTGGGAGAAGGACCTCATCACGGCGATCGCGGGTTCGAAGATTCTCCCGCGCTTGAAGGTGCTCGATCTCTCGATGGGTGTGCTCGCGAGCGAAGGCGCGCTGGCGATCGAGGCCAACGCGGCGAAGTTCAAACACCTCGAGCGGCTCGTGTTGGTCGACAACTACCTGTCCGACGAAGACGGGAAGAAGCTCAAGAAGCTCCTGCCCAACGCGGAAGTCGGCGACCAGAAGGACGACGAAGATCCCGAGTACCGCTACACCTCGATCGCCGAGTGATGTCCCACCCTGCCGGTCCCGCGTGTCGGAGGACATCATGAACATTCGAGACCGGTTCTTCGAGGAACTGCGGCAGGCCATCGCGCGGGGCTTCACGCTCGCCGCGGTGTCCGCCGCGGTGTCGTGTTCGCCGCTCCCAGTGCCGGGTGACGACGGGGGAACGATGGCGATGCCGCTTCGTGATCGGAGCGGTGCGGCCGTCTCGCCAGCGCCTTCGAACTACTCCGCGTGCGAGGGTGACGCCGGCACCACGGGGCCCTTCTACGGGTCGTGCTGCACGAACCTGCACTGCTACACGCCCACTGACGGCACGTGCGTGGCGACGAACGAGGTCTATCCGCACGGGTCGATCATGTTCACGCCGTCGCTGCCGCCGGGCTCGGGTTCCTGCACGTGCGGCACGACGCAGGGCCCGTTCGCCTCTGCTGACGGCACGCAGTGTTGTTACGTCGTGGGGAGCATTGGTTGCCTCGGCCGCCCGCTTCGTGAAGGCGAGTCGACGGTCGTCGCCGCGGTCGTCGCTCGGTCCGACTGGGCGTGACGCGCTTTCCCTCAGCGGATCAGTGGGCTGCCTTCGAGCGCGCGCTCGATGCGCTCGATGCTGATCAGCGCCGCGTCGTCGCCGATGGGTGGAGCGCGGCGGCGCAGCAGGAGCACGCGTCGATCGCGTCGTTCTCGAAGTTCGCGCTCGAATTGCTCGCGGTCGGCGCACCGCCCTCGTTGTTGGTCAGCGCGCACCGCGCAGGGCTCGACGAGATCGAACACGCGCGCATGTCTTTCAAGGTCGCGTCGCTCTGTGCGCGGCAGCCGCTGGGCCCGGGGCCGCTGCCCATCTCGCCGCAGTCGATCACCCAGAGCCTCGGGCTTCTGCCGAGCGCAGTCGCCGCGACGCTCGATGGCTGTCTCAACGAGACCATCGCCGCGCTCGAAGCCGGAGCAGCCGCCGACGGAACGAAGCACGAAGCGCTGCAGCTCGTGCTCGAGGAGATCGCGCGCGACGAGCAGAACCACGCCGAGCTCGCCTGGGAATACGTGGCGTGGGCGATCGCGACTGGCGGGCGTTCGGTGCGCGACGCCGTCGAGACCGCGGCGCGACAGGGAATGGCGGCGCTCGAAGCTGAACCTGAGCCCGCAGCGGGCGTCACGCCGGCTGGCTGGGGGCTTCTCGATTCGCGCGACCGGCGCGTGCTCCGCGTGCGCTCGAGCCGCGAGGTGTTACGCCCTGCCTTCGCTCGCTTGATTCCCTGAGTGCGGCAGCGGCTTGCGTTGCGCTCTCCACAGCGACCACGTGCCGAGGCCGAGCCCGCCGAAGAAGATCACGAGCGTGGTGGGGTGCAACCACAGCCATGGCTCGCGGAACACGCCCCACTTCCCGAAGATCTCGAGCGGCGTCCACGCGACGATCATCGCTCCGACGGCGTAGCGAATCGCCGGGCCCCAGCCGCGCTGTTGATGCAGGCGCCACACGCAATAGAGCGCGCCCGCGAGTGACGCGAAGAGCACCGCGCTGGTGAAGAAGCCGTGCACGCCGAAGACGTTCTCGTCGTAGGCCCACAGCAGCAGCAGGTAGAACGCCCACACCGTCGTCGCGTACTGAAACGCGCTGCGCGGTCCGTAGTTGTCGATGCGGCCGGTGGCGATCGCTCCGCGCATGGTGCGAACTCGCTCGCGCCACCACAGGAAGAGCGGGCAGCGCGACGACTCGAGGAAGAGCAGGTAGCTGAGCACCAGCGCCATCGCGCCCCACGAGTGCTTGAGCAACACGTACTCTCCGAACACCGCGACGACCTTTCCATCGACCACCGCGACCGACTTGGCGACGCCCAGCGAGCGCGCGGCGATGGTGAGCCCGTATTCCACGCCACCGGTCCACAGCAGATTTCCCGCGAAGATGCCGACGATCGACTGCGCGGCGTCGCTCTTGAGGCGCGAGGTCCACCACAGCAGCAGTCCGCCGAGCGCGGTCAGCCCGAGCGTCATCTGCCAGAGGAACGGCGTCACCGGGAGCGTCTGCAGCGAATACGCGACGCCCTTTTCACGCGCTTGAATCAGCTCGGCCTGGAAAATGGCGCGGTGCTCTGCGTTCTTCGTGCGACGCGCGGCGAGCTCGAGCTCTTCCTGCCGCGGCCGATCGGTGAAGAGGCGCGCCTCGAGGCCGAACTCCGCGCGGGGATCGGCGATCGCGAGCTCGGCGGCGTTGATGGCCACCATCAAGAGGTGACCCGACGCGAGCATCAGCAACACAAAGACGCTCGAGAGAATCGTGCGCAGCCAGCTCATTGACGCAGCCCTGGCGTCGCCGGGAGCGCGAGGTGTCGATTCGCTTCGTCGAAGAGCGCGGTGAGTGCCTTCAGGCCCGCCTCATCGACGCGCACCGTGACCGGCCCGAGGTGCACGCTGATGCAGCCGCAGTGCGCGCAACGTTGAACCTGCGCGAGGGCGCTGGTGGCGATCGTTTCTGGGTGACAGCTCATGGGTTCGCTCCTGTTTCGATTTTGACTTCTATTCTCAAAATCTCATATCAAGCAAGTCATGAAGACCTGGAGAGCGGAACGCGCCTGGGCGACCAGCGTCGAACACGTCAAGCGCGTCATCCGCGACGGGTGGCCTGCACCGCTCGAGGCCATCCTCGCGGTGATGCCTCAACCGGGGGAGCTGCAACGCACGGTGGTGCGATTGACTCCGGTCGGGCAGCGCTGGTCGCGTTCGCTCGCGTTGGCGTGGCTGCGTGGGCTCGATCGCCGGCTCGACGCGCGCGCGACTCCGCCGCGAACGGTTTCGTTGTTTCCGTCCGTCCGCTGACTACAAGGCCCCCATGCGAATCGCCGTCGCGTCGTTGCTCCTGACGTTGTCTGCCTGCGCCACCACCGAGACGAAGCCCGACCCCAGAGTCGCGGCGAAGAAGCCGGTCGTGAAGGCGCCCGAAGAGACGCACTTCGGAGAGATCACCCAGCTCTCGCTCGGCGGAGAAAACGCCGAGGCGTACTGGCGCTTCGATGGCCGCGGCGCATCACTGCAGCGTCGCGTCGGCGAAGAGCAGTGCGATCGCATCTACACGTGGAATTTGATCGACGAGAAGGGAGCGCTGATCGATGGCTCCGAGCCGAAGCTCTTCTCGAGCGGCAAGGGCGCGACGACGTGCGCGCACTTCCTCGCTGACGATTCCGAGGTGCTCTATGCGTCGACGCACCTCGGCGGTGATCCGTGCCCGCCCAAGCCCGACATGAGCAAGGGCTACGTGTGGGCGCTCTACGACTCGTACGACATCTTCAAACGCCGTGCGGATGGCACCGGCGAGCTGACGCGACTGACCGACACGCCCGGCTACGACGCCGAAGCGACGGTCTGCGCGACGAACGGCGACATCATCTTCACCTCGGTGCGCGACGGAGACATCGAGCTCTACCGCATGGACAAGAACGGAAAGAACGTGAAGCGGCTCACGTTCACGCCCGGCTACGACGGCGGCGCGTTCTTCAATCGCGACTGCTCGAAGATCGTGTGGCGTGCGTCGCGGCCCGTCGGAAAAGACCTCGAAGATTTCCAGGGACTGCTCAAGCAGGGCCTGGTGCGGCCGACGAAGTTGGAGCTCTACGTCGCGAACTCCGATGGCAGCGAGGCGCGGCAGATCACCTATTTGAACGCTGCGTCGTTCGCGCCGTTCTTCTTCCCGGACAGCAAGCGCGTGATCTTCTCGAGCAACGCGGGAGATCCGAAGGGGCGCGACTTCGATCTCTGGGCCGTCGATGTCGATGGCACGCGGCTCGAGCGCATCACGTGGACGAAAGGCTTCGACGGCTTCCCGATGTTCTCTCCCGATGGGAAGTGGCTGCTCTTCTCGAGCAACCGCATGACCGCAGAAGGCTCACAGGACACCAACCTCTTCATCACGAAGTGGATCGATGGAGAGGTGAAGAGCACACCAGGTGCGGCGGAACGCATTCAGAGCGACGCGACGTGGCTCGCCGATCCCGCGCGTGAAGGCCGCGGCGTCGGCACGAAGGGGCTCGAAGCAGCCGGCGCGTGGCTGGAGGCGAAGTTCAAGGAGCTCGGCCTCGAGACCGAGCGCGTACCGTTCGAGGTGCTGACGAAGGTGACGCGCGGCAAGGGCACGATGTTGTCGATCGCGGGAAAGAGCGTTGCTGACGGTGACTTCACTCCGATGGGCTGGAGCTCGGCCGGCACCGTGAAGGGAAAGGCGGTGCTCGCGGGCTGGGCGATTCAAGACGCGGAGCTCGGCATCGACGACTTCAAGGGCGTGGACGTGAAGGGGAAGATCGTCATCGCGCGACGGTTCGTGCCCGAGAACGAGAAGCTCGCCTCTCCCGAGGCGCAGCGTCGCGCAGGAGATCTGCGCAAGAAGGCGTTCGTCGCGCGCACCGCTGGAGCGAAGGCGTTGATCGTCGTCGACTATCCGCTCGTGCCGAAGCCGGCTCCGCCGCCTGCCGCTCCGAAGGCGAACAAGGGCACCGAGCCTGCACCCGCGGTCGGTGCGCCTCCGCCTTCACCTTCGAAGGATCCACACGCAGGGCAGGGCGGTCCGCAGGGTCCGCCGCCTGATGCCGCGCTGCCGACGCTGCGTCCTGAAGGAACAGGAGAGGCCGGCATTCCGGTGATCGTGATCAAGCGCAGCGCGATCGAGAGCAGCTGGGCCGCGCTCGAAGGCAAGAAGACCATCGACGTCGCGCTCGGCGTCGAGCTGCAGTTCGAGAAGACGCCCGCGTTCAACGTGGTCGGCAAGCTGATGAGCGGCAAGCCCGGCGGCGCGTTGATCATCGGCGCGCACTACGACCACCTGGGAATGGGTGGGCCGAACTCGCTCGCGCCCGACAAGGTGACGCCGCACCTCGGCGCTGACGACAATGCGTCTGGCGTCGCGACCCTGCTCGAGATCGCGCGTCAGCTGAGCGCGGCGAAGTCGGAGCTCTCGCGCGACGTGGTGTTCGCTGCGTTCTCCGGTGAAGAAGACGGCGTGCTCGGCAGCGCGGCGCTCGTGAAGGCGAAGCCGGCGTGGCTGACCGGAGCCGTCGCGATGTTCAATCTCGACATGGTCGGGCGCGTTCGGGACAACACGCTCTCGGTGCTCGGCAGCAAGTCGGCCAACGAGTTCGAGCCGCTCATCAGCGCCGCGTGTGCGAGCGCGCGCGTGCAGTGCAAGGCGAGCGGTGACGGCTACGGCCCGAGCGATCACATGTCGTTCTACGTGGCCGGCATTCCGGTGCTGCACTTCTTCTCTGGAGCGCACGGCGACTACCACAAGCCTTCCGACTCCTCGGACAAGCTCAACGCGGGCGGCATGGCGAAGACTGCTGACGTGATCGTCGCGCTGAGCAAGGCCGCGCAGAACGCGACGCTCACCTACAACAAGATCCCCGAACCGGCCGGCCGCGGAGACGCGCGCAGCTTCAACGCCTCGCTCGGCACGGTGCCCAACTACGCGGGTCCACCTCCGGGCGTGAAGGGCGTGTTGCTCGACGATGTGCGCGCCGGCGGAGGCGCCGACAAGGCCGGCATCAAGCGCGGCGACGTCATCGTCAAGATCGGCACCTTCGACGTCGGCTCGGTCGAAGACCTGATGTTCGTGCTCATGCAGGCCAAACCGGGCGAGACGGTGACCACGGTCGTGGTGCGTGACGGCAAACAGCTCGCGCTCGAGACCACCTTCCAGGAAGGCCGCCGTCGTTGAAATATTGATTTTCGAATCAACGATTGTTGATTTTAGAATCAAGTTTCCGATAGACGCGCGTCTTCACCACTTCGTGGAGGAGCGCGCATGTCGAATGGATTTCGCGGTGGAGAGTTCCTGGTGCGGTCGGTGGGCACGGTCATGTCGCCCGAGTCGTTCACTTCAGAACAGCGCGCGCTGGCGATGACCGCGCAGCGCTTCGCGCGGGAAGAGGTGCTCCCGCATGCGGCGCGCATCGAGGCGAAGGACTTCCCGTTCCTCCGCGACCTGCTGCGGAAGGCCGGCGAGGTCGGGCTCCTCGGAGTGGACATCGCCGAGACGTATGGCGGCCTCGAGCTCGACAAGACGACCTCGTTGCTCGTGGCGTCGGCCAACAGCGTGCTCGGGAGCTGGTCGGTGACGTTCGGCGCGCAGACCAGCATCGGCACCATGCCCATCGCGTACTTCGGCAACGACGCGCAGAAGGCGCAGTGGCTCCCGTTTCTGGCGAGCGGCGAGAAGGTCTCGGCCTACGCGTTGACCGAGCCCGGGAGCGGAAGTGATGCGCTCGGCGCCCGTACCCGCGCGGTGCTCGACGGTGACAGCTGGGTGCTCGACGGCACCAAGCAGTTCATCACCAACGCCGCGTTCGCCGACGTGTTCATCGTGTTCGCGAAGGTCGATGGCGAGAAGTTCTCGGCGTTCATCGTGCCGCGCGAGACGCCGGGGCTCTCCATCGGTGCGGAAGAGCACAAGCTCGGTCTGCGTGGGTCGTCGACGTGTCAGCTGCTGCTCGAGGGCGCGCGGATTCCGAAGGGCAACCTGCTCGGTGAAGTGGGCAAGGGCGCGAAGATCGCCTTCAACATCCTCAACATCGGCCGGCTCAAGCTCGGCGCCGCGGTGATCGGCGGCATGAAGCTCGGCATCGAGAACACGCTCAACTACTGCAACGCGCGCAAGCAGTTCGGCAAGTCGCTCATGGAGTTCGGACTGACGAAGGAGAAGTTCGCGCGCATGACGATGAACACCTACGTCGTCGAGTCGATGGCGTACCGCACGTCGGGCTACATCGATGAGGCGATCGCTGGTGGTTCCGCTCCGCTCAAGGCCATCGAGGAGTTCTCGATCGAAGCCAGCATCATGAAGGTGCTCGGCTCGGAAATGTCGAACCAGCTCATCGACGACGCGCTGCAGCTGCACGGTGGCTACGGCTACGTGGCCGACTACCCGCTCGAGCGCGGCTACCGCGACGTGCGCATCAACCGCATCTTCGAGGGCACCAACGAGATCAACCGCATGTTGGTCACGGGCATGCTGCTCAAGCGCGCCTTCAAGGGAGAGCTCAGCCTCTTCGACGAGCGGCCGCTGGTGAGCGACGTGGGGACTCCAGCCGACAAGCTCAAGCAGCTCGCGCTGATGTGCATGAAGGCGGCAGGTGAAGCGTTCGGCATGGAGCTCGAGCACCACCAGGTCGTGCTGGCGTACATCGCGGACATCGTCATCGATGCGTACGCGCTCGACTCGGTCGCGGCGCGCACGGCGAAGCACGATGCGCCGTGGCGCGCGGCGGCGGTGGAGTTGTTCACCAACGTCGCGCACCAGCGGTGCCTCGCCGCGGCCCAGAAGGTGCTGTGCGTCGCGCTCGAGGGCGCGGAGCTCGAGCAGGGACTCGCGAAGGCGCGCGCGCTGCATGTGTTCAAGCCGCACGATGCTGAGGTGCTCAACGAGACGATCGCGAGCGCGGTCGAGGCGTCGCGCGGCTATCCGACGACCTGACGAGAGAAGCGTGGTGGGCTGTCCTCGTCGCAGTGATCGAACAAACGGTCAGGGTGAGGGGCAGTCCAACAACTGCGTCAGACGTAGCCGCGTTCGCGGGCCTTGAGCGCAGCCTGCGTGCGATCGCTGACGCCGAGTTTGATGAACAGCTGCGTGACGTGGTTCTTCACGGTGCCTTCCGTCACAAAGAGCGCCGCGGCGATCTCCTTGTTGGAAGCGCCACGCGCGAGGAGCGCGAGCACCTCGTTCTCTCGATCCGTGAAGGGGCTGAGCGAAACGTCCGCACGCGGGCGCTTCTGCAACTCAGCGAGCACCTTCGACGCAACGACCGGCGCGAGGAACGACTGTCCTGCCGCCGCCGCTTGCACAGCTTCAACCAGTCTCGCTCCGCTCACGTCTTTGAGCAGGTAGCCGACGGCGCCGGCGCGCAACGCCTCGAACACGTGATCGTCGTCTTCAAAAGTCGTCAGCACGAGCACGTGCGCATCGGGCTGCTGCACCTTGAGGCGGCGCGTAGCCATCACTCCGTCCATCACCGGCATCTGAAGATCCATCAGCACGACGTTTGGGCGCAGCTTCTCGCTGGCGCTCAGCGCTTCGGATCCGTTCGCCGCTTCGCCGATGACTTCGAGGCCGGCGGCCGTCAGCACCGCGCGGATTCCTTCGCGGTACAGCGGTTGATCGTCGACGAGGAGAACGCGCGTGGTCATGAAAGCTCAGGGTCGAGTGTGCTGCGAGTCGAGCCCAATCGCACTGCCTTGGTCGCGGGAGCCCCTCGCTTCGAACGTCTTGGTCCGCAGTGAGCGCGGGCTTCGACGCTCGGTGTTCCCTTTGATGACGAAGAGCTGGGGGGACGACGGGCTCTGAAAGTCGGTCCTCTTTGATGACCGAATCATGCGGACGGCACCTCGACATGAAGGTGCACTCCACCTGTCGCGCCGCGCTCGATCGAGACGGTTCCTCCGGCCTGCGTCACGCGCTCGCGCATTCCGGTGAGTCCGTTCCCTTCGACGAGCTCAGTCGCGGTTGCTCCGTCGTCGATCACCGCGAGCTTCACCTGCGCGGGCTCGAAGCTCAGCTTCACGTTCACGCGCGTCGCCTTCGCGTGCGCACGTGCGTTGGTGAGCGCTTCCTGCGCGACCCGGAAGAGGACGAGATCGAGTCCAGCGCCGAGCGCGCGCTTCGTGCCGCTGAGCTCGAGCGCTGCGGGAAGTCCTGCGCTCGTCGTGTCGGCGACCAGGCCTTCCAGCGCTTCGTGCAACGGACGCGGTGGGCCTTCGCGGAGCAACGACACGGTGTTCCGCAACTCCGCGAGCCCATCGCGCAACACCTGCTGCGTCTTCGCGAGCCGCTCGTCCTGAGAGCCTCCCTGCGCTCGCGCGGCTTCCAGCTGCACGTTCGCGATGGTGAGACAGTGCCCCAGGCTGTCGTGCAGTTCTCGCGCGACCCGATTTCTCTCCTTCGCCGTCGCCAGCTCGGCGACTTGCTGGCTCAGCCGCTCGACCTCGTGCCGTGCGTAACGTTCGCGCCGCGCGATGAACGAGAAGACGAGCACGAACGCCTCGGCGCTCGCGAACTGCGCGACCGCCACCAACACCACCGACGAGTCGACGTCGCGCGCGGCGATCGCCGCCATGAAGATCGTCATCGCGGTCGTGCCCGCAATCGCGACCCACAGCGGCAGAAACAGCACCAGCATGCTGATGAACGGCATGCCGACGAGGAACGTGCGATCGCCGGAGAACCAGAGCGACGCGAAGACGAACGTGCCGAACACCGCGAGCGTCACGCGAATCGCGCGCTGACTCGTTCGCTCCGCCCACCACATGCCCGCGGTCGATGAGACGACTGCGCAGCCGACCAACACCGCTGCGATGACTCGCGCGCTCGGGTCGGGCGTCGACAGGCCCTGAAAGAAGCCCGGCACCATCGCGGCGAGCGTCGCCACGAAGGTGCCGATCGACATGAACCGCGGGCCGGTCATCGCTCCACGCTCATTACTTCGGCTTCATCTCGATGGGCACCGACGAGACGTCGACCAGCTCGCCGGCCTTCACCTCGAAGAACCACTGCGCGCCGATGCCGTTGGGCAAGTAGCCCTGCCAGGTGACGCCATCGACGTCGGCCTGCGTGGCGACGAAATACGTGCCGGGCTTCGCGGGAATCATGAACGTTCCGTCGAAGAGTTCATCGCGCGTCATGAAGTTGCGCGTCTCCGCAGCATCGACCCACGGGCCGAGACCGAAACCACCGGGAATGGGATTCGCTCCGTCGGGCAACGCGAACGCGATGGGCTGCAGATTCGGAACGTCCTTCGACTTCGCGATGCGTCCCTTGATCCACCCGAGGGGCTCGGTGGTGCCACCTTCGTCGAAGATCGAGACGTGCGTGTGGCACACCGTGCACGAGCCGTTGCCGATCCGCCCTCCGAAGCGCGTGTCGAGTTGTTTGGTGGTGACTCCGAGCGCGCCGACGCCGGTCGAGCCGAACGCCCACGTCTTCGCCGGCCGCGCGTTGAGTTCGTCGGCGACGTCCTTCGCGTTCTGCATTCGGCGTTGCGCTTCGGCTCTCCACGGCCAGCGCGCGCCCGCGTTCGAGTTGATCGCCGTGTAATACGAGACGACCGCTTCATCGGGCTTGCCCTGGCGAAGCGCGAGATCCCCGATCATCGCCTGCATGGCGGGGATGTTGTACGGCGCGATGGGGCTGTCCCAGATGCGACGCGAGCGATCGATGCTCAGCGGATCAGTCGCGTGCTGGAAGCGCGCCGTGTCGCGCACCACTTCGTTGAACGCCTCGCGTGCCTCGGTGATCTGTGCGTCGGTCGCGTCAGCCCACCCGCCGATGGCGAGCGTGAGCCCGAAGAGCGTGAACGCCTTGTACGTGCCGCTCGCGGAGCGCAGCTCGTCGATCGTGCCTTCGATGCGAGTGCGATCTCCGCTCTCTCTCGCTTCGAGATAGCGGATGTACGACTTCCACACCGGCAAGCGCGCGTCGGATGGAAATGCAGCGATCGCCTCGTCGAACGCAGGCATGCCGAGCGTCAGCACGTCGCTGCGCTCCAGTTCGACCACGCCGATGGTCGTCGCCGCGGCGATCGCGCGCGCACGTTCGGGACTCGCGGGCACTTCGGTGGTGAGCCAGTTCCACACCGAGTCGAACTCGCGCAGGTCGTAGTTGAAGGTCCACATCACGGCGTCGAGCGGATGGGCGGTGTCGGTCGGTCGCGGCGGAATCGCCTCGGCGGCCGTGAAGCTCGCGGGTGGAGTGGCCTTCGGCGGCACGCACGACGACGCGAGCGCCAGCATCGTGATCAACGGCAGGACGTTTCGGTTCATGCGCAACAGTTGCCGCGCAGCCGTTGCGTGACTCGCTTCCGAACGTCACCTTCGAAGGTCATGGGTGGGGCATGACCGTGTAAGAAGCCGCGCATGCTCGAGCTCGTCCTCGCCATCGCGTTGCAGCAGGTGACTCCGCCGCCTCCACCACCCGCGTCGCTGAGTGGTCTGGAGCAGAAGCGCGCCGCGCAGAAGCCGACCGCTGATTCGATTCCGGCTCCCGCGGGCCCGCCGTCGTCGGCGCAGAAGTTGAGCTTCGCGCAGCAGGCGTTCGGCCTCGCGCACAGCGGCTACCGCCAGGGGAACATCAGCGCCGAGGCCGCGGCGACGTGGAGCCTGCGCATCTACGAATCAGAGAAAGACAAAGAGCCGAAGGCGGCGCAGATGCACCTCGATCGCATGATCGCCCTCGAGAAGCTCGCGAAGGAGCGCGCACAGAGCGGCTCCGCTCCGATGCTCGACGTGTTGACGGTCGGCTATTTCCGCGCGCAGGCCGAATTGTTCACGGGGAAGAAATGAATCCGAATCCACAGGGTGGACCTCCACAACAGCAGGGCTTTCTGCAGCGCAATTGGAAGATCCTCGCGGGCGTTGGCTGCCTCGTGATGTTCCTGTGCTGCGGCGTCGGTGGCCTGATGTCGTGGTTCGCCGCCGAAATGGGGCCGAATGCGATCGGCAACGGCTCGGCGCGGGTCGACTGCGGCACGCCCGGTCCCGACGGCGTCGACTGCGTCGTGAAGCGCACTGGAGCAGGCGGCGGCTTGAAGCCGTGCTGGGATCTCGAGATCACCTGCGCGAACGGCGGCGTGATGACCGGGAGCGCGTGTGGCGAGTTGCCCAACGACACCACCGACGAAGAGACGACGGTGAACATGCCGGTCAGCTCGTTCTCGAATCAGGACGGCTGCGACGAGCCGAAGTCGGGGGCAGTGAAGCGACTCATCGTGAATCCGATTCGCTGAATGAAACCGCTGCCGAAGGAAGAGGCCGAGAAGCGGCTGCGCGGCAAGGACTGGCCGAAGAAGCGCGACGCGCTCAAGCGTCTGCCGCCCGACGTCGACGCGAAGCTCGCTGCACCGCTCATTCTCGAACAGCTCGGTGAGGGCTACGGCGCAGCGTGGATCTTCGGTCGGCACTGTCAGCGCATTCCGCCGAGCGTGATTCGCGAGTGTCTGCGGCTCCTTCCTTCACATGAGAAGACGCCGGAGCGGATCTTCCTGCGTGAAGCGGTCGATGCTGACTTGCCCGACGCGGCGCTGCGCAAGGCGTGGGCGACGGCGCTGGTCGCGTTGCTCGATCTCGGACTCACCTATGCGTGGGGCAGCAAGCAGCGCAAAGCGAAGTTGAAGGCGCTCGCACAGCAGCCGGTCGTGTTGCGCGCGGTCCAGGCGGCTGTGGTCGCCAGCGAAGATCCACCCATCGACATGCTCGCAGTGCTGGCGATCGATGCGAGCGATGCGTCGATCGATGCGCTGATGCCGACCTACGCGAAGGGCGACACCGACTCGCGGCTCGAGCTGCTCGCGGTGCACGCGACGAAGAATGCCGCGATGACGGCGCTCCTCGAGTCGGTCACCAGGCGGCGCGAGAAGAAGGAAGAGGCGAGCTCGGCGTCGCAGTTCTTCACGAAGCTGCTCGGCGTCGATCCCCCGCTGAAGAGCGTGAAGTTCTCGATCTCGCTCAACTGCGAGGAGAGCCGCACCGGAAACGTTCCGCTCTACCAGGGCTCGCTCACCGTGGACTCGCAGTGGGACGCGTGGTGGGCGATGCACCTCACGCGCGTCGATGCGGCGATGAAGATGGAGACCACTCGCTTCGGAATGGACGACACGCACTCGAGCGACGAGCTGAAGCTCGGCTTCTGTTCGATCGAAGACTTCCCAGGGTGGGTCGCGAAGGCCGAGAAGAAGTTGAAGGTCACCTGGAACCGCGGAGCGCTCGTGATGGGCCCGATTCGCGGGAAGAAGCGCGAGCAGCTCGTGGGCTGGATGTTCTCGAGAACGAAGTGAGCACCCAATTCGTGCAGTGGCTCCTTCGCTCCTAAGCTCAGCGGCATGACGCGCGACGAGTTCCGCGAGGCGCTGCTGGCGGTGATGGATCAGAAGGAACACTGGGCGTGGCCTTCGTTCACGAACGGTCGCGTCGCGAAGGACAAGCTGCACATCCACCTCGAGCAGGAATACGCCGTCTTCGTTCGTGATTTTCCGGTGCTCGTCGGTCGTGCGTACGTGCAGTGCCCGATCGCGAGTGTTCGTCGTGAGCTCGCCGAGAACTTGTTCGAAGAAGAGACGGGCGGTCTTCACGCGGGCAAGCCGCACCCGGAGTTGTTTCTCGAGTACCCGAAGGGGCTCGGCTTCGATCTGAAGCGCTTCGAGAACGTGAAGCTGTTGCCCGCTGCGCAGCGCTACCGCGACCTGCTCGACGACGCGACGCAGAAGAGAGGGTGGGGTGCCGCCGCCGCCGTCGTCACGGTGTTCATCGAAGGCAATTCGCACGAACGCGAGCTCTTCGATCCGAAGTTCAAGCCGTCGCCGCCGCCTCCGCTCGCCGAACATCCGCTCGCGAAGCACTACGGCTTGCCGCTCGAGTCCCTCGCGCTGACGAAAGCGCATCGTGGTGTCGAAGGAGATCACCGCCTCGCCGCATGGCGCGTGATGCTCGATCACGTTCCGGCCGCGGATCACGAGCTCGTGGTGCGCTCGATGAAGGAAGCGCTCACCGCCTGGCTCGCGTATCGCGATGAGGTCGCCGCGCACTGTGGGCTGACGCGCTGATCTGACGATGCTCGGACCCACCGACGAGCAGGGCCGCTTCGTTCGTCAGCTCGTCGAGGGCTCGATGCCCGGCCGCTTCTTCGCGAAGGCGATCGACGTCTTCGTCACGTCGCTCGTCGGTGGGCTCGTCGGTTTGATCTCCGGAGTCACGTGGACGGCCGCGATCGGGCCGGTGCTCTTTCTCTTCAGCGATGCGATCGCTTCGCCCGGCAAGTGGCTGATGCGGCTCGAGGCCGTGCGGCTCGACGGAAGGCCGGCTGGTCTCTTCGGTTCGCTCTCGCGCAACGCGACGCTTGCACTTCCACCGCTCGCCGCGATTCTGATGCGCTCGGGTTCGTTCGAGACCGCCCTGCAGCCCGCGACCGAAGGCGGCATCGTTGGTTGCATGGCGCTGGTCCTGCTCGGCGTCGAGTCGATCACGCTGCTCATCGCTCCGCTCAGTCGGAGGTGGAGCGACCAGTTCAGCGGGACTCGCGTCGTCCGGCGTTGATGAAGTGCTCCCTCACCCCGACCCTCTCTCCGAGGGAGAGGGGTTTCCCATGACCCCAGCGAGCTTCACCTTCAACAGCCCCGCATTCCGTATTACCTCGCGCTCTCCATGCATCGCATCGACGAGCCGCATCCGTTCAGCCTCGAGACCGCCACCCTTCACTACGCCGAAGATCGCCCCGTCGCCGCGACGCACCTCGCGCTCGACTTCGATCTCGACTTCGTGAAGCGCACGATCTCCGGAGTCGCCACGCATCACTTGAAGGCGATCCGCGCGCGCGAAGCTGGACAGGGTTCGCGCATCGATGGAGTCGGTCTTGGCCAGTTCTCCGCATTCACGCGCGAAGTTTCGCTCCTGTCTCGGTTTGACCACGGCCAAGGGCTCTCCGCTCGCGTTCAACTCCGCGGCAATGCGCTGCTCCAGTCCCCCGGTGGCCTCCACGACTACCAGGGTGGGCGAAAGCCGGGCGAGGTCATCGCACAGCGACTTCAGCGCCGCATCCTCATAAGCACATTT
>JAEUJS010000564.1 GCA_016792935.1 Archangium sp. | reverse complement strand
ATTCAGGCGGTGCAGGACGTGCTGCTCGACGCGAAGATGAAGGCCTCGCAGGTGGACGACATCATCCTCGTCGGCGGTCAGAGCCGCATGCCGATGGTGCGCGAGAAGTTGAAGGCGCTCTTCAAGAAGCCCGCACACGCCTCGGTGAACGCCGACGAAGCCGTCGCGCTCGGAGCGGCGCTGTATTCCGGCACGGTCGACAAGGTCTCGAGCCTCGTGCTCATCGACGTCGTGCCGATGACCATCGGTCTCGGTCGCCCCGGTGGCGCGTTCCATCGACTCATCGAGCGCAACACGCCGCTGCCGGTGACGAAGTCGTTCGGCATCTCGACGCAGAAGGACAACGAGACCGAGCTCGAGGTGATGGTGTTCCAGGGCGAAGACTCGAACGTCGCCGGCAACGAGTTCCTCGGCGCGGTGCAGATTGCGGGACTGCCGAAGGGGCCGGCGGGCACGGTGCAGGTCGCGGTGACGCTGAGCCTCGACGCCGAGTGCGTGCTGCGCGTCGAAGCGCGCGAGTACAAGACGCGCACCGTGGTCCGCTCGACGCTCGCGACGCGCTACACCACCGATGAGATCGCCTCGCGGCTCGGCATCACCGCCGAGAAGGCCGCGCAGGTGAACAAGTCGCGCGAGGAAGAGCTGGAAAAACGCGCAGGTGGTTTCTGGAGCAAGTTGAAGGGCCTCTTCTCGCGGAAGAAATAGGTAGAAGCTTTCGGAAAGATGCTCGCCGCACGCCCTCACATCGAACCGCGCCGGGTCGCGACCGCCGACTCGGTGATGGTGAAAGAGGTGTACCTCTCGCTGCAGGGCGAGAGCTCGCACCAGGGGATGTTGTGCGCGTTCATTCGCCTGACTGGCTGCCACCTGCGCTGCACGTATTGCGATTCGGAGTTCGCGTTTCGCGGAGGCACGCGGCGGAAGATCTCCGACGTGGTGAGCGAGGTCGTGGCGATGAAGACGCCGCGCGTGGAGCTCACGGGCGGAGAGCCACTCCTGCAGCCCGGCGCGTATCCGCTGATGGAGCAGCTGCTCGACGCGAAGCTCATCGTGATGCTCGAGACGAGCGGCGCCATCGACATCCGCGAAGTGCCGGAAAAGGTGCACGCCATCGTCGACATGAAGACGCCGAGCTCGAAGGAGAGCGACCGCAACGACTACCGGAACTTCGACTCGATGGACGCGCGCGACGAGCTCAAGTTCGTCATCGGCTCGCGTGAAGACTACGAGTGGAGCGTGCGGCTGATGAACGAGCACGGACTGGTGAAGCGGCCGTTCTCGATTCTGTTCTCCACCGTGTTCGACCAGCTGCACCCGCGCGAGCTGGCGCAGTGGATCATCGACGACCGCCTGCCGGTGCGGTTCCAGCTGCAGCAACACAAGTTCGTGTGGGATCCGAACGCACGCGGCGTCTGAGTACGCTGCGAGCGCATGGGCGCCGTCATCGTCTGTGGAGCCATCACCGCGCTGCTCTGTTTCTTCTTCGGCTTCGCGCCGTGGGTCGCGGCGGTCGCCGCCGTACCGTGGATTCTCGGCGGCGTGTTCGTTCACTTCACGGGGCATCGCGCATTCAACACGCGCGCGAACACCGACCTGACGATCTTCGTGGCGGGCTTCGCGGTCACGCTCGCCATCACGGTGCCGAAGTTCCTCGCGCAGTGGCGGTCAGGGTAGGGAGCAAGTCCTCTACGGCGCCTTCAACATCGCGCTCTCGGGATACGTCCTCGCCGTCTGGATGCTCAGCGTCGCGCGCTTCGCGTCGCGTGGCTTTCCCTCGGCGGGCACGTAGTCCCACGGCTTGTTCGGAAACGCTTCGACGCGCGCTCCATCGCAGAACATCCAGCGGCGTACGCCGAGGTCGTCCATCCACGCGAGGGAGATCTTCGCTTCGGCGGCCTTCACGCCCTTGCACGCCTCGAGCGCGAGGACCTCGGCTTCGGCGCGCTGCTTTTCCCACTTCTCGACGGCGACGCGCTTCTTCGTGAAGCGGAGCAGCTCATCGAGTCGGCCGACTTCGTTCTTCGCTTCGGGCAGCAACTTCTGTCCGCGCGCGAGAATTTCAGGGAAGCGTCCGGTCTTCGCGAGTGCCGAGCAGCCCGCGAGCGCATGGAGCGTGAATTCCTGCGCGGCGACGGCGGCAGGCAACACCTTCGCGCCCTGCTCGAGCAACGGGAGATCGTTCTCGCTCCACGCTCCTCGTCGCGTCGTGCCTTTCTCGAGGAACGCGTCGAGCAGGTTGCTCACCGAGTGCAGCTCTTCCGCGAGCCACTGCGACTCGGCGTCACACACCTGCGCCGCGGACGTGTACTGCGAATAACTCGCGCGCCATTCGCCGACCTTGAGCTCGACGGTCTTCTGCGCAAACGCCTCAGCGCTCGCCAGCACCACGACGATGACCGCGCGGAACATGGTGACGATCTACTTCCGAAAGGCCTCGAGCCACAGCGCTGCCTGCTCTGGGGTGAGCGGCGCTCTGATCAATGGAGCGAGCAGCTGATCGATGACGTGTGGATCTTCGCCCCGATGCCGGATCATTCCGGTGCGCAGGAGACGCTCTTCGATGGCGGCTCCCAGTCGTTCGAGTGTGGCGTGATCAGCCCGAGCCGTTGAGGTGAGGGAGCGTCCCCTCAACTCATGGGCGTACAGCAACACCGACTGCGCGAGATTGACGGACGGCTGTTCATCCGACGACGGAAGAAACGAGACGGCGTGACAGTCGGCGACGTCTTCGTTGGTCATCCCGTTGCTCTCGGCTCCGAAGACGAGCGCCCACTTCGTATCGCCGCGACGGAGCACCTCGGCTGCGAGCCCGCGCGGCGTGAAGCGTTCACGAAATTCGAACTCGCGCGGAGTCGTGCCCACCACCCAGCTGCAATCGCTCACCGCTTCTCGCAACGAATCGACGCGCCGCACGCGCATCACCTCGCTCGCGAACGGATTCTCGGAGCGGTGCACTCGCAGCACGGAACGCATCGTCTCGAGGTGCACCGCTTCTCCGACCACGACCCAATCGCGAAGGCCGAAGCGCGCCATCGTCTCGGCGATGGACACCAGGTTGTCGGCGTTGCGCGGGCGCAAAAGGACGAGACGCACGAAAAGAACCGTAGTCGCCCGCAGCACCAAAGCGGCGTCGATCCAGCGTGAGATCCCCTCTCCCGCCCCTGCGGGAGAGGGACAGTCGCGCAGTTGTGCACTGCCTTCGTGAGCGCGATCCTCGCTGCGGCCCCAGGCGACTGCGCGCCGGTTGCGCGAAGAGCTGCGCAACTCCGACCACCGCAAGCACACTTACGCAGCGCGCGCTTTGTGCAGTTCTGAGCGGTCATGAAACGCACTCCTCGCGCCGTGCAGCTCGCAGTTGCCGAACGCCTCGCTCACCTCGACTCTGCCGCGTGGGATGAGCTCACCGCCGACGCGTCGGTCTTCGTTCGCCGTCCGTTCCTCACGGCGCTCGAGAAGGCGCGCCCGGCCAATCTCTCTCCGCGGTACGCGCTCCTCTATCTGGAAGAGCGCCCAGTGGCGGCCGTGGTGCTGCAACTGGTGCGCGTGGAGGGCCGCTCGGCGATCGCCGTCGCCGGTCCGTGGGGCAACGTCGCGCAGCTCGTCGATGAGCGCGCGCTGGTGCTCGGCAACCTCGCGGCGTGGGGAGAGACGGGGTTGATCATCGCTCCGTGGGCTGACGCTGATCAGCGCCGCCTGGTGTGGATGGAGTCGCTGCGCCTCGTCGATCGCCTGCGCCGCTTCGAGAAGGCGGAAGGGTCGATCAACGTGAGCTTCGTGCGCGACGCGACGAACGCGGAAGACCCGAGCGCGCTCGAGCTCGCGGGCTACCAGCGCGCTCCTGCGGGCCCGGACATGATCCTCAACTGCGGCGCCGCGAAGAGCTTCGACGACTACCTGAAGCTGCTCGCGAGCAAGCGCCGCCGCGCGGTGAAGAAGACCTGCGAAGACGTCGAGGCTGCGGGCTACCGGCTGGTGCAGCTCGAGGGTGCGGCGCTCGACCGTCACGCGGACCGCATCGAAGAGCTCTACGCGCAGGTGTGGGCCAACGCCGAGGTCCGTCCGCTCAAGTTGAGTGGAGCGTTCTTCGTCGAGCTGAAGAAGCAGCTGCGCGACGATTGCGTCATCGTCGGGCTCGAGACGGCGACTGGTGAGCTCGACGCGTTCGGCGTGTCGTTGCGCTCGGGTCACGACGCGGTCGGCTATTACCTGGGCTTCGAGCGCGGAGTGGAAGCGCCGCTCTACCTGCGCCTGCTCATCAACATTCTCGAGAACGGCTTCGCGTGGGGAGCGCGCACCATCTCGCTCGGTCGCACCGCGGAAGAGCCGAAGGCCCGTCTCGGAGCGGAGCCCGGCGGCACGTCGCTCTGGGTGAAGCACCGCACGCCGCCGCTCAACTTCGCCATTGGCGCGATCCTCGGCAGCATCGAAGCGCCGCGCATCGAGACGCACCGCGTGTTCAAGGCGGCCGCCGAGTAAGAAGCGCGGCATGGGGTGGAACACCGACGCTTCGGAACGATGAGGCCCGAGCTCAGTGAGAGCCCGGGCCCGTGTGAAGTGCGTTCTCCCTCACCCTGACCCTCTCCCCGAGGGAGAGGGGATCGTTCTTCACTTCAGGTCACTTCACGGCGTCAGCGTCAGCGCGAACGTCTTCTGCACTGAGCCGAGCAGGTGCCGCTCCGCCGGGTTCTCGATGACGGCGCCGACGCTCAAGTTCACGTCGCCCGTCACACCGAGCGCGGGAATCGTGACCGACGTTCCGAGCACGTTCTCGTAGAAGAGCGTCTGGCCCTGCATGTCGCTCACCCACACACGGGTCGAGGTCGCTCCGGCCGACGCAGTCCACGAAACGGTGAGCGCGGTGCCCGAAGACTGCGTCGCGGGAACTGGATCCACCGTGAAGTCGCCCGGCAACACGACCGCCGCCGAGACCGTGGGCTTGTTGTTGCCCGTGATGGACACCGCCGCCGCCGAGCCAGGCGTGAGCTGCGCGCTGTCGATGCCGAACATGTTCCACGTCGGCTCGAACACCAGCGCATCGCCGTTGATCTGCACGTCGGCGTTGGTCAGCTCGGTGATGCCGTCGAACGCCGACATCCACGCCGAACCATAGGTCTGACCGCCGTACGTGATGTGGGTGACGGTGCCTTCGAGACGCAGACCCGCGTTCGCCGGAATCACGTCGATGTACGTCGAGCGCTGCGTCGAGACGTTCACCATCGAGCCGCCGAGCCCACGCGCGAGGTAGTTCGGAGCGAACGCCACCGCCTCGAGCTGGTAGTAGTCGTCAGCCGTGAAGCCCGTGAGCTGCGCGCCGAGGTTGAGCTGCCCCTGGTCGTAGACGAGCTCGATGCTGGTCGTCTCGTTGGGAGGCGTCACGCGGTACGCACCCGTCTGGTAGAAGTTCGCACCCGCCGCGCGAGTCCACGCGACGTCGAGCGTGCTGCCGACCTCGAGCCGCTTTCCCTCGAGCGGAGCGGTGAGCGCGAAGTCAGCTGGCGCATCCATCTCGAACACGCGCGCCTGCTGGCCCGGCACGTTCACGCGCAGCACGTTGCGACCCGGAGCGTTCACCGGCACCGTGCCGTACGCGCCGTAGATCTCCTCGTTCGCGTGGTACGGAACGGCGACTCCGTTGAGCTCGACGCTCAGGCCCGGAATCGAAGCGGTGCCGTCGGTGATCTTCAGCGACACGCCGCCGACGCCGTTGGTCCGGTACACGTTGCCGATGACGCGCACGCCACCCGTCGGCGCGATGTTGCACGGCAGGTCGTAGCCGTACGACGACGACGAGATGAATTCCTCGCACACGAAGTAGTTGAGCTCGTTGGTCTGATCGAGCGGGATGTTCACCGGCGTGTTCGCCGCGACGATGCTGCCGTCCTGCCAGAGCTGATAGCCGGCGCTGTAGCCAGTCCACTCAGCGGGCGGCGTGCCGTCGACGTACGCGACGTAGATCTGCTGCGGCGTGTCGCGGCCGTTGAAGCGATCACCCAGCGACGTGCCGAGCACGCGATCGACGCCCGAACCGCCAGACGGAATCGTGTCGAGCTGACCGTTGCCGTTGAGGTCTTCGTACGCGAGCAGCACGCCGAACGACGCGCGCGTGGTGACGCCGTTGGTCGTGTAGTCGGTCAGCGCGCTCGCCGGAGGAACGCCGAAGAACGAGAACGTGTAGCTGAGCGGGAACGTGCCCTGGTACTGCACTTCCTGCGTGACCATCGCGCGCGGAGCAGAGGTCGCTCCGTCGTGCGGATACCAGCCGACCGCGAGACGAATCGGGCCGCTCGGCGCGCCGCTGCCGTTGGTGAGCGCCATCTCTCCCTTCACCGTGAAGAGCGGTTCGCCCTCGTACTTCGGGCCCGTGGCGGGTTGCTGGCAGGCGGCGAGGAGCGTCATTGCCGCGGTGATGACTGCCGTCCGCAGCGAGCTGCGGGGTGAAACGGTGTTCCTCAAGTTCATGGCGTCAGTCCGTATTCGTTCGAAAAGTGTGGTCGGCCCAGCTGCGTCTTCAAGACGGCTGAGCCCGAATTTGTGGGAACTCAAAAACGAACTCCGAGCGCGATGTCGCTGTCGCCACCGATGGTCCACGCCGGCAAACCCACGACGTTCAGCGCGCGAACCCACGCGGTCACTGAAAGCGCAGCGAAGAGCGGACCAATCACGGGCAGTTCCACGCGCAAGTGCGGGCCGATTCCGAAACTGGGAGTCACTCTCACTGGCAGCGCCGGATACGAGCGGCGAATGTCCACCTCACGGTCGCGCACCGATTCCTGGCGCAACACCGCGCCTTCGACTCCGAGACCCGGCATCAACGTCACGGGACCAACCCAGAACCGCGGGCCCGCGACGAGGCGCGCAGCGAAGCGATTGTCGTGCGTGGTGAGGTCGACTCCGCGGAAGCGCGCGCTGCCCCAGCCTGCCGAGAGTGACGCCCAGAATTGTCCGATGGTGAGCCGGTAGCCGAGCCCCACGCTCCAGCGCAGAGGCGTTCCCTCAATCGGCGGAGTCGCCACCCCGCCCTGCAGTTGCAGTGCGTGCGGGTGGAAGCCGACATCTCCACCCTTCAACGCGACCTCCGCGAAGTCGCGCGTGACGAACTTGCGCGGGTCGACGCGGGTCGCTCCGCCCCACGGCAACTCGACCTCCTGCAACGCGACGGAAAATCCACGCGCCTGCCGCAGCAAGTAGCGCCCCGGAGGAACTGCGAGCGTCACGCTGCGACCGCGCGTCTTCGTCACTTCCGTCACCACGTCGGCGCGCGGCTGCGAGACGAGAACGAAGCGCCCCTCCATCGTTTCGTCGAGCGTGACGCGAGCGCGGCCGTTCGAGAGCGACGTCAGCACCACGTCACTCGAGCCTTCGAGCGCGACCGCGAACTCCGGGTGCTGGCCCTGGTCGACGCTGTTCGCGACCGTGCGGCGCTCGGCGTAGGCGTAGGACTCCATCAACGACACGCGACCGTCGGAGTCGGTGTCGGCGTCTCCGCGCAGTCCGCTGATGAGATGGTGCGTGAAGAGCGAGCCGCTGAGCACATCCCACTCCTGCGCCGACTCACTCGCGCCCGAAGACGCGATGAACACTTCGCCCGTGACGCTCGGTGGCTGAACTGACAGCGCGTACGCGGGCCCTTTCGCCGCGCCCTTCAACGCGATTCCCGACTGGCACGCGTCGACGATGGTGATGGTGAGGTCGGCTCCGCACTGCTTGCTCAGCTCACGCAGCGTCTCGAGCGGAAGCGACGTGCCGGTGAGATGGAGCGCTCCAGATTTTCCGTGCGCCGAGGCGAAGACGATGAGCTCGACGCGTTTTCCGGCGGCCTTGAGTTCGGCGACTCGGCCCTGCAATTCCGCGAAGCGTTCCGTCACGCGCGGAGCGGTCGCCCTGGTGAGCACCAACGCGCGCGCCGGCTCGACGCTGCCGAGCTCGACGAAGAGATCGCGCATGCGCTTCGCGTCGTCTTCGGCGTGCTGCAGCGGCGCTTCGTCGGGATTTCCGAGATCACTCCCGATGCTGAGCAGCAGACGCACCGGTGCCTCGGCGGCGCTCGCTGCGCTCGCAAGCAGAAGCAGGCTGAGCGTGAAAGCCCTCACCCTCTCCCCGAGGGAGTTGTTGGTCTCGGTGTCATGGCTTGTCGAACGTCGAGATCTCCACCGTGCAATCGCAGCTCACGGACCCGGTCGCCTTGAACGACTCGACCGCCTTTCGAACATCGATCGGGTGCTCGCTGAAGATCGTCACGAAGGTCTCGGCCCCACGAACGTCGTCGAGCACCGCAGAATCCGGAAGAACGTTGGTGCCCGCATTCACTGCCTTGCCTTCGCTGGCGCCAAAAGGAGCAACGACCGTCACCGCGCCCGTCGAATCACGGTTCAGCACCACGGCGTAGCCCTCGCGCGGCGCGACGACGGAGAAGCGCAACGCATCGCCCGGAGCGAGTTTCTCGCCGCACGTATCTCCCGGTTGCGAGTTGCCGCACGCTTTCGACGTGATCGTCGTGATGTCTTCTCCGCGCTTCATCGTGATGTGCGCCAGCCCGCCCTTCATCGTCACGCGCGGCTCACGCGGCAGCGACTGCACCACCGTGAACACCACCAGCGCAGCAAGCGAAGCGCCGATCGCCAGCGGCAAGAAGCTGCGCCGCGCCTTCTCGGGAGCCGCTTCTCGCGTCTCCAACTGTTTCAGGAAGCGCTCGACCGGTCGCGCCGCGACGAACTCACTCGTCATCTTCTGCAGCGACTCGACCTGCGTCTTGCACGCCGCACAGCCATCGACGTGCGACTGCACGCCCGGCAACCAATCTCCCGCCGACGCCTGCTCGAGGTGAAGTTGCGGCGGGCAGCTGGCTCCGCGCGGTGGCGTGTTCATGCCATCACCTCACGCAACGCGACTTCCGCTTCCTTCAACTTCACGCCCACCGTCTTGCGCGAGTAGCCCGTCTGCTGCGCGACCTCTTCCTGCGTCATTCCATCGAGCCAGTGGAGCAGCGCCATCTCGCGCGTCTTCTCATCGAGCGTGATGAGCGCCGAACCCATCGACAGCTTGTCTTCCACCGAGCCCGAAGCGACGACGCCGAGCCCCATCATCTCCTTCAAGCTGCTGAGCACGCCGCGACGCTTCCGCGCATCGAGCGCGTCGAAGCAGATGCGCGTCGCAATCGCATACAGCCACGGCAGCGGTTGCATCACGGCATCTCGATTCGATTGAGGGGTGCGGTGCGCGCGCATGAAGGTCTCCTGCAACGCGTCGTTCGCGTCGGCCTCATTGCCCATGAGGGTGCGGCAGCGCCGGTGCACGAGCGCTCCGTATTTCGAATACCACTGGCCGAGTTGGCCAGAGCCCCTGGGGGCGACGGTGGGGAGATCATCGGTCACGGGCAAATCGCATTGTCGCCGTGATGACGGCCGAGCCCGGAAAAATGGGAACTACGGCCTGCACTGTTCCGCAAATGTCGACTTTTCGAGGAACTGCACGAAGAGCCGATGCCACGTCACCCACTTGTGCAGCCCGCCTTCATCGCGAAACACGCGCTCGGGAGGCAGCACCGCGGCGAGCACTTCATCTGCGTTCGCGAGGCGATCTGCCGTGCCGAAGCCGAGCCAGAGTTCAGGGCCTGCTTCACCCTTCACCGTGACGCGCTGAAGCCACGACCAGAAGAGGCGCTCGAATTCTTGTCCGTCGCCGGGCTGCCAGCTCGGCAGACCGCCCGCCTTCGCAATTTCTTGAGGCAGCGTGTTGCCGAGCCACGGAGCGAGCGCGAGCACGCCGGTCACGACTCCCGGTTTGCGCGAGGGATAGAGCAGCGAGCCGTGACCGCCCATCGAGTTGCCGATGAACCACGTGTGCTCGTAGTGCGGCGTGCCTGCGAGCACGTCCTGCTCGAGCCGCTCGATGATGGAGCCGCCGAGGTAGTAGCCGAGCGTCGCGTCGGTGCTGATGAGGTCGACGCTCAGCTTCCGTTCGCGAATCGCGCTGACGAAATTCTCGCGCGTGAAGTGTTCGGCGTGATCTCCGGCGCCGGGGAGAAAGACGACGAGGCACTTCGCTGGAGAGGTGGGAGACGCATCACGCACCGCGCGCATCGGAATCGGCGCGGGCGGCGTGACGCAGCTCGAGAGAAAGCCGAGTGTGAGCGCGAAGACGTGCGCCCTCACGCCGTCACGCCACATCAGCGGCGTGCGCGCGCGGTACGAGCCGACGCCGACGAACGACGCGGCGCCGTACGACGAGCCGTCGCCTTGCGCGCAGTCGGACGAGCCGACGCGGCCTTCTTGCCCTTCACCTGCGGCTTGCTCGGCATCAGCTCAGGCGCGAGGCGCACGGCCGGCATCTGCGACACCGACACGCGCTGCTTCATCCGCTCGGTGCGCGCGACGAGGTCGGTCTTCACCTGGTCGAAGTAATCGCGGCCACCCGGCACCACCGCCTGACCGTCGATCAACTCCGGAGCGGCCTGCACCACGATGGGACACGCCGGCGTGCGCGTGTCGAGCTGCTTCAACCGCTGCGTCAGCAACTGACGGAACGAGGTGAGCGTCTCGAGCTCGGCAATCTTGCCGGGCGCGAGAAGAATGACTGCGAACAAACGCGGAGCTCCGGACTCGTCGATGCCCTTCATGGTGAACGCGTCAGCGATGCCGAAGCCCGGCACCATCGACCGCACCATCAACTCGCGAGACAACTCCTGAAGCTTTCCGTCCAGCCGGGTGTCGTCCAACATGGGCGCGCTGTGTACATGATCTGGGCTCGATGACGCATCGCCCCAGTCGCACAAAGTTACATTTTTCTGAGATTCTTGAGTGATTTCAATGACTCTCAACTCTTGAGAGTGGCCGAGCGCGAGCGCCTCCGAGCGAGCCACAAGCTCACCAGTGCGATCACCATCGGCCCCGGCGACACGCTGCACGAGCTGTTGTCGAGCTTGGCGCTGAACGAGAACGGCCCATCGGGGTCATTGCTCTCGAACGTGAAGCTCATCTCGAACGGCGTCACGGCGTCGGTGGTGGCGCGTGTGAGGACCGTCGTCTGACCGGGCGCGAGCTTCACGGGACTGAACGGCTGCGGATTCGTGCAGCGGTTGCAGGTCTCGGTGAGCCCGGTGATGTCGAGCTCCGCGTCACCTCCGTTGCGGATGGTGAGCGTGACGCTGTCGCCGTTGGTCTGAATGACCTGCCCCCGTGTCACGGTGAACTGGTCGAAGCTGCCGTCTCGGTCGTCCACGTCGGCGGTGATTTGCAACACGGGACGACCGGCGATGAGCGAGCTGAGGTTCCAGTCGAAGTAGCGCTCGTCGGCGTCGTTGCTCTCGACGCGGTGGAAGAACGGTTCGTCGGCCAAATCGAACAGCGGGTACATCACGTCCACCGCGACCGCCTGACCGGGCTCGAGCACCTTCGGCAGCGCGTAGAGCGTCTCCACGTTCCGGTTGCTGAGCCGCTGGAGAACATCGACGTGGAGCGGCGCCGTGCCGCTGTTCGAGATGGTGTACGTGCGCAGCATCGGCTCGGTCGCCGTGCGTTGCGCGTTGAGCATCGAGCCGCTCGGGAAGTCCATGCCGTTGACGGCCACGGCGATCTCCGGTTCCACCACGGTTCCCTGCGTGCGCAGCACGTAGATGGCCGGCCCCACCGTGAGCCGCACCTCACTGGTGAACGGCCCGGGCGTCATCGGCGCGCGCGTGCGCGTGAGAAACGGCACGTCTTGCTGCGTGCCCACCATCGTCGGCGCCGTGACGACCATGACGTCACCGCTCACCGGGTCCACCTGCGCCGGCACGTTGCCCTGCCCGAAGTTCTGCGCGACCACGCGCTTCTCGACGGTGTGCCCCGGCGCCACGTTGCCCACCTGCACCACCACCGGCATCGCCATGTTCAGCGGCTGCAGGGTGCCGTCTTCTCGCTCCACCGCGCCCGACGGTTGCGGCGTCGGCGTCGCCGTCGGCGTTCCCTGGAAGGTGTTGGTGTGTGTGCCCGCGCTGGTGGTCCACGTGATGCTGAAGCGCGCGAGCACGCCTGCGGTCGTCGGCGTGAAGAAGACCGGCGTGGGCAACGCCTGCCCCGGCATCACCGTGGCCGAGGTGACCATCACCATCGCGGAGCCGTTGGTGAAGTTGTTCGCCGCGATGGTGGCCGTCACCGGGTCGATCGAGTCGTTCACCAGCTCGAACGCGAAGGGCGCGGGCTGACCGGCGGCGAGGTGGTTCATCGCCACGCCGAACGTTCCACCGTTGGGGAGCAGGTTGCCGGCCACGCGAATCTCGATGCGCGGCTGTTCAGCGAGCGTGCGGAAGCGCGTGTGCGGCCGCCACGACGAGAGCACCGCAGGCGCCGTGAGCACCAGGCCGTCAGTCGTGTCACCGCTCACCACGCGCACGCGCTCGGGCACCACGTCGTACCGCCACGTCACCGGAGCGTCGGTCACCGGGCTCGCCGCCGCGCGGCAGTCGGTGATGATGGTCACCTCGAGCCCGTCACCCAGATAGATGAACGAGAACTGGTTCTCGACTTGATCCAGCGTCACGAAGCCCATGGTGTTGGGCAACATCGAGGCCGGCTTGTCGATGACCTTCTGCGCGTTCTGCAGCGCGTCGGCGAGCGGCTGCGACGAGCCCACCGTGAACGGGCCCATCTGGCGCGTGACGTTCTTGAAGTACACCTGCTCCGCGCACCCGCCCGCGCCCGTCACGGGACCGAGCCCTTCCTTGCGCCACGCGACGTCGATGATGCGCGTGTTGGCCGCGAAGCCGAGCTCGGTCTGCGTGTAGAGAATCTGGCTGACCCGCACCTTCTGCGACGCGTCGGCGAACGGCAGGAACACCGGAGCCGTCGGCCCAATCTCGAGCCCCCCGCCGACGAACTTCGTGCCGGCGTGCGCGACGAAACTCGCGAGCGTGAACGCGATGAGCAGCGCGCGCTTCACGGCAACCTCACCAGCTCGACGTTGGTGCCGTTGTAGATGCTCCCCACGAACGAGCCGTTGGTCGAATCGAAATCCCAGCCCTGGAACGCGACGCCCAGCACCCCCGCATCGAGCGCTGACTCGTGTTGACCGTTCACGAATCGGCCGGTGACGAGCTGACGCGAATTGCCAGAACCAAGATTGCTGAAGTCCCACACCTCGCCGTTGGGGTGCGCGACGAGGACCGGGTTGTTGTTGGCCGCCGAACCGATGGGAACCCACACGCCGTTGAGTCGACGCATGAACGCACCCGCCAGCAAGAGGTGGAGGTCGTTGCCGACGTGCGTCGCGGCGACGCGCACCACGCCGTTCTGAGCGATGTCTTCGCGCGACCAGACGCCAGGCGAGGTGCGGGCGGCGTGACGCGTGACCTGAACACCGGCATCGAGCTGCCGGTAGAAGACGTGTGGTTGCCCGTCGCTGGTGACCGTCACCGTGGTCGCGACCGACGCCTCGTCGAAGGTGTCGATGCTCTCGAGCGTCCACGCCCCGCCCACGCGGGAAGCCCACCGTGCGTGGTTGATGAGCCCACCGTCGGGGCCCAGCGCGTTGCGCACGCGGTAGCCGAAGTGCGGCACGTCGTTCGCGAGCTCGAAGCCAAAGAAGATGGACACTTGATACCCCGCGTCTTCGACCTCCTCCGTGCGCCACCCCGCGTCTTCGCGCGTTGCATAGAAGAGGCGCGTGCGCAGACCGTTGCCCGGAAGATCGGCCCACGTGAACGCGACGTGCGGGCGCTCGACAGAATCGAGCTCGATCTTCACGCCCGCGCCGACCGACTGGAAGCCAACCGAGGTGACGATGCGCTCCGACCACCACCCGCCGTCGAGCTCGCGCACTGAATAGAAGACGCCTCCGTCGGGGTCTCCCTGGAAGTTGGTCACCACGTGGAAACGGCCCATCGAGTCCACCTCGATGTCAGTCGACTCGTTGGCTGCGAGGGGGAGCACCCCGACCGTCGCTGCCACGCGCGGGAACGGCGTGGGCGTGATGCCGCCGCCACCTGTTGCCCCACCGCCCGTCGCTCCGCCGCCCGTCGCTCCACCGCCGCCCGTTGCTCCACCGCCTGTTGCTCCGCCGCCGCCCGTCGCTCCGCCGCCCGTGCCGCCGCCCATCGCGCCACCGCCGGAGCCGCCGCCGCCGCCTTGTCCGCCGCCAGTGCCACCACCCGTGGCACCTCCGCCTGTCGCACCACCACCGGTGGCACCTCCCCCGCCTCCGGTGCCTCCGTCGTCAGTGCCCATCGGCCCGCAGGCCGCCAACGTGAGTGCAGCGCCGAGCAGCAGAGTTCTCGTGGTCGTCATCGTGTCTCCCCGCGCGCACGATGCGATTCACCACCCGGGAGCCGGTATGCCCGACGTGGGGGAATTTCGGGGTATGTCGAGTGTGAATGCTCACCGCGACGCTCCTCGCGCTGCTGTCGTCGACGCCGCTCGAAGACGGGTGGTCGTGGCACCAGACCGACTTCCCGGTGAGCGCCGACGGGCGCGTCACGCTCACCAACGAAGGCTGGGAACCGTTGAGCGAAGGTGCGTCGCTGCGTCGCAAGTCCACCGACGACGCGACGATGTGGCTCAAGCACGCGCTGCCTTCCAGGCTCGAACGCGACTCCGCGCTCGCGCTCAGCTCGGTCATCGGCCACTTCGAGGTCTTCGTCGGAGACGAGCGCATCTACCAGCACCCTCCGAAGCAGGGCGTCGACGGCAAGGGAATGAACGGGCTGCGGTGGCACCTCGTGCCGCTCCCCGAGGGCGCGGAAGGAAAGGACCTGCTGGTGCGCGTGCGCTCGACCTACGCGCTCGCCGGCATTCAGGGCGTCCCGCAACTCACGACCCGCGCGGAGTGGTTCGAGACGCTGGTGCTCGAGGACACGCCGCGCTTCGTCATCGGCTCGGTGCTGGCGGTGCTCGCGCTCTTCCTCTTCGTCGCGCTGCGCGGAGACGACCGCAAGCTCGCCGCGTGGTTCTTCGTCTACGCGTTGAGCGCGGCGACGTACGTCATCTTCTACACGCGCCTCAAACAGGTGCTGTTGCCGTTCATCACTCCGCCGGTGTGGCTGTTCCTCTACACGCTCTCGCTCGCGGTCCTCCCGGCGGCCTACCTCTTCATCGTCGACACGCTCTTCACCACGCGCAGCGTGTGGATGGCTCGCCTGCGCCGCTTTCAGCTCTGGAGCGGCGTCGTGGTGGTCGTCATCGCCGCGCTCCTGTGGCTGGCGCTCGAGCTCATCGACTCTCCGAGCGCGGCGTCACCGGTGGGCCTCATCTATTTCGGCGTGACGTCGCTCCACCGCGTCGGGCTGCTCGTCACCGCCACGTTCGCCGCGGCGATGCTGGTGCGCTGGTCACTCGGAAAAGGAGAGCGCGCCGACATCGAACGCGCGCGCATCCTGCTCGTCGGCATCGGGCTGTTGTTCGTCGCCATCTTCATCAACGTGGTGTCGTCCACCGGGCTCGCGGGGGGACCGAACTGGGTGCCGTGGGGCATGGTCGGCCTGACGCTGTCGATGATGACGCTCGCGCAGCGCTCGTGGCGCGAGTCGCGCGAGCGGGCCATCTCGTCAGAGAAGGCGCTCACCATTCGCGCGCAGGAAAAAGAGGCGATGTTGCGCGACCTCCACGACGGCATCGGCACGGTGACCACCAACATCCGCATGCTCGCCGAGCTGGGGCAGCGAGATCAGAAGCGCGCCACCGAGTCGCTGGCCACCATCGCCGAGCTCTCGAGCGAAGGCATCGCCGAGCTGCGCACCTTCATCCAGTCGCTCGATGAGAACCAGGTCGACTGGCCGTTGCTGAGCGCCGAGCTGCGCCGCTTCGGCGGGCAGCTCATCGAGTCACAGGGCATGCAGTTTCAGCTCGACGCGGAATTGAGTGAGGGCGCTCCGCCGCCGACGGGCGCGGTGACGCTCGCGCTGCTGCGCATCTTCCGCGAGGCGTTGACCAACGTGGTGAAGCACTCCCGCGCGAAGGAAGTGCGGGCGCGGCTGGTCGTGGCGGCGAAGGCGTTGACGCTCGAGGTGACCGACGACGGCGAAGGCGGAGGAAGCGCGGGCGGGCTCGACACCGGCCGCGGGCTTCGCAACATGCGCGCGCGCGCCGAAGAGCTGGGTGGTCAGTTCACCTTCGCGCGTGAACGCGGAGCGAGGGTCGCGGTCGAGCTCCCACTCGTGCACTGACCAGACAATCGAGAGTCACTCTCACTTGTTTGCCCGTCACGGGTGCTGGATGAGCACCTTCCCCATGTAGACGTCGTCTTCGAGGCCCCCATCGGGCTGCACGGTGCGGTCGTTGCCGTTGGCGTCGACGATGCCGAAGAAGAAGTTCACGTCGCCCTGGTTGCTCATCGGAGCGTCCCAGTCGAAGACCCACTGCGCGTTGTTGTTGCGGGCGCGGTGCAGCACGTACGCGCAGTCGTTGTACGTGATGGTGGTGCCGGCGAGCGTGTTCATGAAGCCGTTCAAGTTCGCCTGACACGCCGCCGCGTTGTAGCCGGGCGTGCTCGAGGTGATGGAGCCGGCCACTCCGCCGTCGGCGAGTTCGAAGTTGCCCGCGAAGCCGTCTTCGGAATTGCCCATCATGTTCGCGCGGTGCGCGCCGGTCATGGTGACGGTCACGGTGTAGCGCTGGCCGAGCGCGTACTGGCCGTTGGTGAGCGCGGGCATGAACGCCACGCCAGCGTCGATGTGCAGGCCGCCCGGGCCCGCGACGGGGCGCACGTGACAGTGGTCACAGCGCACGCCCCCGGAGCGTTGACTGCCGGTGCCGATGAGCCCGCCGCCCCCGGGTTTTCCCGTGGCGGCGGCGGTGCGCGTCTGGTGGTCGAACCACGCGTATTCGGGGTGCCAACCGAGAGAGAGCAGCAGAAGAAGGGTGGTGGTCTTCATGTGAGAGTCACTCTCAGTTGTTCGTGGAGTTGTTGCAGTTGGCGACGTCGGTTCCACCATCGAGCCAGCGCCGCACGACGGCGTAGTCAGCGCTGCCCGTGTTCCACAGCTTGATGCCCGCGTGCGCGAAGCTCGAGCCGACCAGCGGCTGCGTCAGCAATTCCGACGTGTCGGGAGTCGTCGTGCCGATGGCCCACGCACGCGCGCTGTCGAAGTTGATGGCCCACTCGTTGTTCGAGAGCCGCGCTTTGGCGTTGCACGACGCGGTGCCGGTGCCGACGTCGTTGATGTTGATGGCCACGATGCCAGTCTGCAGACAGCCGGCGTTGGCGCGGTCGTACATGATGACCTCGTTGTTGCGCTGACGCGCGCGCGCGAAGACCTGGAATGGTCGCGTCTGCGCATCGAGCGTGCCGTGGCAGCCCGCCATCGCGCAGTTCTTGGCGAGCACCGGCTGCACCTGACACTGGTACGCGGGGAGATCGAGCCGTGGGAAGCAGCCGTCAGCGGTGGCTGCTGCGTCGTCGTGCCGCACGCGTTGGTGTCGAAGCAGTTGCGCACCGCGCCGCCGTCGCGCGGAGTGGCCGACTGCCACGGCTCGCAGATCCAGCTCTCGGTGCACGCGCCGCCACCACCCGTCCCGCCACCCGTCGTGCCGCCGCCCGTGCCGCCGCCATTCGCAGCGCCACCGCCGTTGGTGCCACCACCCGTTCCTCCGCCGCTTCCTCCATCGAGGAGCGGGTTGTCGATTTCGGGAGGACAGCCTGTGATGAGGAACGCGACTCCGACGACGGCCACGAGCGGCGAGCGGGTCATGGCGCGAGTCTAGGCACCGCCCGAGAGGGGACGGAACAATCGAGAGTGGCTCTCACTTTCGCGCGGCCACTCGTCCGATTCTCGCGGCTGTCAAATCAAGCCACGGCTGCGCGCGGTCGCCAGCGCTTCTCCGCGGCTCCTGGCGTGCAACGCGTCGTAGATGTTCTTGATGTGCGAGTGCACGGTGTGCGTGCTGACCGAGAGCCGCTCGGCGATCTGCTTGTACGTCAGCCCCTCGTCCACCAGCTTGAGCAGCTGCCGCTCGCGCGGCGAGAGCGGATCCGGCTCGGCGGGCGCACCGCGCAGCTCACGCAACACCGCGCGCGCGATGCGGGGCGACATCGGAGCTCCACCTTCCGACAGCTGATGCAGCGCCTCGATCAATTCCCGCGGAGCGCCGCCCTTGAGCACGTACCCCGACGCGCCCGCGCGAATCGCCTCGAGCACGTTGTCGCGATCGTCGAACACGGTGTGCGCGAGCACGAGCGGCGCCTTGTCCATCGTCGAGACCTTCGCGATGACCTGCTGACCCGTCATGTCCGGCAACCCGAGGTCGATGAGCGCGAGCTGCGGGTTGAGCTTGGAAATCTCCTTCACGGCGTCGGCGCCATTCGAAGCGCTGCCGATGACCTGGAGCGTGGGCTCGCCGCTGAGCAACTCCACGAGGTAGTTGCGCAGGCGCGGATCATCTTCGACGAGGAAGAGCGTCGCCGTCATGGTTGGGAAAGGTACCAAAGCAGCGGGCTGCGCTCGGCTCCCGGGGCCGGGTATTTCCGGGCTACCGCTTCGCGTTCACGGTTTCAGCGAGGCCGGTCCATTGGCCGGAGGCTTGAAAGTCGTCGGCGGCTTCGTCGGCTTCGAGGGCCCCATGCCGCGGCTGTGCCAGTCGTTCACGGGGTCGCCTCGTCGCGGGTCGAACCCCTCAGCGAATGCGGCGAACAGGAACGGCACACGCAACGAAGCATCGCGCAGCACCTCGCCGCACACCGACACGCGATCGGTCACGCGGCCAGTGAGCGACGTCGTGGCGACGTAGATGGTGCACGTCTCGGTGTCTTCGTACGCGGCGAGCGCGCGCGTCTGGTCCCCCCACTTGAGCGTCAGCTCGTCGTTGGTCAGCACCACCAACATCGGCTTCTTCACTTCCATGAAGGACCACGTCCCCTCGAACGCGAGGCGCTCCCGCGTCGCGGTGAGCTTGAGCGTGCCTCCGCCCTTCCCTTCCTGCGTGATGGAATCGCCCTGCACGCTCACCGCGCGTCGCCCGTCGAGCCACACGCCGTCGGCTTGCCGCTCCGCGAGGGTCGCGCCCGCGAGCCGCACCTCGTCCGCGTTGAGGACCACCTCTCCGAGGCCGGCGTCGAACGGCAGGTCCCGCTTCGTCAGGGCGACGTCGGTGCCGACCTTCTCGAACTGCGAGTCGCCGAACTCGACGGCGCCATTTCCGTAGAGCGCGAAGCCCACGGAGAGGAGCGGCCCGCGACCGTCTCGAGCAGCCGGGAGGTTCTTCGGCACGTCGAGCACGATGGCCACGGTGCGGCACGACACGTCTCCGCGCAGCCACCGTCCGCGCATGTCGTCGAGCGCCACCACCCGCGCGCCATCGTTCACGCGCACGAACAAGCCCGCGCGGTCCGTCACCTGTCGCGCGTCGGCCCTCATCGTGAAGCGTACGCGCGTGCCCTGGTACTTGAGCGCGTCGAAGGTCTGCATCACCACCGCGGGGCCGACCGGGTGCTCGTCTTGCGAGCGCACGAGGAACGCCGGGGTGCCGCACGCGCCCGTCGAGAGCGGAGTGACCTCGTAGCCCTTCGGGTTCCCCGAGACGTACCAGCCGAGCCCGGCGCCTGGGGCGACGCCGCTGGGTGGCGAAGCGAGCTGCGCGCTGGTGAACATCAGCACCGCGGTCAGTGCGATCATCGAGACGATTCAAACACCGTCAGGAATTCCGATCATTCAAGTCCTGTTGACTCTTACATGAGTCTTGCCGACACTCACATCATGCACGGGTTCGTCGCCTTCATTCCGCTCTCGAACTGGCTGCGCGGCTTCGAGCGGTACGCGATGCGCTACTCCAAGGCGAACATCGCGGAGTCGACGTTCAAGGACGCGTTCTACGTCTTGCGCGAGGACGAGCCTTTCAGTCCAGGGCTGACGAAGGCGCGGCGCCTCATCGCGAAGCTCGGCATCGCGGGAGATCGCGTGGTCGCGTTACGCACCTCGCTCCCGGTGGGGAACGGCGGCGCGCGCCCCAACGACGTCACCGGCACCGGCATCGGCTGGCACTGGCCGCGACCCGAAATTCCGCTCAGCGGAATCGCGTGGGTCGATGAGCACGGCTCACTCCACGATACGCGGCACGAAGAGGTCACGGCGAGTGCGTTTCGTCTGCACGACGCGCGCTTCGCCAGCTGGGGCGAGTGCACGCCGCGCTCGTTCTCGGTGTTGCCGGTGGCGAAGGCGTGTCAGGCGCGCTGCGCGTTCTGCTTCTCGAAGGCGAGCGTGTCGGAGCTCGAGCGCCAGCAGAGCGCTGCGTTGCAGGTGTTCACCGCGTGGGCCGACGAGGCGCGTCTGCGCGGAGCTGAGCGCGCGGTCATCACCGGCGGTGGTGAGCCGACGCTGCTCGCGCGAGAGAAGTTGTTGGCGCTCACCGCGATGTTGTCGGCGCGTTTTGCCAAGACGTTGCTCATCACCAACGGCGCACGCCTCGACGCCGAGCTCCTCACGGCGCTGCGTGACGCCGGGCTCACCACGCTCGCGCTGAGCCGTCACGGTCTCGACGCTCAGCACGACGCGCGGCTGATGGGCCTTCAGGTCGATTCCGCCTCGCGCGCGCTGATGAGCCGCGAGCTCGGCCTGCGCACGCGCGCCATCTGCGTCTTGCAGAAGAACGGAATCGCCACCGTCGACGACGTCATCGCCTACGTGCGTCGCTCTGCGCGCGAGGGCTTCCACGAGGTCTGCTTCAAGGAACTGTACGTGTCGAGCACGTCCGAAAATCCGTGGGCGCCGAGCGCGGTGAATCAGTTCTGCGAGACGAATCAGGTGCCGCTGCGCGTGGTGTTGGAAGCGATGCAGCAGCTCGGCTTCGCGCAGACGTCGTCACTTCCGTGGGGCAGCCCGGTGTTCCAAGGAGAGGGAGTTCGCGTCGCCGCGTACACCGAGCCTTCCGTCGGCTGGGAACGCACACACCGCCTCGTCCGCTCGTGGAACGCGCTCGCTGACGGAACGTGCGTGGCGTCGCTGGAAGATCCGCGCTCTGAACTGAAAGTGAATGCGCCCTCACCCAACCCTCTCCCCGAGGGAGAGGGGAAGTGGGCGCCATGACGCACGAGGAATTCCTCGAGCTGCGAGAGCGCCTCCGCACGTCGCGGCCGGGACTCATCGACTGCGCGCAGCTCAACGTCTACCGCTCGCTCGCTGCGCGCTTTCCGGCCATCGCTCCGTCGGAACACAAAGAAGCGCCGTACCGCTGCCACCTCGCCGAGCGATTCCTCGCGCACCTCCAGCTCCCCGCCGAATGGAAGTCGCGCACGCACGTCACGCACGGCGTTCGCCGCTCGCTGGCCGCGCTCTTCCAGGTCTTCGCGCGCGACGGCGTGCGCGTCGCCATTCCCGCTGACGTGTACCCCGTGTACGTGCAGCTGGCCCGCGACTCGGGCGTTCGGTTCACGACGTTCACCAAATTCCCGAGCGAGCTCGAGGCGTGCGACGCGGTGTTGTTCTGCGAGCCGGCGAAGCCGTGGGGCTCGACGCTCAACGCAGATCAACTCGCGCGGCTGCTCGCGTGGTCGAGAGCCAAACGTGGCCTGGTGCTGCTCGACTCCGCGTACGCCACTCCGCCGACCAGCGGAGCGATGCAGCTGGTGCACGAAGGCGCCGCGATGTTGCTCGCCTCACTCTCGAAGGGCTGGCTCATTCCCGACCATGGAGGCATCTGCATCACGCCTCCCGGCGAGTGGTTCGAGCGCACGCGCGCGACGTTCACTGCGCTGCCGAAGGACGCGCAGAAGCTGCGCATCGCCTTCGCCGCGCTGACCGAACACGCGCAAAGACCAACGCAGGTGGGGGAAGCGCTCTCCGCTCGCGCGCGCGTGCTCGACGAGTTGACGACCATGCGGCCCGAGCTCAACACCACGCGTGTGCAGGGGTACTTCGCGGTGAGCACCCGCAGCTTCGACGAGCTGTTGGGGCTCGGTGTCCTCGGTGTTCCTGCCAGCGTGTTCGGCTCGACCGAGCGCCTCACCATTCTCTCGAGCCTCGAACCAGAACGGATTTCAGGTCTGCAATTGCAGTCTTGAAACGCTGCAGACGAGAAATGGGGCAACGCAGCGGATCTCCTCGCGTCAGGTCGGTGGCACGAGGCTCGCTCTCTGGGCGTGGCGCATGGCGCTCCTCGACACACTGCGGTCTCTGGCGGGTTCTCGGCGGGAGGCGTTGGTGTGGGATTGCAGCAACCGCAACAAGCTCTTCGCGGCGGCCTTCGAGCTGCACGAGGTCGCGATGCACGCCGGCTTCAGTCCGGACGAGGCGACGAACTTGAGCCTCACGCTCGCCGAGCTCGGCACGCGCGCGGCGAAGTACGAGCGGGGAGGCCAGGCGTCGGTCTTCCTGCGCCCCGATGGGTGGCGCGTCGAGATGCCGGCCGCTGATGTGCCGACCGCGCTGGTGACGAACTCGAACGGGCGCACCACGCTGCGAGTCGTGACGCGAAGTGACGGTGATGAAGTCGCCATCGCCGAGTACGCGCGCGTCGTTCCGCGCTTGAGCTGATTCTCGCGGCACTGCAAGCACCTGCATTCGATTCAATATGTGTCGTGTCGCGCGAAGAACGCATCACCGAAAGCGATCTCCTCCAGCGCATCAACGACGTGAACAAGGACCCGGCCATCGAGCGCGCTGGAATGTTCAAGCGCCTGATTCGCGACGCGATGCGAGACCTCGAGCACACGCCTGCGACGCTCGATCGCCACACCGACGCCTTCATCGGCTGAGGTCGAGTCGAGTCCCACCTCGCGGAGGACCGCGAGATCCGCCTACACTCGACCGCGATGCGTTTCGGGCTCGTCGTCTTCCTCGTCTCGCTTTTCGTCTCAGTCGTCAGCTGCACCGGCACCGTCGGAGACCCCAACGTCGGTGAAGACGGCGGCGTCATCGGCGGAGGCGGAGGCACCGACACACAGGTCCCCGATGGCAGCGTGCTGCTCCCCGACGGCGGTCTCTGCGTACCGACCTCGCTCTACTTCGAAGAGATCGCCTGGCCGCAGGTGTTGAGCACCTGCCAGACCTGCCACACCACCGGAGGCGCAGCAGACGGAACGCGCTTCCAGCTCCGGCCGCTCGCGTCGCCCACCGCGCTCGCCGTCAACATGGCGAACACCACCTCAGCGCTCGCGCTCGAGAGTGACGGCCAGAAGCTGCTGCTGCTCAAGCCGACCAATCAGCTCTCGCATGGAGGCGGGCTCGTCTTCGCCGCCGACTCTCCGCAGGCCGCGGTCATTCGCCGCCTCATCGTCGAGCTCTCGAACCCCACGGTCTGTCCAGGACAAGAAGTGCGCCCCATCACCGAGGGCGTCGTCCTGCTCGACGAAATCGACACGCTCATCAAAGCGTCGTTCCAGCTCGTCGGTCGTCCGCCGAGCGTCGACGAAATCGGTCAGGTGCAGACGAATGGCTTGGCCGGCCTCGACGACGTGCTGACGCAGCAGATGCGCGAGCCCGCCTTCCACGAGCGCGTGCGCGAAATGTTCGGAGACGTGCTCCTCACCGACGGTTGGCGCGCGAACAACACCGACACCAACTCCGGGAACATTCTCAATTCCGTCTACCACGCGAACTCGGTCAACCGCTTCGGCGGCGACGACTACGACTGGCGCAGCTGGCCGCGCGGTGAAGGCATTCACCTCGTCGAAGCGCTCGCGCGCGAGCCGCTCGAATACTTCGTCGAAGCGGTGAAGAACGATCGTCCGCTCAGCGACGTGCTCACCGTTCGCTACCGATTGCTCAACGCGTACTCCGCGCGCTTCTACGGAGTGACGTACCGCGGCTTCGCTCCGGGCACCGCGTTCACGATGATTCCCAACGCTGATCAATATGAAGCCGCCGCGTCAGTCCCCGTGAACGAAGCGATGGGGACCAGCGAGTACGCCGGTCTGCTCACCACGCCCGCGTGGC
>JAEUJS010000560.1 GCA_016792935.1 Archangium sp. | reverse complement strand
CGTCCCACAGCTCGAGGTCGACGGAATCGCGCGCCTTCACGACGACGAAAACGTTGCGGCCCTTCACGTCGGCGGTCAACGAGCGAACGGGCTGCCGATGACTGCGATCGAGCGAGTCGGCGACGCGCAGCAAGGTTGCGCACTTGCGCACGACGCGGAAATCCCCCGGAGACAACGGCACCAACAGCTCGTGCTGCGCGTCAGGCTTGCTGCGCCGATGGAAGCGCGCGATCAGCGCCACCATGTTGCGCTCGCGATCGCTCAACCCCGGCAAGTCGGAGCTCAGGATCAAGTAGTGCGTGTGCTTGTGGTGCTTCTGCACGTTCACCGCGTGCCCCACGTCGTGGAGCAGCGCCGCCACCTCGAGGTACGGCCGCGCGGCTGCGGGCAACTGGTGCAACGTCGCCAGCTCGTCGAACAACGTCAGCGCCAGACGCGTGACCTGCTTGCCGTGCTCCTCACCGAACGCGAAGCGGCGACCCAGCACCAGCGCCGCCTCGTGGAGCGAGTGATCGACGTTGTCGGTGCGCCGCCGCTTGAGCAGGTCGTAGAGGATTCCCTCGCGCAACCCGCGATCGACCGCGGTGATGGTCTGCACCTTGAGCCGCTTCATCACCGCTTCGAGCACCACCGCGCCGGCCACGATGATGTCTGCGCGGCGCGGGTCGAAGCGCTTGCGACGCTTCTCGACATCCATCTCGGCGAGCTCTTCCACGGCGCGCGAGATCTGCTGGTACGTCGCGTGCCCCATGCCCTCTTTGCGAGCGAACGAGACGATCGCGCCGATGGTGCCCGACGAGCCGATCGCCGAGTGCGGCAGGCCCTTCACCGGGCCCTTCATGCGCTCTTCCAACATCTCGCGGGCGAAGTTGCGCACCAGCGCGAGCTTCTTCCGGGGGATCTCGTCTTTGAGCTCGAACAGCTCGGTCAACCGCACCGCGCCGAGATCGACGCTCCACAGATCTCGCGGCTGATCGCCGTAGGCGTGAATGATCTCCGTCGAGCCGCCGCCGATGTCGATGCACAGGGAACGCTGCGTGGGCTGCTTCCCGTGCAACACGCCCAGGCAAATCAGGCGCGCCTCTTCACGGCCGCTCACCACGTCGAGCGAGAGATCGGCTTCCTTGCGAACGCGGCGAACGATGTCGTCGCGGTTGCGTGCTTCACGCAGCGCACTCGTCGCCACCGCTCGCACGCGCGCGCCGTAGCGTTTGCACAACGCCGAATACCTGCGGAGCGTCGCGACCAGACGCGTCGCGACCTCACGCGAGATCACGCCGCTGCGGAACAAGCCTTCGCCGGGCCGAACGGGATCGCGCTCGGTGTGCAGACCTTCGATCGATGCATCGGGCAGCACGCGGGCCAACTCGAGTCGCACGGCGTTCGTGCCGACGTCGATCGCGCCCAGAATGTCGTCGGTCACTTCACTGCTTCGGCGCGCCATGACGGTTCCAGCAGCAGCTGCGCTGCTGATCTCGCGGCGGACCATACACCTTGCTCGCACGATCCCATGTGCGAAGAAGCGGAGAACCGGGGGTCATGAGCGTGGTCGAAACGAGTGCGAGTGCTGTCAGTGACAAACACCTCTTCTTGAATCGCGAGCTCTCGTGGCTGGCGTTCAACGAACGTGTGCTCGCCGAAGCGCGCAACAGCTCGCTGCCGCTGCACGAGCGCCTGAAGTTCCTCGCCATCGTCTCGGGCAACCTCGACGAGTTCTTCATGGTGCGCGTGGCCGGCATCAAGCAGCAGCTGCAGGGCGGAGTGGCCGATCTGCCCGCCGACGGCATGTTGCCGGTCGAGCTGCTCACCGGCATCGCCGAGCGCACGCACAAGATGGTCGACGAGGTGTACCGCGTGTGGGGCCGCGAGCTGCTCCCGCTCCTCGGAGCGAACGGGCTCACCGTGCTCTCGCGCGATTCCCTCTCAGCTGAACAGAAGACCGCCGCGCGGGCGTGGTTCCAGAGCAACGTCTTCCCCGCCCTGACGCCCCTCGCCGTCGATCCCGGTCACCCCTTCCCGCACCTTCGCAACAAGTCGCTCAACCTCGCCGTCGTCGTTCGCCGCTCTGGTCAGCGCCGCCGCAAGGAGCTCGGAGAGTCTTCGCTCGCCGTGGTGCAGGTGCCTTCCGTGCTCCCGCGCCTGGTCGCCGTTCCGTCGGCGTCGGGGAGCGCGTTCCTCCTGCTCGAGGAACTGATTCTGTTGCACGTCGGAGAGCTCTTCCCCGGCTTCGCGATGGAACAGGCGTGCGCCTTCCGCCTCACCCGCAACTGGGACCTCGACATCGACGAGGAAGAATCGCAGGACTTGCTGGCGTCGATTCAGCAGGAACTCCGCCGCCGCGATCGTGGAGCGGTCGTGCGGCTCGAGCTCGACGCCTCGGCCTCTCCCGCCCTCGAGTCGCAGCTCACCGCGGCGCTCAAGGTGTCGGGTGGTGACGTGTACCGCGTGAGCGGCCCGTTGCAGCTGCAGGACATCACGGCGATCGGCGAGGCCGACCCGCGGCTGGAAAATCGCGTCGAGCCGCTGGTGCCCGCGACGCAGCCGGTGATCGCCAACGCCGAGTCGATTCTGCAGCTCATCGGTCAGCGCGATCTGCTGCTCCACCACCCGTACGAATCGTTCGATCCCGTGGTGCGCTTCCTCGAAGAAGCGGCCGACGACCCGAGCGTGTTGGCGATCAAACAGACGCTCTACCGCACGACGGGTGACTCTCCGGTCGCGCGGGCCCTGGTGCGTGCGTCTGAAAACGGCAAACAGGTCGCGGTGCTGGTCGAGCTGAAGGCCCGCCTCGACGAAGCGAACAACATCGCCTGGGCGCGCCGCATGGAAGAGAACGGCGTGCACGTGGTCTACGGCCTCATCGGCCTCAAGACGCATTGCAAGGTCACGCTCGTGGTGCGCCGCGAGGGAAACGGCATTCGCCGCTACGTGCACCTCGGCACCGGCAACTACAACTCCGCCACCGCGCGCGCGTACACCGATCTCTCGTACTTCACCGCGCGGCCCGAGATCGCCGACGACGTCACCGCGCTCTTCAACCTGCTCACCGGCTATTCCACGCAACCGAACTGGAAGCGCCTCGCCGTCGCGCCGACCACGCTGCAGAGCAAGGTGCTGGAGCTCATCGAGCGCGAGACCCAACGCGCGAAGAAGGGAGAGCCCGCACGCATCATCGGCAAGATGAACGCGCTGGTGGACCCCGTCGTGATCCGCGCGCTCTACGGAGCGTCACAGGCCGGCGTGGAGATCGATCTCCTCGTGCGCGGCATCTGCTGCCTGCGCCCGGGCGTGCCCGGCGTGTCGGAAAAGATCCGCGTGTTGTCGGTGGTCGATCGCTTCCTCGAGCACACCCGCGCGTTCGCGTTCGGCAGCGGCCCGAGCCCCGACGTCTTCATCTCGTCCGCCGACTGGATGCCGCGCAACTTCCACCGCCGCGTCGAGGTGATGGCGCCCGTCGAAGATCCCGCGCTCAAGACCCGCGTGCTCGAAGAGGTGCTCGGCCTGGGCCTCAAGGACAACGTGAAGGCGCGCCAGCTGATGAGCGACGGCGCCTACAACCCGATTCCACTCCAACTCGACGGGCAGACCGTGCGGTCGCAGGCCGTGCTCATGGAACTCGCCCGCCGCCCCGCGGGTGGAGTCGAGCCCGTGTTGCGCCACGTCGCCTCACCGGTCGAAAAAGCCCCCGGCCTCCCCGCCCCGCCGTCGAGCAGCCCCAGCACGATTACCAGTGGGTGACGTGCGTGGTACGGTGTAGGCAGCCGTTCGAAGTCGAAGCCGAAGGAGCCAAGTCATGGGCCTCAAGTGGACCGAAATTCTGCTGATTCTCTTCGCGCTGATGCTGCTGTTCGGCGCGTCGCGTCTGCCCCAGCTTGGCTCGTCGCTCGGCTCTGCGATTCGCAACTTCAAGAAGGGCTTCTCGGGCGAGGTCGAAGAGAAGGCCGATGAGAAGAAGCTCGCCACCGGTGACGGAGCACAGTCCGTCACCAGCGACGACAAGGCGAAGCAGAACTCCTGAGCGTTACTTCAGTTCCTTGTCGATCTCGGCGGCCTGCGTCCTGGCCCACGCCTTCACGCGCGCAGCCTCGGGCGGATCGTACGAAGCGTCACCGTTGAGCGCCTTGTCGTTGGTGGCCTTCGCGCCCTTCGCATCGCCGTCTTTGAGGAGCGTCGCGGCGAGGAAGTAGTAGTTCCGCAAGTGCTCCGGGTGCTTGTCGATCGACTTCTGGAGCTCTTCCTTCGACTTCTTCAGGTCACGCTTGGGCCACGGGAGTTCCCAGTAGTAGCGGCCCTTCGCGGTGCGCGCGCCGTAGCGATCGAATGACTCGTTGTTCTTGATGGCGTAGTCGAGGTTCTCGACGAACTTGCCCTCGAGGCCCTCGCCGAGCGCGGTGAGAATGCCGACCGCCTGCGAGTAGGCGCCGATGTTGATGGCGAGGAAGTACTTCGCTTCGGCGCCGTCGCTCTTCACCTTGATGGCGCGCTCCGCGTAGTCCCACCCGGCCTTGGCCTTGGCGCGCTTGGTCTTCTCTTCGGTGAGGCCGTCGGCGATCCACCAGCGGTAGCGGGCCGCGCGCCAGAGGATTCCGTAATCCTGCGGGTACGCGATGAGGCCGTTCTTGATCGCCTCGTCGATCGCCTTCTGCGACTCGGCGTTGTCGCGCTTCATCCAGTGCTCGTCGAGCGTGGCGATGAAGGTCGCCGCTTCAGGAGCCGCTGCAGCAGGCGCCGCGCCTCCATCTTGAGCGAGGGCCGGCAGCGAGAGCAGCGACACAACCAAAAGGCACGTGAGCGTTCGCATGGAGAGCGAACTTACCCACGTGCCCAGTCACTACAACTTCACTTTTCGCGGCGAGTTTCCGCCTGCGCCTTTGCTCGCCGGATCCTGCGACTGTACTGCCCGCTCAGGCGGCGTCCTGCATCTCGGTGTTCACCTCACCGTCGTCGTTCACCGACGCGAGGTACCGGGCGAGGAACGACTTGGTCTTCAGCTCGACCTGGCGAACGCGCTCACGCGAGACACCCCAGCGCTGACCCAACTCCTCGAGGGTGCGCGGCTTGTCCTGGGTGAGACGCTCCTGAAGGATGTCCCAACCGAGATCACCGAGGCGGCGCTTCACGCGCTGCAGCGCGACCGAGACTTCCTCATCACGCTCCAGCGACATGAACGACAGGTCCGGAGTCGGAGCGCCGTCTTCGAGGCGATCCATGTAGCTGCTCTCCGACTCGTCATCGAGCGGCGCGTCGAGCGAGAAGTCGCTCATCGAGATGCGCTCGTGCTCACCACCACGCACGTGGCTGCGGTTGTCCTTCAAGTAGCGCGTGATGTACGCGCGGATCCACCACACGGCGTAGGTCGCGAAGCGGACGTTCTTCTTCGGGTCGAAGTGCTCGATGGCCTTCATCAAGCCGACGTTGCCCTCCTGAATGAGATCGTCGAGACGCGCGCCACGGCTGGCGAACTTGCGCGCCACCGCCACCACGAAGGGGAGATTCGACGTCGCGAGACGGCGCCGGGCCGCCTCACTTCCCTTCTTCGCCTGGCGCGAGAGCTCGTATTCCTCCTCACGGGTCAGCTGCTTGTGCCCGCCGAGTCCTCGGAGGTAGCTGCTCAATCCATCACGGTCGCCGGTACGCATCGTCTTCTCCTCGTTTCCAACGCGGGGGGGAGCGTCAGAATCGGCAAGAAGATGCGCTTCGACAGAAACGGTTTCGAAGAAGGCCATGTGTACCTCCCCACTGAGCGGGGCAAGTGTTCTGGCCGTGGGTGAGCAAGGGAGGTGCCGTCAGGACCCGCTCCTCAACTCGTTGTTCTGACTGCGGAATTCAGGAATCCTGGAAGATCTTTCCCGGGTTCAAAATGACTTGTGGGTCGAACGTGACCTTCAGTTTTCGTTGGAGTGCGATGACTTGTGCTGATTGCTCCAGCGGGAGGAACTTTTTCTTCGCAATTCCGACCCCGTGTTCGCCCGTAATCGTGCCTCCGAGTTCAACCGTAACGGCCATGATCTTCGCGAGCGCTTCGTCGACGATCGGCCGTTCAGCCGGTGAGGCGTAGAGGACGTTGGTGTGCAGGTTGCCGTCGCCGCAGTGGCCGTAGGTGGCGACGGTGAGGCCCAGGTGCGCGCCGATCTCCTTGAAGCGCGAGATCGCCTCAGGAACGCGTGAACGCGGCACCACGATGTCTTCGCTGAACTTGTGCTTCTTCATCTCGCGCAGCGAGGGAGAGACGAGCTTGCGCGTGTTCCACAGGCGCTGACGCTGATCACGATCGACGGCAATCTGCGGCTCGCGTGCGCCGTGCTGGGTGGCGATGGCGGCGAGCGCGTTCAACTCTGCGAACACACCCTCTTCTGAGCTGCCGTCGATCTCGGCGATCACCACCGCGCCGGCACCATCGGGAAATGGAACGCCCTTGCCTTTGATCGCGGCGAGCGCGACGTCGTCGAGCAACTCGAGACACCGCGGGAGAAGTCCACCCAGCAAGATCGCGTTCACCGCGCGCGCGGCGGCGAGCACGTCGTTGAAAGGCAGCAGCGCGGTCAT
>JAEUJS010000538.1 GCA_016792935.1 Archangium sp. | reverse complement strand
TGCTCTTTGCGGTAGCGGTGTTCGAGCCAGGCCGTCGGGATCTTCGGAACGTGCGTCGTCGGGATGAGGAGGAACGCTGACGTTCCGTCGCGGCCGAAGTACTCGATGCCGTCCACCCACGGGAGCTCGGTGGCCGTGAGGGCGAGCGTGTCCTTGCCTGCGACCAGGCCGCGGATTCCTTTCAGCGCGTTGGTGTCGCTGAGTTTGGTGATGAGCGCTCTGGTGGCGGCTCCGCGCGTGAGTGCGAAGAGCGGCTCCAGCGGCGGCCAGCGCGGGTTGAACTGCATGACTGCCCCTCACCCTTCCCCTCTCCCGCAGGGGCGGGAGAGGGGATCGTTCGTTCGGATGTTCAGCTTCACTTCCTCACTGCTTGAGCGTGTCGACGATGAGTTGTCGGCGCGCCTTGAGCGCGTCCGGAATCGTTTCGCTCGAGAACGCTGCGTCGATGTCTCTCGCGACGCCTTCGAGCTGGAGGCGCCACGCGGCATCCTTCAGCTCCGTGGTGAGCAACACCGCAGCGCGTTCCTCGAGCAACTTCGCGCGCGCCGCTCGGCCTTGCGTCGCTTCCTGCGCGGCGCCGGGCATCGCATCACTGCGCGATGCATCGAGTTGCTGCTTGAGCACGTTGCGCGCGAGCGACTGCGTGTCGGGGTTCGGCAACGCGAAGACCAGCGGCCAGAGATCTTCCGGCTCCGCGCGCGTGCGATCGTTCAGCACCGCCGCCGCCGAGATGAGTCGCTGAATGCGAACGAGACGGCGGTCGGTGAGCTCGACGCCCGCCTGCCGGAGCAGACGCACGCACTGCGCGTAGATCGGCCGGAGCGCGGAGAGATCGACCTCACGCGCAGCGCTGATCAGCTCGTCGAGATCAGCCATCGTCGCCATCGGCTTCAGCTTCGTCGGGCGCGACGCGAGCAGCTCTTCGAGCAGCGCATCAGGCAGCGGCTCGACGAACACGCGCAGCAGGAAGCGGTCGGCGAACGCGGCCAGCGCCTCGTCGGTCGGGAGCGCGTTCGAAGCACCAACGCAGACCCGCAGCGGCACGTCGAGGCGCGATTTTCCGCGGCGGAAGCTGCGCTCGTTGAGCAGACCCAGCAGCGTGTTGAGGATTGCCGACGAACCGAGAAAGACCTCGTCGAGGAAGGCGAGCTCGGCGTCAGGGAGCATGCCTCCGACTTCGGTCTCGACGATTCCTTCGCGCAGTTTTTTCAGATCGACCGGGCCGAAGATCTCGCTCGGCTCGGTGAAACGCCCGAGGAGGTACTCGAAGTAGCGCGCTTCGAAGACCTGCGCGGCGCGGCGAGCGGCGAGGGACTTCGCGGTTCCCGGTGGACCGATGATCAGCAGGTGCTCTTCGGCGACCGCAGCGAGCAGGACGAGCTCGACCAGCACGTCGCGGGCAACAAGACCTTCTCTTGCTGCCTTGAGGGCAGACAACACGCGTTCTCTTGCGCTGCTCATGTGGGCGCTGACTGTAGTCGGAGGGCGAACTGACGTCTGAGACGAGCCAGCCCCTCACCCCGACCCTCTCCCGCAGGGGCGGGAGAGGGGATCGTCGGTCGCCGATCAGCGCTTGAGGTGCTCGGCCAACGTGGCGCGCACGGCGTCGAGGCGCATCGGCTTGGTCAGATAGCCGTTCGCTCCAGACGAGTTCGCGGCGGTCGCGAGGCGATCTTCACCCATCGCGGACAACAGCAGCACCGGCGTCTTCGCGAGCGACGCATCGGCGCGAATCGCTTTGCAGACCTCGAGGCCATCGAGGCCTGGCATCAGCACGTCGAGGATGACGAGGTCGGGCTTCTCTTTTCGGATCAGTTCGAGCGCGACGTCTCCCCGCTCGGCGCGCAGCACGCGATGCCCGGCCTTGGTCACCACGCGTGACGTGAAGTCGAGAATGCTCGGATCATCGTCGGCGACCAGCACCAGCTTCGAGCTCGCAGGTCCAATGACGAGTCGCCCACTCAGCGTCTCCACCGCGTTCGCGAGGCGCTTCTCGGTCGCCGCGTCGACGCTCAGCAATTTCAAGCCGGCGAGCTTGAGCTCCGTGCGCGTCCACATCACCTGCGCGCTCACCAGCGCCTCGGTGCCATCGGGCAGCTGCAGCGCAAGTCCGACCGTCGCGTCCTTGTCGAGCGCTTGCGGCGTCTTCAGCGTCACGCCGTGCACCGAGAGACTCCTGGCGGCGGCTCCGTTCATCGCCAGTGGCGTCAACACGCGCGAGGGCAAGTCACAGTCGACGCGCGGCTCAGTGCGCCCGGCGATGCGCGCGTCGTCATCGTGTTCAGCGACGAGCGAGCGGCACTTCTCGAGCGACGGCTCGTCGATCTTCACCAACACGCCAGCGGGCTGCCCCGCCGCGAAGGGTCGCGTCTGCTGCACGGTCGCCTGCACGATGACCGGCGCGTCGAATTCCGGAGCGTCGAGCTCGATCGACACCGCGCTGCCGATCGCGAAGTTTTCGGTCGTCGCGACGAAGACACGTTCCCCGCCCGAGACGACGACCTCGGTCCACAAGCGCGCGCGAGCGAGGAAGTGCAGCTTCAGGAGCATTGATCAGTTGGCGAAGCGGAAGTGCATGCAGTCGCCATCCTGCACGACGTACTCCTTGCCTTCCATGCGCAGCAGGCCCTTGTCACGAACGGCCGCTTCACTTCCGAGCGAGAGCAGGTCCTTCCAGCTCATGACCTCAGCCTTGATGAAGCCCTTCTCGAAGTCGGTGTGAATCACACCCGCGGCCTGCGGCGCCTTGTAGCCAGTGCGAATGGTCCACGCGCGGACCTCTTTCTCACCGACGGTGAAGTACGTCTGCAGCCCGAGCAGCTTGTACCCAGCGCGCACGACCTTGTTGAGGCCTGGCTCGGTCAGCCCCGCGTCCTTCAAGAACGACGGTCGGTCTTCCGGAGGCAGCTGCTGGATTTCGGCCTCGAGCGCAGCGGCGAGCACCACGACCTCGGCGCCTTCCTTCGCGGCGATTTCCTTCGCGGCCTTCACGAGCGGCTCGTGGTCGGCGTTCGCGAGCTGACTCTCGGCGACGTTGGCGACGTAGAGCACCGGCTTGTCGGTGAGGAGGAAGAGCTCGCGAATGAGTTCCTTCTCTTCGGGCGTCAGGCCGTGGTTGCGCACGGGAATCAGCTCGTCGAGCTTGGCCTTCAGCTTGTCGAGCACCGCGAGCTCGGCCTTGGCGACCTCTCCCTCTTTCCCCGGAGACTTCGCGGTGCGCTGCGTCTTCTCGCGGCGCTTGTCGACGGTCTCGAGGTCCTTCAAGCACAGCTCGGTGTCGACGGTGTCCTTGTCGCGCTGCGGATTCACGCTGCCTTCGACGTGCGTGATGTTGTCGTCGACGAAGCACCGCAACACGTAGAGCACCGCGTCGACCTGACGGATGTTCGCGAGGAACTGATTGCCGAGGCCTTCGCCCTTGCTCGCGCCGCGCACCAGCCCGGCGATGTCGACGAACTCGAGCGTCGTGTAGATGGTCTTCTGCGGCTTGATGAGCGCGGTGATCTGATCGACGCGTTCATCCGGCACGGGCACCACGCCGATGTTCGGCTCGATGGTGGCGAAGGGGTAGTTGGCGGCGAGCGCTCCGGCGTTGCTGAGCGCGTTGAAGAGAGTGGACTTGCCGACGTTGGGCAGCCCGACGATTCCGATTGAAAGACCCATGACGGGGCGCGCCGTAGCACGAGTCCTCGACGGCGGGCGAGCACAGCGGGACACTTGCGGCCCCATGCGTTCGCTCTGGCCCGGACTGGTCCTGCTGGTCGCCTTCAGCAGCTGTGGCAACGAAGAGACGCCCCTCGCGCGGCAACAGCAGGCGTTGGTCTCCGTCACGCCGATTCCCACCCTCAATACCGTCGACGCGAGCGTGGGCGATTTCGCGCCGCGCGACTTCTTCGCGCTCGGCGGCCAGGTGTTCTTCGTCGCCAACGCGCTCGGAAATGGCGAGGAGCTGTGGGTCACCGACGGCACCACGGCGGGCACGCGGTTGGTGCGCGACCTTCATCCGGGTCCGAGCGGCTCGACTCCCTTCGCGATGACGTCGCTCGGTGGACGCGCGTTCTTCGTCGCGAACGAGGCGAGCACGGGGTTCAACGTGTGGGTCTCGAACGGCACGTTCGCGGGCACGACACTCACCGTCGATTTCGTGAGCAGTCCGGTGCAGGGCTTCATCTCGCAAGGCTCGAGCGGTGGGCGCGGCATCGGCCCGGGCATCACGCCCTTCGGCGGCTTCGCCTACTACCCGCAGGGAAACGCGAACCTGGTGCGCACCGACGGCACTCCAGCGGGCTCGTCGATCGTGAGCACCACCGTGCCGTGGACGAGCGATTTCCACTGGTCTCCGATGGTGGCGTTCAACGGCGAGCTCTACGGCACGGCGCGCGGTGCGTCGGGCAACGAGCTCTACGCCTACTCACCGTTCGACGGCGGGACGCGGTTGGTGAGCGATCTCACTCCGGGCTCTGGCGGCTCGTACCCGTACCGCTTCGTGCCTTCGGGTGACGTGCTGTATTTCGCGGCGCGCTCCATCACCGGGAGTGACACGTGGCTCTGTTCGACCGACGGCGTGACCGCACGCTACGTGCGTCGCATGCAGGCCGTCAGCGTGAGCGACCCCGGAGCGGACCTGCTCGCCTTCGACGGTGGCGTCCTCATGCGGTGCACCTACGGCTCGGGTTTTCCGGTGCCCACCACGTTGTGTCGCGCAGACAACGATGGCGGCTCGAACGTCGTGGCGGTGCTGAGCCCTCCGAACACCAACTCGTTCCCGGGCTCGTTCGTCGACTTCAACGGGCTCGTTCATTTCCTCGCGTTCGATTCGATGAACGGCTTCCAGGTGTGGTCCACCGACGGCACCGACGCAGGCACGCGCCGCGTGACGACCGGAGTCGGCTTCACCGAGACGCCCTACAACACCTACGACGAGCGCAAGCTGCTCGTGCCCTTCAACGGTGGGCTCTATTTCTGCGCGAACGACGGAGTGGTGAATGCGAACAAGTTGATGACGCTCGACCCATCCGTCGATGGCGGCGCGCGCGTGGTGTTCCCGTTCGATCAATGCAGCGAGCTGTTCGCTGATTCGACGCGCATCTTGCTGCGCGGCGCGTTCGACGGCGGCGGTCAGCAGCTGTGGGCGAGCGACGGCACCGCGGCTGGAACGCGCATGCTCTACGCGCGCGCGGCGGAACGTGCCTCGGCGGGTGATTCGATCGCGGCGCTCGGAAACGGAGTGGCCTTCAGCGGCTACGCGCACCCGCTCTTCCGTGCCTTTCGCACCGATGGCTTCAGCAACACGCAGCTGAGCGATGCGGGTGAGTCGGCGTTCCGTTTCACGTCGGCGAGTGCGGGGCGGGTGTTCTTCGCGGCGACTCCGAACATGCCGACGCGGCACCAGCTGTGGGTGACCGATGGAAGCCCGGGCGGGACGCGACTGGTCACCGACACGTTCGCGATTCCCTCGTTCGCGCACATGGTGCCGTTCACCAACGGAGTGTTGTTCGAGGCGAACGGTACGTTGTGGCGCTCAGATGGGGTGAGCTCGAGCGCGCTCGTGCCGGCGCTGAACTTCTCGGGCTTCCTCGAGCGACCCATCGGCGTGCTCGGAAGTCAGGCGCTGTTCTCGGGGCTGGTGGGGTCGGGTACGGCGCAGCTGTGGCGCACGGATGGAATCGACTCGGGTGTGCTCGTCTCGAACGATGCGGGGCGGCCGCTCTCGTACCCGCGTGACTTCGTGCGCGTCGGCAACGAGCTGTACTTCGCGTCGAGCGATCGCCCGTTCGGAAATGATCAGCTGTGGAGATCGGATCTCAGCGATGCCGGGCCAGTGTTGGCGTCGATGGCGGCTCCGATGGGGCCGGGGGCGGCGTTCGCGGGGCGCTATTTCTTCACCTCGTTCGATTCCGATGCCGGGAGCGAGCCGTGGGTCAGCGACGGCACCGATGCCGGCACGTTCGTGTTCACGGATTTGGCGCCGGGCGCGTTCTCATCGCAGCCGACGGGGTGGACCGTGAGCGGTGGGACGTTGTTCTTCCGAGCGTGCGCGCGAACGACGGGTTGCGAGCTCTATGCGACGAATGGAACTGTCGGTGGGACGCGGCTGGTGCTCGACATCTATCCGGGGCCGGTCGGCAGCGCGCCGCGCGATTTCGTTGCGGTGAACGGTGGTGTGGTGTTCGTCGCGGCAGATCCACTCGGTGGAGCGGAGCTGTGGTTTTCCGATGGAAGTGCCGCGGGGACCGTCGCGCTGACTGACGTGTATGCGGGTGTTGGTTCGTCGGACACTTCGAAGATGACGCTCGCGGGTGGGCGCCTGTTCTTCCTCGCGAATGATGGGACTGGGCGCACCGTGTGGTCGATCGACTCGGGCGTCGTCGATGCGGGCTTCGACGCGGGGACGCCGACTGATGCGGGCACGCCGAGCGATGGTGGCGCGATTGATGGTGGTGCATCGACTGATGCGGGCACGAGCGATGCGGGCGTGAGTGATGCGGGCGCGAGCGATGCGGGCGCTTCGAGTGACGGTGGCGCGAGTGATGGCGGCGCGAGCGATGGCGGCCCGACGAGTGACGCGGGCGAGACCGACGCGGGCGAGACCGATGCGGGCGAGACCGATGCGGGTGAGGTCGATGCTGGAGCCGTCGACGCTGGAGGCATCGACGCAGGTCAAGCTGACGCCGGCACTTCGAACGATGCTGGCTCGATGACCGAAGCTGACGCTGGCGCGAACTCCGATGCTGGAGACCCTGGCGCAGTCGGCGGCGGCTGCGGGTGCCAGACCGTCGATCCGACGCTGATGGTTGCTGCGATCGCGCTGCTTGCGCTTCGCGCGCGGAAGCGTCGATGAGGCGGCCGCTTGGATGATGCGACGCGGAAGGTGAAGGCCGTCAAGCGCGACCCACACGCGGCGCTTCGCAAGCATCTCACGCGGCTCACGGCGAAGCGCTTCCGCGACGGCGACACGCGCGGGTGGGACTTCGTCGATCGCGACTCGAACGACGTGCCCCTTGCGCTGACCTGCACGCAGAACGACGAACAGCGCATCCGCACCTTCGACGCCAACACGCTCGAGCAACATGTCGGTTCGCTGAAGGTCGAGCTCTTCCACCACGAGCACACGCCGCACGCGAAGGGGCTCGCCACCGGCGCCGACGCGCGACGCTTCGCGAAGCTGCACGCGCTCGGCGAATGGGCCCTCGAGATTCTCGACGCGTCGGGCCACGAGCTCGTCGAATGGAAGCCCGTCGGTCACTCGAAGTATTCGCTGCGTGCCGCGAAGCGCAGCATCGGAGAAGCCCGCCTCGAGCAGGGCGAATACGAAGGCATGTGGGAGCTCGAGCTCGACTTCGACCCCGCGGCGACCGGCGCCCAACGCCTCGCGGTCTGCCTCGGAGCGGGCCTGCTCCTCGAACTCGCCCGTGAGCGCCGCACCCTGAAAAACGAGGCGAAATCGAAGCGTTTGCGCGAGGAAGACCCCTTCGGCGATTTCTGAATTCCGTCGATATGCAACACCGCGTCACCGCGTTCAGATGTGCGCGTGGCGATGTTGGAACTTCCAGCTCAGGCAGTCGCGCCTCTCGAGGGGCCGACCGAGGTTGCTGCCCGCGGCGGTGACCGCTCGGCGTGGAACGAGCTGATCAGCCGTCACAACCGCCGCGTGTTGTTGTCACTCATCGCGCACGGCGTGTTGCCGGCGCAGGCGCGAGAGATGGCGCAGGAAGCGTGGCTGCGGCTCATCACGCAAGCCGACGCGAAGAAGCTCGATCGCCTCGAGCTGCCGGGGCTCGCGATTCGGCAGGCGCTCTTCCTCGCGCGCAGTGAGCAGCGCAAGCCCACCTCGGCCGCCACCGAGCCGCTGGACGAAGCTGCGCAGCAACCCAGTGGGGAAGACGTCGAGGCGCGCTATTTCTCGCGCGAGCAGCTCCTCAAGGCCCACACGCGTGTGCAGGACCTCTCTCCGAGCGCGCGCGCCGTGTTCGATCGCCTCTACGGCGAACCCCATCTCTCACACGCTGAGATCGCCGCCCGCGTCGGGCTGTCGGTGCAGCGCGTGCGACAAATCATCTGTGAGGTGCGCAAGGTCCTGCGTACCGAGCTGGAGGAAGCACCATGAAGCACCTCTCTCCCGACATCGCCGAGCAGTACGTCATCGGCGCGCTCGACACCGAGTCCGTGCGTTTCGTCGAGGGCCACGTCGCCCAGTGCGGCGAGTGCGCGACGCTGTTGCAGCAAGAAGCGCGTGTGGAAATCGCGCTCCACGACGTGGCCGCGATGGGCAAGGTCGTCTCGCTCAGCTCGCGCCGTCGCCGCCTCGGAGCGGTCGTCATCTCTGCAGCCGCCGCCATCGCCGCCGCCGTGATTCTGGTCTTCGTCACGCAGTCCGAGCCGCCTGCGAGCGAGCAGCCGAAGCTGCGCAGCTGCGCCGATCCATCCACCGCGTCGCAGTGCATCGAGAAGGCACAGTTCGACGGCGTGCTCACGCTCGGTCCGCGCGGAGAGCCCATCGTTCCCCGCTACGACGTCGGAGGTGGGCCATGATCGCTCCCCACGGCGTCGCCCCCAGGGGCCTGGCGTCGACGCGCGCACTCATCTCTCTGTGTCTGCTCTTCAGCAGCTTCGCGATCGCGCAAGACAAGACGTCGCTGCGTCCCTCGCGCCCTCCGGAACGCGCTGAAGCGATGCCGCTGCAAGTCGGCAACGGGCTGTTCGGAAAGACGCCGAAGCTGCGCAGCTGGGTGCAGGGCTGGGGGCTGACCGGCACGCGGCCTGACGCGTACGAGATTCGCTGCGACGACGTGTTCACCGACTGCGCGATTCCGATTCTCCGCACGCGCGCGTTCAAGTCGGAACCGTTCGGCATGGGGAGCCTGACGCATCAAGAGAGCGCCGAGACGTGGCGCGGCCGTCGCATCGAGCTGCGCGCGGAATTGCGCGGGGGAAGTGTCGACGGGTGGGGCGGCTTGTGGATGCGCGTCGATGGACCCGACGGAAAAGTGCTCGCCTTCGACAACATGCAGAACCGCCCGCTGCGCGGCACCTCGAGCTTCCAGTGGTACTCCGTGGTGCTCGACGTTCCGCCTGAGGCCGAGCGCATCACGTTCGGGGTGCTGCTCCATGGGCCCGGCGCCATCTTCATTCGCGAACTCCACTTCGGAGAGGTGGACCCGCAGGTGGCGGTAACCGACCTCGTGGGGCCGCTGCGCCTGCGTGAACCGACACCTCCTCCCGCGGGTGGGCCGAGCGGGGGAAGTCTCTGACGGGCTCAGTTGTTGAGCTGATTTTCAGCGACACATTTTTTCGGGAATGAACGCGCGCGTTCGCAGTTCGTGACGCACGCGCTTCGAGGGAGGGAGCCAGCGGGAGCCCGGTCGTGACCTTCGTCCTCCCAGGGGAGGGTTCGTCACTTCCGCTGACTCTCTCCTTCGCGGCGTGTGTGGAGTTGTGTCAGCGTTCTCGGCCGAACGTGGGGAACGAACTCGATCAGAGCACCATTCGTCCGCAGAAGCGGAACGAGGGCAGTGCGCCCGACGCCCGCGTGTGGCTCACCATCGCCTGGCATCCCGACGTTGCGCGCGTCGGTCAGTCGATTGAGGTGCTCGCCGCTTCGGAGCTGAAGCTCTCGCGACTCGAGCCGCTCTTTGGTGCCGAGCCGCTGGGTTCTCCGTTTCTCTCGCGCCAGCCGGTGTCGCTGAAGTTGAAGAGCGGCGGCGTGGACGTGGCCGCGTCTCCCCGCGCGAGCGCGCTGCGTGTCGATGGGCAGGACGTCAGTGGGCATCTCTCGTTGAGCGCCGAGCGCGTGCGCCGGGGTGTGGTGCTGACGCTGTCGGAGCGCGTGGTGCTCGTGCTGCACCGTCGTGATGTGGCTCCGGCTGCCGACTCGCTGGGCCTGGTCGGAGCGAGTGAGGCCATCGAGCGACTCCGTGCGCTGACTGCGCGCGTCGCGGCTTCGCGTGGCTGTGTGTTGCTCCGCGGAGAGTCGGGCACCGGCAAAGAGCTCATCGCGCGCGCACTCGGTCGTCCGGGCGCGCCGTTCGTCGCGGTGAACGTCGCGGCGATTCCCGAATCCACCGCCGCGGCCGAGTTGTTCGGTCACGCGAAGGGAGCGTTCACCGGCGCCGAGACCGCGCGCGATGGACTCTTCGTGTCGGCCGATGGCGGCACGTTGTTCCTCGATGAAATCGGAGAGCTCTCGCTCGACCTGCAAGCCGCGTTGCTGCGCGTGCTCGAGACGGGCGAAGTGCAGCCGCTCGGGAAGCCGGCGCGAAAGGTCGACGTGCGCGTCATCGCGGCGACCGATGCGGACCTCGACGGAAAGCTCGAGGCGCGCACCTTTCGCGAGGCGCTCTTTCATCGGCTCGCGACGCACGTCATTCAGCTGCCCCCGCTGCGTGAGCGTCGCGAAGACATCGGTCGGCTCTTCGTTCACTTCCTGCGCGACGAGGTGAAGAGCGCCGCGCGGCTCGAGGACTTGAAGGGCGAGAAGCCGTGGCTCCCGGCGAGCGTGTTGGAGCGCAGCGTGTTGCATGCCTGGCCCGGCAACGTCCGCGCGCTCCGAAACGCCGTGCGGCGGTTGTGTTCGATGAGTGATGGTCCGTTGACCGACGCGGAGGTGTCGCAGGTGCTCGGTGCTGGTCCGCTGTCGAGCGCTGCTGAGCCTGCGCCACCGACGGAGAAGTCGACCATCGACGACGACGCGCTGCTCGAAGCGCTGCGGGCCAATGCGTGGAAGCCGACTCCGACTGCGCGCCAGCTCGGGATTTCGCGCACCACGTTGTACGCGTTGATCGACGCGAGCACCCGGCTGCGCAAGGCGAAGGACGTGTCGCGCGAGGAACTCGAGAGCGCGTTGAAGAAGCACGGCGGTGTGCTTTCGCTCGTGGCAGCCCAGTTCGAAGTGTCCGAGCGAGGACTCGCGCTGCGCTGTCGCGAGCTCGGGCTGGACAGTTCAGTGGACGATTCCTGAACGGTGGCCGGGCGCTCGCGGCGGGTCATCTCACGAGGTTGCCGCGAGGCACGAGGGTCGCAATGGGAGCGCCGCGACTCCGCTTTCGAGGTGAACCATGGATCCCGTTTCGCTCGTCGAACGCGCCTATGACTTCCCCAGCGACGATCAGTCGTGGCTGGCATCCATCACTGCGGCGGCGCGGCCTCTCCTCGAAGCTCGCGGTGGCCGTGGCGTGCTCGCCATGTTGATCGACGACGGCCGCGCGACGGTGGGAGACCCGGGTGTTCTCGCGCTCACCCAGGATGGGCTCCCCGAAGACGTGCTTCCGTCCTTCGCGGCGATGCTCGGTGCCGGTCTGAGCGGCGATGCCGTACGCCGTCTGCGCGCTTCCGGCCCGGCGAGCACCGCTTCGAAGGCTCTCGGTGAGCTGTTCGACGCGGACGACGGCCTCGGGCCCCTGCTCCGGACCGTGGGGCTCGCCGACAATTATTGGATTTCCGCGCGCGATCCCTCGCGCGTCGCGTGTGTGCTGATGAGCCCGACGTCCACCCGCGAGTCTCTTTCAGACGCCGACACCGAGCTCTGGGGCCACATCGCGGCCCACATCGCCACCGCTCGCCGTTTGCGTCACCGCGAGCCCCTCTCCGCCGGCCAGGACGGTGAGGCGGTCATCGACCCCGACGGCAAGATTCTTCACGCCGAGCCCGAGGCTCAGCACCCCGAGGCCCAGGCCGCTCTGCGACGAGCCGCCCTCGACGTCATTCGCGCCCGCGGCCACGCACGTGCGAATCCCGCCGAGGCGCTCGACCTGTGGGTCGCGCTCGTGTCGGGCCGCTGGAGTCTCGTGGATCGCTTCGACAACGATGGGCGTCGTTTCCTCATCGCTCGCCTGAACGAGCCCCAGGTTGCCCTCACGCGCGGCCTCACTTCGATCGAACAGCAGGTGGCGGCGCTCGTCGGTCTGGGGCATTCGAACAAGCTCATCGCGTACCAGCTCGGTCAGCCCATCTCGACAGTGGCCGGCACGCTGGCGGGTGTGCTGCGCAAGCTGAACCTCGACCATCGCGCCCACCTCGTCGAGCTGTTCGCGCGGAGCTTGCCGTGAGCCGCTTCACACACGGAGGGCAGGTGTACGCCATCGTGGCCCTCACCGCGCCCAGCGTGAACGGGCTCACCGCGTCCGAGGTCGAGATCGCGCGCGCCGTTCTCGAGGGGCGGTCGGCGGCGGAGATCGCCCGCGCGCGGGGCACCTCGCGCAAGACGGTCGAGCACCAGCTCGAGCACCTGTACGCCAAGCTGGGGTGCCACAGCCGCGCCGAGCTTGTGCTGCGGCTCGCGCGAGCCGTGCCGACAAACTACCCATAGGCAGCGCTGGCGCGCGGCGAAAGGCTTCGCCGATGTTCCGAGCCCCTCGGTCGTTCTGTGCCCTCGCTGCTCGGTGGTTTGTTCTCGTTGCGCTCTTCGCGGCGTGCGATCGCCCCGCGACTGACCCGGGAGGAATGGGTGGCGGGACCGCAGGTGGCGGGACAGCGGCAGGTGGCGGCGGGAATTCGGTCCCCGAGGGTTCGAGCGACCCGTCACACTGCCGTGACGGCGTGGACAATGACGGTGACGGCAACGCCGACTGCCGCGACGCGGACTGCCAGGGCGTCACCTGTCGCGCGGCGGCCGGTGAGTGCGACGTGGCTGAGTCGTGCACCGACCGGGCGTGCCCAGCCGACGCAGTGCGCCCGGCTACCACGACCTGCCGCGCCGCGGCGGGCGCGTGCGATGTCGCCGAGACCTGTACGGGGACCGGGCCCGCGTGCCCTGCCGACGGTTTCTCGGGTGCTGGCGTCGAATGCCGTGCGTCGGGCGGAACCTGCGATGTCGCCGAAGTGTGCAGCGGGCTGTCTGCGGCGTGCCCGGCCGACGCGGTCCAGCCAGCAGCCACCATGTGCCGGCCCGCGGCGGGCAGTTGCGACAGTGACGAGGTCTGTGATGGCAGTTCGCCTCAGTGTCCGATGGACCGGCTCGCACAGAGCGGAACCGTGTGTCGAATGGCCAGCGGAGACTGCGACCTCGCGGAAAGCTGTACCGGCGTGAGCGCTGATTGCCCGGCCGACGCGCTCCGCCCAGCGATGACGGTGTGCCGCGCCGCACTGGGCGTCTGCGACGTCGCCGAGGCGTGTGACGGAGCGGCGTCGGCCTGCCCCTTCGACCAGCGTGCGCCGACCACGCAGACGTGCCGGCCCAGCGCTGGTCCGTGTGACCAGGAAGAGAGCTGCGACGGTGCCGATGTGGGCTGTCCTCCCAATGCCTTCGAGCCCGCTGGCACGGTGTGCCGCGCCGCCAGCGGGCCATGCGACCTCGCCGAGACGTGCGGCGGCTCGGTCGCCACCTGCCCGGTCGATGGCTTCTTCGCAGCGGGCTCACCTTGCCGCCCCGCGGTCGACCTCTGTGACGCTCCAGAGAGCTGCTCTGGCACCAGCACCACCTGCCCCGCGGACCAGGTGCGCCCTGCGGGCTTCATGTGCCGCGCGGCGTCGGGCGCGTGCGACACGGTCGCCGAAACGTGCTCGGGCTCGAGCACCGCGTGTCCGGGCGACATCAACGGCTGTCCATCGACGCAGTACTGCAGCGGCTCGAACTGCGTGAACAAGAAGGCGAACGGCATCGCGTGCGCGAGTGGTGCCGAGTGCACCTCGGGGGCGTGCGCCGACGGCGTGTGCTGCAACACGAGCTGTACCGGCGAGTGCTTCGCCTGCGACGTGTCGGGTGCCGTCGGAACCTGCACGGGCATTCCCAACGGGACCGACCCCGACAACGAGTGTGGTGGCTACTACTGCGTGCGGCAGCTGATCATCAACCAGGGCTTCCAGCACTTCTGCCCGACGAGCTGCGGCCCGGCCGGGGACGCGTCGGACTGCAAGCCCACCCACTATTGCAACGGCACGGCCTGTGTCGTGAAGAAGGGCGCCGGTGCCACGTGCGCGGCGGCGTACGAGTGCGGCACCGGAATCTGTCAGGACGGCCGTTGCTGCAACACCGCATGCAGTGGCTGTCAGCAATGCAGTTCGGCAGGAACCTGCACGAACTACCCACCGGCGACCGACCCCAAGGGCGCGTGCGGCCTCTACATGTGCAACGGCGCGGGAGCCTGCTTCAACACCTGCAGCGGCATTTGTTCGAGCAACTGCAAACAGAACATCGGCTACTGCTCGACGTCGAGTTGCGTCACGCACCTCAGCACCGGCACACCGTGCAGCAACGCGTGCCAGTGCGCCAACTCGTGTGTCTTCAACGGCGTGTTTCCCGCGTGCCTGTGATGACCATCCAAACTCCGCGTGAACAGTTCAGTGGACAGTTCGCGAGCGCTCGCGCCGTCGCTGATTTTCCACGGTTGAAGGTGGGCACGGCGCTCGCACTGCGAGGGGGCATGCGACTCTTCCTGATCATCGTCATCATTCTCGTCGCGCCAGCGGCGAGCGCGCAGTGCACCATGGACACGGAATGCAAAGGCGATCGCGTGTGCGAAGCGGGGCAGTGCGTTGCTCCGAAGCCAGGCACCACGAGCGCAGGCGCGATCGACGCGCCGCCGCCACCTCCGCCGCCGCTCGTCGGGACTGACAACGGCCCGGGGCTGGGTCGCTATTCCGACAAGCAGTTGCTCACGCGGCCGCGTCATTGGGCTGGTGGAGCGGGCGTCATCGGCATCATCGGCTCGATCGCCGTCGCGGGCCTCGCGATTCCGGCGACCATTCCCACGCTGGTCGGCACCCTGTTCGGAGGACTGGCGGTCGTCACCGCGGCCATCACCGGAGCGCTCGTCATCGCGGGCTCGGGCTCGGCGCGACGCGCGGGAGTGGCGGGCGCTCCAGGCGCGCGCGTGACGGGGCTGATTCTCTACGTCGCGACGATCGTCGTCGGCGCCGCGATGGCTGGCGCGGGAATCTTCATCACGGTGCCTTCGCCGCTGATTCTCGGTGTCGCCGCGCTTGGTGTCGGTGGCTTGCTGTTACTCACCATCGACGCGTTCGTCGCATCGGGTCAGGCGAACGCGTTGCCCGAAGCGCCACGCACGGTTCGTCCTCGCGCGACCGTCGTGCCGCTTCTCTCGATGGTGCCGACCACCACTGGCTCACTCGCTCCGACGGTCGGCGTCGGCGTCGTCTTCTGAGAACGCCATGCGAACCGCGCTCGAAGATTCCGCCATGCACTCGCTTCGTCTCGTCGTCGTCTGCACGTTCGCTCTTGCGGCTTGCCGCCCCGACCCGCTGATTCCGCCGACTGGTCTGAGCGCGACCGCGCGTTCGAGCACTGGCGTGCGGCTCGCGTGGTCCGACGTCAACGCCGACGAGACTGGCTTCGCCATCGAGCGGGCCAGCGGCTCGACGTTCTTCGAGATCGCCACCACCGAGCGCGACGTCACGGAGTTCGACGACGCGTCGGTGACTCCGGGAACGAGCTGGCGCTATCGCGTTCGTGCGCGCCGTGGAACCGAGACGTCCGAGGCGTCGAACGTCGCGATGGTCACCACGCCGGGTGGAACGAGTGCTCCGAATGCGCCCGGCTCATTCATGGCAATGGCGTTGTCTCCGAGCGAGGTGCAGCTGAATTGGGCGGATCTCTCAGTCGATGAGACTGGCTTCGAGCTTCAGCGCGCGCCGGCGAGTGGTGCGTTCGCGACCATCGCGATGGTGAGTCGAGACACGACGTCGTTTCGCGACCCGGGGCTCACGCCTGGTCAGACGGTTCGCTATCGCCTCGCTTCGTTCAACGCCGCGGGCGCGTCGAGCTTCGCGGGGCCGATCAGCGTCACGCTTCCGAGCGGTGCGGGCGGTGGAGGTCCGAGCGGTGGCGGCGCTGCGACAGGCGGCGGTCCGACCGGCGGAGGTGGTGCGACGGGTGGCGGCGCTCCGATGGGTGGTGGTGGTGGTGGCCCGAGCGGCGGTGGCGGCGGTCCGATGGGCGGTGGCTCTGCAACGGGCGGGGGTGGTGCGCCGATGGGCGGCGGCGTGACCGGAGGTGGCGCGGCGATGGGTGGCGGTTCTCCGACGGGCGGCGGAGGCGCGACGGCCTTCAGCATCACCATCACCAAGAGCGGCAACGGCGTCGGCACCGTCAGCGCGACGGGCATCAACTGCGGTTCCGACTGCACCGAGAATTTTCCTGCAGGAACGACGCTCGTGCTGACGGCGACACCAGCGAGCGGCTCGACGTTCGCAGGCTGGGTCGGCTGCTTCAGCACGATGGGCAACACGTGCACCGTGATGGTCACCTTCAACATGACGGTGACGGCGACGTTCACGCAGCCACCGACGGTGACCTTCGCGGGAGGCACGCTCTCGGCGTTGCGCGCGTGGAGCCCTTCGCTGGTCTTCAACGGCCTGACGCTCACCGGAGTGCTCACGCACTCGCCGACAGACATGCCGAGCGACACCATCACCGCCAGCACGTTCACCATCGCGAACGGCGGCGGAGTGAGCTTCACGCAGACGGCGTGCAGCTACGTCGCCGCGCCGAGCCTCACCATCAACGCGAGCACGAGCATCAACCTCAACGCCGGCACGGTGAGCTTGATGGGCAAGTCCGGCACCGGCACGACGACGAGCAGCACGTGCAATGAGTGCAGCGGCGTGCGCGGAGGTGACGTGACGCTGAACGCTCCGACCATCGCGCTCTCGGGGCAGGGGAGCATCAACGTCGAGGGCGGCTACGGCTCGTACCTCGACGTCGGCAGCGGCGTACGTACGGGCTGCGCTGGAGGCGCGGGAGGAACGGTGACGCTCAACGGTTCGAGCGCCATCACCGTCGGCGCCAACAGCAAGATCGAGTTCAACGGAGGCGCGGCGGCGAACGGCTCGGGCGGCGGCGGCAACGGAACCCCGGGAACGAACGGACGCGAGACGTTCATCGGCGCGATTCCCGTCTTCCAGGAATACGAGCTGAGCAGCGGCGTCGAGAACAACGGCCTCGTGCAGAACGTGGACCCGCGCACCTACCAGCGGTTCGACATTCAGGGCGCGGTGAACTTCGCCGACAACCGCAGCAGCGCCGGTCAGAACGGCTCAGCGGTCATGACCTTCTCGGGCGGCGCGACGGACTTCTGCGACGACCTCTACGTGCTCGAGCTGAAGTCGGCAGCCACGATTCGCCTGGCGCTGACTTCGAGTGGTGTCGGCGACAAGGACCTGCATCTGTTCAATCGCAACCTCACCACCGTGCTCGCGAGCAGCAACGGCGCGACGTCGACCGAGAACATCTCGTACAGCGCCCCAATCGGCACGTACGTGGTGTGCGTCTCGTGGGCCGACGACAACGCGCTCAGCTCTTCGAGCGAAGTGCCCTACACGCTCGCGGTCGGGCCCTGACGTTCTGCCGAGTAGTGCTTCGCGAACGCCTTCGCGTCGGGGCGTCGTGACGGCTCGACCTCGAGCGCCGCCAGCAACAGCGCCGCTTCGGCGAGCGACGGCGGCGCGCTCGGTTTCACCAGTGACGTGCCGGCGAGCACCTGGAACACCGCGGGTGTGGGCCACGGCCTGGTGCCCGTGAGGAGTTCCCACGCGATGACGCC
>JAEUJS010000534.1 GCA_016792935.1 Archangium sp. | reverse complement strand
GAACGCCTGGAAGCGCACGTGGAACACGCCGCCGCTCTGCGCCGCCCAGCCGACGAGGAAGTCGCCGGTGTTCGGCCGACGCACGATGTCGCCGAAGAAGATGAGGTCGCCGCCGGCATCGGCTCCTGCGACGAGGCGACGTGGAGAGGTCACCACCGCGCCCGTGCCGTCGTAGACCGCGCCGTTCAACGAGAGGTCGGCGTTGATCCACAACACGCCGATGTTCTGCGGACCCGTCGCGCTCGCTGCGACCTGCGGACCCTTGAACGCCGCGGCCGATTGCACGACGACGTTGAAGCCGATGACTCCCGCCTCGCTGATGCGAATGAGCACGATGCGCATGGTGGGGCCGGGCAACGTCTCCTGCCACGTCACCGCGAAGTCGCTCCCCACGCGCGCGATCTCCGGGCGCACGGCGTCAGTCACCGTCGGGTCCGACAATTCCTGCTCATTGCCGAGCGGGCGCAGCGCGGCGTCGTAGCGGCGGAAGAAGACGCGCTGCGCTCCGCGGCGCTCGTCGACGTAGACGGCGGCCGAGCCTCCCGAGAGCGTGGACGCGAGGCGGATGTGGTTGCTCGACGCGTTGGTCGTCATCAGGAGCGTCGCCTCCTTCGAGACGTCCGCGCGGCCATCACAGTCATTGTCCAAACCATCACATGTATATTCATTGGCCTCGAACGTCGGGCCGTAGGACGCGGCGGTGCAGGGCGCTTCTCCGTTGCCCGCGATGCACGCGCGTGACGCGTTGGCGCAGACGCCCTGGTTCAGCTCGCAGCTGCCGATGCGCACGAAGCCCGCGTCACGGTAGCGATCGACGATGCCGTCGCAGTCGTTGTCCATGCCATCGCACGTCGTCTCGTTCACTTCGTAGTTCGGTCCGTACGAGGCCGCGGTGCACACCACCTCGATGTTGCCCGCGCGGCAGGCGGCGTTCTTCCCGGCGCAGACTCCCGCGTCGAGCGCGCACGGTGTGGTCGAGACGATGCCTTCGTCGACCATTCCATCGCAGTCGTTGTCGTCGTTGTCGCAGCTGGTCTCGGTCGCTTCGAAGCCCGGAGCGAGACACACGCCCGGCATGCCCATCGTGCACGCGCGCTGGAAGCCGGTGCAGATGCCCATCGAGGGGCACGCTCCGCCGCCGACGCCTTCGTCGGTCATGCCGTCGCAGTCGTTGTCTTTGTCGTCGCAGCGCGTCTCCGTCGCTTCGAAGTCGACGCCGTATTGCGCGGCGCCGCACGTCGCGACGTAGCCGCCATCGACGCACGACTTCACCGAGTTCATGCAGATGCCGTCTTGCTTCTCACACGCGGGCGCGGCGGCGAGGTTGTCGTCGGTGGTGTTGTTGCAGTCGTTGTCCTTGCCGTCGCAGACCTCGGTGGCGGGGCCGACTTCTCCCTCGCAGGCACCGAAGACGCCCTCGACGCAGCGCTGGGTGCCGCGGGAACACTCTCCGACGTCGGTGCCGCACGGGCGCGTCTGGTCTTCCGTGCACGGCATGCCCGTCGGGACTTTGCAGAGCCCGCTCTGGCAGGTGTAGCCGGCGATGCACGGGTGGTCGGCGTCGCAGCGCTTGTCGCCGAGGTCTGCGAGTTTGGGGACGGAGCACGAGATGAAAAGCGAGAGAAGGAGGAGCTCCCTCACCCCAACCCCTCTCCCCGAGGGAGAGGGGGCCGCTCCTCGCGCGCTCACTGGGCACCCCACACGATGCCGCTGATCAACGCGCCCAGCCCCATCGCGCCCGCGGTGCCGAACAAGACGTTGGCTGCCGTCGCGCTGCTGTCCGCCTGCCGCAGCAACACGCTCGCGTCATTCTGAAACGGAGCGTCCTTCGCTGACTGCACCTGTCCTTGTGAGGTGACTCCGAAGTAGCTGGCGACGCCGACGCTCGCCGCGCCGAGCACGAGGAACGCGATGGTGAAGATCATCGGCGCCTTCGACGGTGGATTCGCTGGTACCAGCGGCACCGAGATGACGGGTGGATCTTCAGGGAGGATGACGACCTTCGACGGCTTGTCGCTCACGAGCTGTTGCTGCCTTCGCTCTTCTTCGAGGCGGGCGATCTCCTTCAACTTCGCCTCGGCCTCGGCGAGCAGCTTCGCCGCTTCCTTCGCCTTCGCGTCGGCCTCGGCCTTCATCTTGTCGTTCTCCAACTTCATCGCTTCCCGCGCGCGCGCCTCGGCTTCGGCCTTCTTCGCCTCGGCTTCTGCTTTGGCCTTCGCGAGCTCCTTCGCTTCCTGTTCGCGCTTGAGCCGCTCGGCTTCCTGCTTCGCGATGAGCGGAGCGAGTTCCTTCTTCACCTTCGCGCGAATCACTTCCACGTCACCCGCCACGCGCGGAGAAACCTTGAGCGGCAACTTCGCGTCGGGCGAGAGCAAGAGGCCCGCCTTGAACGCCGCGGCGGCCTCGTCGTTCTTGTTCAAGTCGGCGAGCACCACGCCCTGGGCGAGGTTGACGAGCGACATCTGATCGCCGGTCTCGGCCTGCTTGCGTGCGAGCGCGAGCTGCTCGAGCGCCTGCTCGTATTCGAGGCTTTCGTGGAGTCGCAGCGCAGCGTTGTAGAAACGTTGGAAGTCTTCGTCAGTGGCCCGCGCACTCAGCGGAACCGTCAGCGCCAGCACGACCAGGAGCGACCGCATGGCGCGGGAGTGTAGCTCGATCAATCGGGCTTGAAGCGTGCGCGATACGGCGCGAGTCGTTCGTCGATGGTCCACTCTCCGGCCCAACGATCGAGGAATTCCCAGTCGAGACGAGCGCCGATCGCCGTCTGGGCCTCGAACATCGATTCCACGTCGGCGAGGTCCTTGGGGCGCGAAGCAATGAGCTTGTAGATGATGGAACTCTCGCAGGACGCAACCACCAGCGGCTTTCCAAGAACGACAGAGCTGCGAGCGCTCGCGAGGAGACCCGCGTGGAAGGCCGCGAAGGCAGTGTCATCGCAGAAACAGCGACGTCGAGGAAAGCGGTCGCGCGTGGTCGGCCCCAGGCCAGAACGGGAAGCGCGCCGATGAAGACGTGCGCGACGCGGGCCTCGTCGAGCGCTGCGCGCACCGCGTCGAGCGTGCTGAGGAGCTCCGGCTCGACGGTCTTCACGGCTTTGGGCGCCGCTTGAGCGCGCGCCAGATGGTGATGGGCGCCACGGGGTCGGGACGCGGGCCGTGATGTGTCGCCAGCGCCAGCGCGGCATCACCAAGTCGAAGGCCGAGCTCGATGTTCAGCCCGGGCTCGCGACGCGCCGCTTCGAGCGTGGCTTCACGATTGAGGTCGTTCATCGCCGCGGCGATGCGGGTCATGCGTGCGCGGTCTGCTGCGGTCACCATCGCGCTCGAGTCTAGTCTCACCGGTCGTCCTCTGCAGCGCCCGCCGAGGCGATGGTGCCCGAGCTGCAGCGCAAGCCGCTCGAGCACATCGCCATCTGGCGCTGAGCGGCCTTCGAAAAAGAAGAGTGGCCCCTTCGCCAGGACCTTCCTCGACGCGGTGAACGTCTGCGTGCGCGGGTGGCAGGGAGCGCCCGCGTGGTCGTCGAGCGAGCCGCGTTTTCTCGCGTTGACGGAGTTCCTCACGCAGCAGGGCGACGCCGCGTCGGAGAAGACACTCAGCTTTCGGCAGGTCGAGCCACCAGCGGTGTTGACGGGAGGCGACGTGCCGCGCGGTCGAGCGGTCTTCAACGAGGCGTGCGCTGCGTGTCACGGTGTCGACGGCGTCGGCTCTCCGCGAGGGCCAATCTCGCGGGCACGCAGCCGGGCGCGGCGTACGTCGCCAGTCGTGTGCGCGGCTTTCCGCTCGTGGGCCGAATGCCGTTCTGGGCTGAAGATCGCCTCAGTGATGTCGAGTTGCTCGATCTCATCGCGTTGCGCGCGGCTGAGCGCCCGCGACGAGAAGCGCACTTTGGTGCCGGGGCGCTGCACGCTCCTGCTCCCTCATGCGCGCCGAGAGCTCGCGCGACGAGACGCCGCTCCCTGTGAGAGTCGCGCGTCGGCGGCGCGCTTCACGCTCGGCGACGGACCTGCAGGCTCACTGATCAGCGCGGCTGCGAGTCGATGATCTTCTGCAGCGTCGCGGCGTCGTCCTTCTTGCCGAGGTGGTTCAAGCAGCGCACCTGCTGCAGCTGCACCGTGCGGCGCATCGTCGGTTCGCTCTTCAAGTTCGTCACCGGCTCGCTCAGCCACTGGTCGGCGATGCGCAGCGCGTAGCCACAGTCACCGGCTTCCGCGGCGACCACCACGGCCTTGGCGCGCGCTTCGCGGCCGTTGTCCGAGGTGATGACGGTGCCGACCTCACGCAACTTCCGCTCGAGATTGCGCAGGGAGAAGCCGCTCTCGCGCTTCTGCGGAGTGAACGTCGAGACCGGCGGCAGCTTCTTCTGCTTCTCGGGCATCTTCGCCCACTGATCATCCACGGGCTGCACGGTGCGATCGGGCGGCTGCGCGGTCTCGGGCGGAGGCGAGGTCACGTTGGGCTGCTGCGCGAACGACTCGTCGATGGGCGGCGTGGCGTCTTCTTCGTCGTCCTCGTCGAGACGCGCGACTGAGGTGATGTGCGCGTCGCTCGCTTCAGGCTGCGGCGCGACGACGATCTTCGGCTGCGGCGGCGGGGTCGCTTCCCAATCGAGCTCGGCCAACTTGCCCTGGCGCCACGTCACCGCGTGCCCGGCCTTCACGACCTTCGTGCCGGCGGGCGACTTCACTTCGACTTCGCCTTCTTCGACGGCGACGACGGTGTGCGTCGATTCACGCGAGACGAGGAAGCGCGTGCCGAGATCCTTCACCTCGAGATCTCCAGCGACCACGGTCAGCACGCGGTCTTCACGGTGCGGCACGACGAGCGCGAGGCTGCCCCTGGCGATGTTGAGCGTCAGCGTGTCGCTCTCGAGCCTGGCGAGCGTGACTTCAGAAGCCGACGTGAGGCCCGCGCGCGAACCGTCGGGCAGCTGCATCCACAAGCTGCCGCCCTTCTGCGTCGAGACGACCGAGCCTTCGTCGAGGACCTGCTTCTTCTGCGCGGTCGCCTTCTTCGCGCTGGCGACGGTGACCTGGAGCTTGGCCTTCTTCTCAGGGGCGATGGGCGCAGGAACGGGCGTCGGCGCGGGCGGAACGGGCGTCGGCAGCGCGAGCTGTTCTTTCTTCGGCTCGTCCTTCTTCGGTGGCTCGACGATTCCCGATTCGCGCGAGAACACGTACGCAGCGCCGATGGTGAGGATGACGGCCATCGCAGCGGCGAACGCGAAGCGCGGCGTGAAGAGCGACTGCCACCACGAGGTGAACGACTTCGCAGCGCGCGCGTCGGCGGCCTCGGCGAGGTTCTGACCGATGCGACGCGCCATCTGCTCCGGCATCGCGGGCACGGGCGGGAGATCGAACAACACGCCCTGCGCGAGTTTGATGTCTTCGAGCGCCACGCGGCACTCAGCGCACGCGCCGAGGTGCTGCTGTGCGGTCTGCTGCGCGGCGCCTTCGAGCTCGTTCTTCGCGAGCGACCACAGCGTCTCGTGCTCGAGGTGTTGGGTCTGCGAGCTCATGGCTCACCTCGGTTCCCGGCTCGGAGCTTCACGACGACTTCGGTGAAGTCGATGCGTGCACGGTTGAGACGCGAGCGAACGGTGTTCACGGGACAGTCGACGAGCTCGGAGATCTCCTCCGGCTTGAGGCCCAACAGCTCGTGGTACACGAACACCTGCGCCTTTTCCTCGCTCAACGTGGACAGCGCTTTCTGCACCAGCACCGACGCCTGCTTCACCTGCGCCGCGCGTTCGGGATCGTGCGTCTCTCCCGCTTCGTGTTCGGGGATTTCGTCGGTCGTCTCTTCCTTCTTGCGACGCTTGCCGCGCAGGTGCATCAGGCCAACGTTGACGCACACGCGGTGGAGGAACGTCGTGACGCGCGACTCGCCGCGGTACGTCTTCAGCGCGCGCATCAGCTGGATGTAGGACTCTTGAACGAGGTCTTCGAGGTCGGGGCTCTGGCCGACGACCCGGAAGAGCACTCGCCACGCCTGATCCCGGGTGCGCTCGTAAAGCTGCGTAAACGCGACACTTTCGCCATCACGCGCAGCAAGCGCGAGCGAACGGAGGGGGTCGGCCACCGCGGCGAGATCGTTGGGCATGGTCCCGAGAGTGAGAGCGAGCGCCGTCATGACACTCGTTGGTTGCCGGGTGCAAGGACGACGATCCACCTCCCTCATTCGAAATGCGGCGGAATTGCTGTCACTTGTTCAGGACGCAACGACCGGCGCGGCAGTCGGCGGTGAACACGGCTCCAGTCGTGCACGGAGACGGCTTGCGGGGAGCGCAATCTTTGATGGAACAGACCGCCTTGCGCTTCGCCTGACGTGCCGCGGTCTCGACGCGCACGCTTTCGTCGCAGCCGGTGTCGGTGCAACACGCGTCGTCGCGGGTGATGAGGCAGTCGCCTGGGCTCACGCACGCGTCGAGATCTTCGAGCGGCTTCTCATTCTTGCGGCACGCGCCAAGGGCCAGCAGAACCAGCAGCGGGAAGAGTGCACGTTTCATTGTGCCCTCTCGAGCTGACGAACGAGTGGAGTCGCCGCGCGCTCGATGTGATCAGGCGTCACGTGCGCGCAGCCAGCGCACGCATCGAGCCCTTTGAAGTCAGCGTTCATCAATTGCGTGCGGAGCTTCGTCATCCTCGTGCCACTCCACAGCCTGGTGAACGGAGTGCGCGCAACGTTCCCGATGACGTACGGCTTCGCATCTGTGCTGGTGGTGTCGAAGATGTGGCAGCACAGCTTCAGGTTGCCGAGGTAGTCGATGGCAGCCGAGTGGAACGGCAGCAGACACCGCTCGGTGCGCTTCCGCGTCGAACGCAGGCCATCCA
>JAEUJS010000502.1 GCA_016792935.1 Archangium sp. | reverse complement strand
CGGAGCTCTGGCTCGGACCCGAACGCTACGACGGCGTCGATGGAGGCGTCTTCACCGTCACGCTCTCCACCTGGCAAGTCGCCGACGACATCTCGCTGATCCTGAGTGACGCGCCATGATCTCGCTCGTCACCCTGGTGCTCGCGGCCAACAACCCGTTCCTCGCCGAGGGGCTGCAGCACGAGAAGGATCTCGACTTCGAGAAGTGCGTGCAGCGGCTGAAGCAAGCCGCGACGCAGTGGAAGAATGACGCCGACGAGGTGCGTGAGATCGAGCTCCACGCGGGGCTGTGCCAGTTCAACCTCGGCGATCGCAAAGCGGCGATGGAACACTTCCGCGTCGCCTTGCGCATCGAGCTTTCGACCGAGCTGCCGGCGTACACCAGCCCCAAAGCGGTCGAGCTGTTCATGAAGGTGAAGAAGTCGCTTGAAGCGCAGGCGCCCCCGATGCGCGACGAAGACCTCCTCGCCGAGGACAAGCCGATCGAGAAGGATCCACCGAAAGACGCTCCGAAGAACGTGAAGCTGGAGCCTCCGGTCGTCACCGGGCCGTCGCCGGTCGTCGCGTTTCTCTCGCACCGCGCCGTGCCGCTCTCGCTCGGTGCGATCTCGATCGGAGCCGCGATCACCGGCGCGATCCTCGGCGCGCGCGCGACGACGCTGGCGACCGAAGCCAACGCCGCGCGCTTCGAGTCCGACTTCTACCGCCTCGGAGCAGACGCCACGGGCAGCGCCACCGCAGCCACCATCGCGTGGATCCTCGCCGGCACTTCCGCGATCGGCGCCGTGCTGACCTGGTGGCTCATGGGTGAAACGCCACCCGCTGCAGCCACTCCATGACTTCTTGAACCGGAAGCGAGTTCGTTCGAACCTTGCGGAGCCTTGAGCGACCGCGACGACGCCGCGCTGCAGTCCGAAGCCTTCGCGCTCGCCGACCTGGCGGTGTTCGAACGCGACATGGTGACGGGCGCGACCAAGACCTGCGGACGATTGCGGGCGTTGCTCCAGCTCACCGATGAATTGAAAGACGGGCTGACGCCGCTGATCGTGAACGAAGACGTCGCCTCGTACACGAACTACCGCGCGGCGATCGGATCAGCCGGAGCGAAGGTCGAGCCGCTCACTCTGCGAATCCGCACCACGGGCGGCGACATCAAATACGTGCAGCTGTGGGAACGCGTGGTGCGTGACGGTGAAGGCAAGCCGGTCCGCGAAATCACCGCCCTGCAGGATCTGACGCGCGTCTCGATCGTTCAGGCGCAGCAGCGGCTCACCGATCGCCTCACCAGCCTCGGAACGATGGCCGCCGGCGTGGCCCATGAGATCAACAACCCGCTCGCGTTCGTGATCGGAAACCTGAACGTGGTGCGCTCGGTGCTGGCTCCGCTGCCGAGCATTCCCAACGTCGATCTCCCCGACTTGAAGGACGCGGTGAACGAAGCGCTCGAAGGCGCCGAGCGCATGCGGCAGATCGTCTCGAGCCTGAAGCCGTTCTCGCGCGTCGACGAAGGGCACCGCGGGCACTGCGACATTGCGCGCATCCTCCAGGCGTCGGTCAACATGGCGAAGAACGAGCTGCGTCAGCGCGCACGCGTGGTGACCGACATTCGCGCCGTGCCACCGGTGATGGGCAACGAGGCGAAGCTGAGTCAGGTGTTCTTGAACCTGCTCATCAACGCGGCGCAGGCGATGCCCGATCATCAAGCCAGCAAACACCTCGTCACCGTCGCCACGCGTGAAGAGGCAGGGCATGTGATCGCCACGGTGATCGACACCGGGTCTGGCATCGCGCCCGAGGTGTTGCCGCGCATCTTCGACCCCTTCTTCTCGACCAAGCAGATCGGGCAAGGCGCCGGACTGGGGCTCTTCGTGAGCCTCGGCATCGTGAAGGAGACCGGCGGGACCATCAGCGTGCAGAGCAAGCCGGGAGCGGGCTCGACCTTCACGGTGCGCCTGCCGATCGCGCAGACCCACTACGTGAGCGGAACGACGCCGGTGCCGCAGCTGAAGCGGCAGCGCATTCTGGTGGTCGATGACGAACCGGCGATCTTGCGAGCGCTCGAACGCATGCTGGCGCGCACGCATGAGCTGACGCTCGCTCGCAACGGGAAGGAAGCGCTCGCGTTGCTCGGAGCGGGCCTCGAGTACGACATGGTGCTCTGCGATCTGATGATGCCGGACGTGTCGGGCATCGAGATCTGGCAGCAGCTGAGCCCGGCGCAGCAGAGCAAGTGCGTGTTCATGACCGGCGGCACGTTCACCGACGACGCCGAGCGCTTCGTGCGCGAGAAGTCCGTGCCCATCGTGGAAAAGCCCTTCACGGCTTCCACCCTGGAAGGACTGCTCAAGCGTTCGCAATCGCGTTGACCCCAGACGCGCTCAGCCTTACGTGACGCGCGCCCATGGTCACGGACGCGGCGCGGGAGCCCAGGAAATGACGGCGCTCGGAGCGTTGCAGCCAGGTCGCCCGGTGCGAACGGTCGGGCTCTCCGGCAGCGCGCGCGCGTGGGTGCTCGCGTCGTTGACGCGCGCGACGAAGGCGCCGTTGGTGTGCGTCACCGCCGACGACGATTCCGCCGACGCGCTGGCGAGCGATCTCGCCTTCTTCCTCGGCGGCGCGGGCACGGGTCTCGAGCCGCGCGTGGTGCGTCTGCCGGCCGACGAAATCCTGCCGTGGGACGAGCTGGTCGCGGATCAAGGCATCGTGAGCGAGCGCCTCGGCGCGCTGTTCCACCTCGCGCGCAAGACCGAGTTTCCGGCGTTGGTGCTGTCGATTCGCGCGCTGCTGCGACGCGTGTTGCCGCTGTCGGTGATGCAGTCGCTCGCGACGAAGGTGAGCAAAGGCGAGGAGCACGACCGCGACGCGCTCGGCAAGAAGCTCGCCGAGATGGGCTACCGCAACGTGCCGCTCGTCGAAGACCCGGGCACGTTCTCGATGCGCGGCGACATCCTCGACGTGTTTCCCGCGCTGCACGACGACCCGGTGCGCCTCGAGTTCTTCGGAGACACCATCGACTCGATGCGCAGCTTCTCGACCGAGACGCAGCGCACGGTGGAGAACATCGAGACGCTGACGCTGCTGCCGGCGCGCGAGTTGTTCTTCTCGCCGACGACGCGCGCGCGAGCGGAGCAGGCGATTCGCGAGACCGCCGATGCGCAGCACGTTCCTTCGTCGAAAGTGCGCGAGCGGCTCGAGCAGGTGCGTGAGGGAATTCAGAGCGGCGGACTCGAGGGGCTGCTGCCGGGCTTCTTCGAGGGCGGGCTGGGCACGGTGCTCGACTACGTGACGCAGTGGCACGCCTCTCCGATCGTGTGGCTCGACGACCCCAACGGGCAATTGCGCGCGCGCGAGGAGCTCGAGGTCGAGATCGATCGCAGCTACCGCGATGCGGTCGGACGCTCGGAGCTGACGATGGATCCGCAGCATCACTTCGCGGATTTCTCGACGATCGAGAGCGCGTTGTCGAAGTGGCGCTGCGCGATGGGCGGCGGGTTGATCATCGGCGGCGCTGGAGAAGGAGATCAGGAATCGTTCTCGTTCGGCACCACGACGGACTTGCGCGAGGCCATTCGTTCGCACCATGGAGAAGAAGGCGCGCTGACTCCGTTTCTCGAGCGGCTGAAGAAGTGGCGTGACGATGCGCTCGGCGTCGCAGTGGCGTGCGGCACGCTGGGGCAGATCGATCGGCTCAAGCGCCTGCTCGTCGAGCGCAAGGTGACGGTGGCGGTGCATGAGGCCGCGATGTCGGAGCCGGTGGTGGCCGACGGTCGCGTGCACCTGTTCCACGGCGAAGTGACCAACGGCTTCATCGATCACGCGTCGCGGCTCGTGGTGTTGGCGGACGAAGATCTCTTCGGCCCACGCGCACGCCGCAAATCGCGCCGGCGTCGCTCGGGAGCAGAAGGCTTCGCGGCGAGCTTCAAGGATCTGAAGGAAGGCGATCTGTGCGTGCACTCCGAGTTCGGCGTGTGTCGCTATGGCGGGCTGATCACCATGGCGGTGAATCAGGTGAACGCCGACTTCCTGGTGCTCGACTTCCACGGGAAGGATCGCGTGTACCTGCCGGTGGGGCGCATGCGCCTCATCTCGAAGTTCTCCGGTGGAGACCCTTCGAAGGTCGCGCTCGATCGCCTGGGGAGCAATTCCTTCGAGAAGCGAAAGCTGCAGGTCAAAGAGCAGCTGCTGAAGATGGCGGCCGACCTGCTCGCTCTGTACGCCGAGCGAAAAGCGCACCCCGGCCATGCGTTTCCTCCGCCTGATCGCTACTTCCGGCAGTTCGAGAACGACTTCGAGTTCGAGGAGACGGCCGATCAGCAGAAGGCGATCGATGACGTGATCGCCGACATGCAGAAGAGCGAGCCGATGGATCGCCTGGTGTGTGGTGACGTCGGCTACGGCAAGACCGAGGTCGCGATGCGCGCGATCTTCCGCGCGGTGTTGGATCGAAAGCAGTGCGCGATCCTCGTGCCCACGACGCTGCTCGCGCACCAGCACTACCACTCGTTCAAGAAGCGCTTCGACGGGTACCCGGTGACCGTCGAGGTGATCTCGTCGCTGCGAAAAGCCGCCGACGTTCGCGATGTGCTCACCCGCGCTCGCGAAGGGCGCGTCGACGTCGTCATCGGCACGCACAAGCTGATCACTGGAGACGTGTCGTTCAAGGATCTCGGCCTGCTGGTGATCGACGAAGAGCAGAAGTTCGGCGTGAAGCAGAAGGAGTCGCTCAAGAAGCTGCGCACCACGGTCGACACGTTGACGCTGTCCGCGACTCCGATTCCGCGCACGCTCAACATGGCGCTGTCGGGCATGAGGGACCTCTCGCTCATCACCACTCCGCCAGCTGATCGGCGCGCGATTCGCACCTTCGTGAACAAGTTCGACCCCGCGCAGATCAAGGAAGCGATCACCCGCGAGGTGCAGCGTGGCGGGCAGGTGTACTTCATCCACAACCGCGTGCAGTCGATCGCCTCGATGGAGAAGTTCCTGCGCGAGCTGGTGCCGCACGTGTCGATCGTCGTCGCGCACGGACAGATGGCCGAGGGTGAGCTCGAGAAGGCGATGCTGGAGTTCGTCGAGAAGCGCGCCCAGCTGTTGTTGTGCACGTCGATCGTCGAGAGCGGCCTCGACATCCCTTCCGCCAACACGATGATCGTGAACCGCGCGGATCAGTTCGGACTCGCACAGCTGTACCAACTGCGCGGGCGCGTCGGTCGATCGCGCGAGCGTGCGTATGCGTTCCTGCTCGTGCCGCACGGCCGCGCGATCACCAAGGACGCGGAGAAGCGGCTCGAAGTGCTCCAGGCCTTCACCGAGCTGGGAGCCGGCTTCAACATCGCGTCACACGATCTCGAGATCCGCGGCGCGGGCAATCTGCTCGGCAAAGAACAGTCAGGCAGCATCGAGGCGGTCGGCTTCGAGCTCTACGCGCAGCTGCTGGAAGACGCGATCGCCGAAGCGCGCGGTGAGCCGGCGCGCGACACCATCGAGCCCGACGTGAATCTGCCGCTGCCTGCGTACTTGCCGGACATGTGGGTGAGCGACGTGCACCAGCGGCTGGTGCTCTACAAGCGCCTCTCGCAAGCGCAGTCGCCCGACGAGCTCGAGGATCTCCGCGCGGAGTGTGTCGATCGCTTCGGCGACGCGCCGCCCGAATTCGATGCGTTGCAGGAAGTGATGAACCTGAAGATCGAGCTGCGGAAGTTGGCGCTGCGTCAGCTCGACGGTGGACCGGGGCGCGTGGTCGTCACGCTCGGGGCCGACGCGCGACTCGATGGAGCGAAGTTGGCGACCATGGTTCAGCGGAGCAAAGGGCTCTACCGGCTCACGCCTGATCTGAAGCTCGTCGCGAAGCTCGACCAGTCGGTGAAGGGCGCAGAGTTCGTGCCGGCCGCGCGCAAGGTGCTCCGCGACCTCTACTCGTGCCGCGCCGCGACGCACTGAGCAGAGCAAGTCGACTCTGGGCATCTGCACCCGCCGATCAACTGCCGAGCGGCGACGCGAGCGACTCGGTTCAGCGCTGCCTCCACGATCGCCGTCTCCCATCCAGCGCACGAGGAACTCGGGCAGGAACGAGGTCGGGGCGCTCATGCCGCCACCGCTTCTGCGACCGCTTCGGAATCCTGTGCGACAACCCGCTTCATCCACAGGAAATAGATGGCTGGGTAGACGAGCAGCTCGAGGATGAAGCTCGTCACCAGCCCGCCCACCATGGGTGCAGCGATGCGCTTCATCAGGTCAGCGCCGGTACCGGTGGACCACATGATGGGCAACAGCCCGAGCATCGCGGCGCAGACCGTCATCGCCTTGGGCCGCACTCGCTTTACAGCGCCATGCACGATGGCCTCGACGAGGTCGGCCTGCGTGTTGAGCGCCCCGCGCTTGCGGAAGTCCTCAACCGAGAGGTCGAGGAACAGAAGCATGAAGACCCCCGTCTCGGCGTCGAGGCCCATCAAGGCGATGAGACCCACCCACACCGCGATGGACATGTTGTAGCCAAGGAAGGTGAGCAGGAGCAGCGCGCCGACGGCGGAGAACGGCACGGCGAGCATCACCACTGAGGCTTTGAAGGCCGACTTCGTGTTCATGTACAGCAGGCCAAAGATGAGCAGCAGCGTAATGGGCAGAATCAGCGTGAGCCGCTCCTTCACGCGCAGCATGTTCTCGTACTGGCCGTTCCAGCTCAGCGAGTAGCCGGCCGGCAGCGACACCTGACTCGAGACGGCCTTCTTCGCCTCGTCGACGTAGCCGCCGATATCGACCTTCGAGGTGTCGAAGTCGACGTAGACGTAGCCTGCGAGCAGGCCGTTCTCGTCGCGAATCATCGACGGGCCGGTGGTGAGCTTCACCTCTGCGATGGCTTCGAAGGGAATCTGCCCTCGGCCATCAGGCAGGGGGACCAGCACACGCTTGAGGCTCGCGACGTCTTCTCGGTAGTCGCGCGCGTACCGGACGTTGATGCCGTAGCGCTCGCGGCCCTCGACGGTGACGCTCTGCACGTCGCCTCCGACGGCCGTCATCACCATCATGTTCGCGTCGTCGACCGACAGTCCGTATCGAGCCAGCTCGTCGCGCTTGAGCTCGAAGTCGAGGAAGTAGCCACCCGCGACACGCTCGGCGTAGGCGCTCCGGGTTCCTGGAACCCGCGAGACCGCCGCTTCTGTCTCGAGCCCGATGCGCTCAATGGTCGCGAGGTCAGCGCCCATGATTTTGATGCCTACCGGCGTGCGGATGCCGGTCGAAAGCATGTCGAGTCGCCCTTTGATGGGCATCGTCCAGGCGTTCGAGAGGCCCGGCAGGCGCAGCTTCTCGTTGAGCTCCTCTTCGAGGTCGGCCTCGGTGATGCGATCTCTCCAGAAAGGGCGGAGCGGCCGCTTGAGCCATTCCGGCGCCCACGACGAATACCAGCGCGGCTTCTCGCGCCACTCCGTCTCAGGCTTGAGCGTGATGGTGGTCTCCATCATCGTGAAGGGCGCGGGGTCAGTTGACGAGTTCGCCCGACCCGCCTTGCCGAACACGCGCGCGACCTCTGGGACGGTGCGCAGAATCCGGTCCTGCGTCTGAAGCACCTGCTGCGCCTCGGCGACGGACATGCCGGGCTGCACAGCCGAGGGCATGAACAGGAGTGTCCCCTCGCGCAATGGGGGCATGAACTCAGAGCCGAGCCCCAGGTACAGCGGCACCGTGGTCGCGACCAACGCGGCCGCCGCCAGCAACGTCGCTCTGGGGTGCCGGAGCACGAAACGGCACGGCCCCTCGTAAAGCCGGTGCAGCAGACGGCTGACGGGGTGTTTCTCTTCGGCGCGGTAGCGCCCCACGAGGACTGCCGTCGCGATGTTCGCCAGCCAGCGGGGCTTGAAGGTGAACGGGTCGATGCGCGCGAAGAGCATGCGAATCGCCGGGTCGAGGGTGATGGCAAGCAGCGCGGCGATGGCCATCGCGAGGTTCTTCGAGAAGGCGAGCGGCCGGAAGAGCCGCCCCTCCTGGTCGACGAGCGTGAAGACCGGCATGAAGGCGACGGCGATGACGAGCAGCGAGAAGAAGACCCCGGGGCCGACCTCCATCAGCGCCTCGAGGCGCACGTGGTGGAAGTCTCCCTTCTTGCCGTCTTCAATCCAGTGATGAATGCGGTTGTACGCGTTCTCCACTTCGACGATGGCACCGTCCACCAGCACGCCGATGGAGATGGCGATGCCAGCCAGCGACATCAGGTTCGCGTTCAGCCCCATCAGCTTCATGGGGATGAAGGAGAGCGCCACCGACACGGGGATGGTGATGATGGGGACGATGGACGACGGGAAGTGCCACAAGAAGAGAAGGATGATGATGGAGACGACGATGATTTCCTCGATGAGCTTGTCCTTCACCGTGTCGATGGCGGCCGAGATGAGCTCCGAGCGGTCATAGGTCGTGACCACCTCGACTCCTTCGGGCATCGACGCCTTGAGCTCGTCCAGGCGGTGCTTGACGCGGTTGATGACGTTGAGCGCGTTCTCGCCCTCTCGCATGACGACGATGCCGCCGACGACGTCACCCTCACCGTCGAGGTCGGCGATGCCGCGACGCATCTCGGGGCCAAGCGAAACCGTCGCCACGTCCTTCACCGTGACCGGCGTGCCGCCTTCAGTCTTGAGCACGAGTCGCTCGAGGTCTTCGACCTTCTTCACATAACCGCGCCCACGCACCATGTACTCGCGGCCCGCCAGCTCGACGAGTCGACCGCCCACGTCGTTGTTGCCAGCGCGACCGGCTGCGATGACGGCCTCGAGACTCAGGCCGTAGCCCGCGAGCGAGTTCGGGTTGACGTTGACCTGGTACTGGCGAACCTGGCCGCCGACCGTCGCGACCTCCGAGACGCCCGGCACCGACTGGATGGAGTAGCGGAGGAACCAGTCCTGGTACGAGCGCAGCTCATCAGACGAGTGCTTCCCAGTGCGGTCGACCAACGCGTACTGAAAGACCCAGCCGACGCTCGAGGCATCGGGGCCGAGCTCAGTTCGCACACCGCCCGGAAGCTGCGGCTGAATCTTCGACAGGTACTCGAGCACGCGCGTGCGCGCCCAGTAGGGGTCGGTGCCGTCTTCGAAGATGACGTAGACGAAGCTGAACCCGAAGTCGGAGAAGCCGCGAATCGCCTTCACGCGCGGCGCCCCGAGCAGTGAGGTCACGATGGGGTAGGTGACCTGGTCCTCGATGATGTCGGGGCTGCGGTCCCACTTCGAGTACACGATGACCTGCGTGTCCGAGAGGTCGGGCAGCGCATCGAGCGGGATGGTGCGCATCGAGTACCAGGAGAACGCGAGGGCGACGATGGCCAGCGCGATGACGAGATACCGGTGCTCCGCAGAGAAACCGATGATGGCGCGAATCATGGCTTCATCTCTGTCCGGGAGGCATCGATGCGTCCGCTGAAGGCTGCGGTGTGCTCGGTGGAGCAGCGGTCAGCCGAGAGAGAGAGGCGCGGAGCCTCGATTCGGAGTCGATGAGGAAGTTCGCCCGCGTCACCACCGCATCACCGACGCCGAGACCGTCGATGACCTCGGTGAAGTCTCGGCCGACCTCGCCCAGCGTCACCCGTCGTGGCTCAAAGCGCCCCTCGCCGCGCGCGAGGAAGACGACATCTTCGGTGCCGGCGCGAATGAGCGCGTCCGACGGAACTCGGAGCACGTCGCGCGCGGGCCGTTCGACGACGACCTCGCCGAACATCTCGGGCTTGAGTTCGCCGTTCGGGTTGGCGAAGGCGAGGCGCACCCGGGCCGTTCGCGTCTTCGGGTCGAGCAGCGGGTCGACGAAGAGCACCTTGCCGCTGAAGGTGCGACCGGGGAAGGCGGCGAGGTTCAGCTGCGCGACGACGCCCGGCGTGACGAAGCGGAGCTCGGTCTCGTAGACGTCGGCGAGGACCCACAGGTTCGAGAGGTCGACCACGTCATACGGCATGGCGCCGGCCTCGAGGCGGGTGCCTTCCACGACCTCCTTGCGCGTCACCACGCCGTTGACGGGCGAGACGAAGGTGACGGCACGCGCTGCCGTGCCTTCCTTCTCGAGGCGCTGCAGCTCCCCCTCGGGGACGTCCCAGAGCTCCAGCTTGCGCCGCGAGGCCGCGATGAGCGGGGCTGACTGGGCGCGCATCGCGGTGAGGTACTCGTTCTCTGCAGCGAGGACCTCTGGGCTGTAGAGCGAGAAGAGCGGCTGCCCCTTACGCACGGACTTGCCCACGAAGTCGACGAAGACGCGTTCGACGTAGCCAGGCACCTTCACGTTGACGCGCCGAACCTTCGTTTCATCGACGCTCACCCGGCCGACCGTCCTGAAGTTCCCGCCGACGGGCCCTCGCGCGATGACGGCAGTGCGCAGGCCAATCAACTGCTGGCGGGTCGCGTCGAGCTCGACGCTCGCCAGCCCATCGACTTCGCTGGGCGCCGTCATCTCGTCCTCGTACACCGCGACGTAGTCCATCCCCATCGAGTCCTTTGCTGGGGCGGGCGAGGTCTGGCGTGGGTCCATCGGCGAGCGGTAGTAGAGAACTTTGCGCTCGGCGCTCTTCGTTGCCCCGTCGAGCTTCACCAGCTTCATGCCGCAAATGGGGCACTCGCCCGGGTGGTCGCTCACGATGCTGGGGTGCATCGGACAGTGGTATTGCGGCGCCACGGCGGCGGGGCTCTCCTTCGAGCCTACGCGGGTGAGGAGCGCCCCGGCGGGGCCCGCGATGGATGCGGTCACCGCGATGACCATCAGCGTGCTGAGCCAGCGTCGCTTCTGCCTGGTTTCGCTCATGACGTCACATTCCTGTCGAGCCGCTCGTCGCGCCCGTGCCGGGCGACGTCGTTGGTCGGCCAGTCGACCTCGCGGCCCCCGTCCCTGGAATCGAGCTGCTCATCGAGCCGCCGTTGGTGCTGATTTCGCTGAGCGACGCTTCGTCCTGCGCCACGCGAAGCCTCCAGGCGTCGATGAGCACGCCATTGGAGGCGTCGAGGACGGAGATGGTGGCGGAGGTCGCTTCGAGCACTGCGGCGAGCGGCACCTTCCCGACGCGGTACTGAGTCAGCGTCGCCGCGGCCGTTGCTTCTGCGTCCGTCAAGAGCCGGGTCTGGTACGTGTTCCAGACTTCGCCGAGCGCGCGCCAGTACATGACACGCTCAGAAGTTCGCAGCCGCAGGACTTGCGCGACGGCCTCGACCCCGCGCTCACTCGCCTCGATGGTGGCATCGGCCTCGGCCACGGCGCGCGACTGCTTGGTGGCGGCGAACACCGGGAGCGGAACGCCCAGCGTCACCGTCCACATCGGGTCGAGGCCACCGCGCACCATGACGCCGGCGCCGACCGACAAGTCAGGGAAGTACTGGCGCTGCCCCAGTTCTCGCGTGCGTTCCGCGCCCCCGACGAAGGCCTCCGCCACTCGGTACTCGGGGCTCGTCGCGAACGACTGTTTCAGGGCGTCAGCAAGGTCGGGGGCGGGAGGAAACGAGAGCTGAGTCATGGGGAGACTCGTCACCTTCTCGTCGAGGGCGCGGCCACGCAGACGATTCATGCCGGCGATTCGAAGTTGCTCGTCTGCCAGCAGGACGACTCGCTGCTGCTCGAGGCGGGCGACCTCGAGTCGCGCGCGGAGAATGTCTGATTGAGGACCGTCGCCCGACTCGTACCGCGCCTGGGCTGCCTCGACGGCTTGCACGAGCAAGCTCGAGAGCCTCGAGAGCAGCTCGAGCCTCGCTCTGGTGAGCTGGAGCGCGAGGTACGTCCGATGAACCTCGGCGACTGTCGAGAGCCGGACGCGCTCGACCGCCAACCTGCGCACCGTGACGTCGACAGCCGTGATTTCTGCCCGCAGCCGTGGCTTCCCGGGGAAGGGGATGGTTTGCGTCGCCATGAACGACAGCCAGCTCGTTTCCATCTTGCCCACCTGCCACTTGTTGAAGCTGTCGTTCTGCACCCCAAACTGCAGCATCGGGTCGGGCCACGACTCGGCCTGGGGAACACGTTCCTGCGCCGCTTGAACGTCCGCCCTCGCCTGGGCCAGCTCAGGCCGTGCATCCAGCGCGTCGGCGATCAGCACCGCAAGGTGCCCGTCCCCGGCGTGCGCGACGCTTCCACTGATGATGAGGGCCAGCGCAGCGGGGGGACGAAAGGCACGCATCGCTCACTCGACCTTGAGCGAGCCGGAAACCATGTCCATCGCGCACGCGAAGCGCACCTGGCCGGCCTTCGTCGGCGTGAAGGTCACCTCGACGGGCTTGTTCAGCGGGAGGGGCTGCGTGATGCCGAAGTCCTTGAGGACGATGTCCGTGGCGCAGGTCTTCTCGACAGACCGGGTGACGACGAGCGTCACCTGCTGACCAGCCCTGAGCGTCGCGGTTGGCGGCACCACGAAGCCTTCGCTGGTGACCGACACCTCTACGCGCTGCGCAGGTGCGGTCGCGAACTTCACGAGTGCGGCGACTTTCGACTTGGCTCCGGGCTTGAGGTGCACCACGACGCGCGAGCCGACGGTGAGCGCCTTCACCGTTGCGGGCTTGCCGTCGTTCTCGAACTTGCTGTCCTTGTCGAGCGCAACGACGAGCTTGTCCTTGTCGTCGACGGTGAGCGTGAGCTGGCTGTCGGAAATCTGATTGATGACGCCCTTGAGGTGGCCGCCGCCGTGCGCGAAGGCGAACGTCGAGAGGGTGAGCAACGAGAGTTGGGTGAGACGTTTCATGGGTGCTTCTCTGGATCCGGATGCGGCGGGGTTGGGGTGGCGCCACGGAGGAAGTCGGCCTCCTCCTCGTCCTCCGTTTGTTCGTGTGGCGTCCTGGGGAGGTTCTTCTCAATTTCAGCGCGGGCCTCAGCGTCGAGGGCAGGGAGTGTTCGGATGAACGCGACGAGTTCCCAGGTCTCGAGGTCGTCGTCACCGGGACTTCCCCACGCAGGCATGCCCGTCAGGCGGACACCGTTCTTGATGGTCGCGTACAACTCGCCGTCGGTCAGTCGCTGCGTCTCCACGTCACGCATGTCGGGAGCGCGCGGATAGAGATTTCGGCCCATGTCGGTGTCGCCCGCCCCGTCGATGCCGTGACAACCCGCGCAGTGTGAGGCCCAGTGAAGACGCGCCGAGGCGAGGTTCTGCCGTGCCTCAGCAGGAAGCATGAGCGCGCGGCTTTTCGACATCGCCAGGCTTCGTGCAGAGCGGGCGAGCATCGCCTCCACAGCAGAGGGCTCGGTTCGCGTCGAGAATCCGCCGCGCACCATGAGGGCGACCAACGCCGCGAGCCCCGCAGCGCCGAAGAGCGCGAGCATTCCCACCCCCGCCAGGAGTTGCTGTCGTCGCGCCGCGCTCACGACGCGACCTCGGCTCGAACCCACTGTGCGGCGATACCCAGTGCGAAGCCGGCCAACAGCGCGACCGCACCGGCGGCCCCGACGCACGTACTGCCCATCGCCCCCGTCAGGAGACCAAACGCGGATGCCGTGGCCAGAAGAAGCCCTGGCACATGCTTCTCGAAGGCCCAGGAACCGATGAGCGCGCCCGCGGCCGCGCCTCCAATCGCGCTCGTGCCGAAGCAGAACTCCATGCACCACGAGCCCGCACAGGCGTGCCCGAAGCGGGAGCTGCACAAGACCAAACCGAGCGGCAGCAGCCCAGCGCCGACCCCAAGGAGAACGGCGCGCGGGAACCCATGACCGAACCAGAGCAGCGACACCGCACCCAGCGTCAGCGTCGTCGCGACGACAAGGGTGGGCGCGAGGCGAGGAGTGAGTACCGCCGCTGGGGCAATGACCAGGAGGAGCGGAAGCGCGCCGAGCACCGCACGACGCAGACGCCCCCATTCGTAGGCGCGCCGGGCTCTCCTCAACAGCGCAGGCTCTGGCGTCAGCTCCTCCATGTCTGAAGTAGGCCGATGACGCGCCTTGCGTGACAGGAGCTGCGCTTTTGGGGAGTCAGGGCTTCAGGCTGCGCGAGACCGCGTCGGCCACGCGAAGCGCGTTGGCGGCCAGCGTGAGGCTTGGGTGGCGGTCGGTCGCCGCCGGCACACCCGCGCCATCGGCGACGAAGACGCCAGGCAGGGCCACAACTTCGCCCCGCCCGTCGACGCGGTCGAGACAGGTGCCCACCTCGTGTCCGCCCGAGGAGAAGTCGAGCGCGTCGTAGATGAGAAACGCGCGCTCGCCCTCCGCGAACTTCCGCGCCAGCCCCAGCACCTTTCGATTCATCGCCGTGGCGAGCTGAAGCGCGCCCGGCGGGTGAGCGCGTCTGAGAAAGCGCGGGGTGGGGCGACCCAGGCCATCGAGCGACCGCGCGTCGAACTCGACTTTCCGCGGCCGGCTGGGGTCCGTCTCGCCCATGGCGAACACGACGTAGAACGAGTGTTGTGTGGCCTCCTCGGGCGTGAAGCCGAGGTTCTTCAGGTCTTCTGCGTCGAGACTCTCGAGCGGAGTCGGTCCGCGGACCTCGGTCGTGAATCTCGTCTTCGCTGCCGGGGCGGGGTGCATGACAGCGGACGGTTCAGCTGCGGCTCGCGGGTGCCTACCCGAGCGCTCTCGGCGCGAGATGGCGATGGCGCCAGCGATGAGGTGGTCGAACAGGTCGATGCGGGCGCGACGCTCTTCTGGCGGAAGACTGAGCTCGAGGATTCGCGCGCTTTCAATGGGCGATGCTGCAAGCACGACGCGGCTCGCGCGAACCGAGTGGCCGTCGGCGGCGTGCGCGATGAGGCCCCTCGGTGTCGACTCGATTCTCAGCACCGGCCAATCGCAGCGCACCTCACTGCGGAGCGACACGTCGGCCGCAGTCAGCATGCGCCGTCGGCCAATGAGCACCGATTCGCGCTTTGTCGCGGCGGGCTGCCCGAGCGCCGCGAGCTTTCGGTGGAGCAGGCCGCGCCGCCCACTTCGCACAGTGAGCAGCTTTTCAGCTCGGCGAATCCAGCCATCGAGCTCGTTCGAGAGCGCGCCCGGCCATGACGCTCCGGCCCTTCGTCTCGCGAGGAAATAGTCCTGAGGCGGGCGCTCCATCCACCCACCCCAGAGGAGCGTCCGCCCTCCTCTCGCGCGAACCCGATGCCACTCGTACCCCTTGG
>JAEUJS010000482.1 GCA_016792935.1 Archangium sp. | reverse complement strand
CGTCGATGATGTCCGCCACCTGCGCGTCGCGTTCCTTCCACACCAGCTCGCCTGCGTAGAAGGTGACGGTGATGAACGTGAACGTGCGGAAGATGCCGCCCGAGAGCTCGAGCACCTGCCACGTCACCGGCAACGTCGCGGTGCCGAAGATCTCCTTGCTCACCAACATCGCGATGGTCGTGAAGAGCAGCCCGCTGAAGACGAACGCCCAGTACACCGGGCTGCGGAGCACGTCTTTGAACTGCATCCACCCGCCGTTGAGCGCGGTGCTCCACCACGAGGCGAGCGTCGGAGCGATGGTCACCTTCGGCAGCGGAATCGCCGCGCTCGCGACGGGATCGGCCTCGGTCTTTCCCTTGCCGCGCTGCTCGTCGATCGTCGTCCGGAATCGATTGACGGTGAACGACAGGATTGCCGCGCCCACGCCGAGCCAGAGCAGCTTGTTGAGGCCGTAGAGGCCGAAGAGCGGCACCAGCTCTTTGTTCCGCTCGGCGGGTGTCCAGTACTTGGTGACCACGTCGAAGGTGATGAAGCCGAAGGGGTCGGCCATCGCTCCGAGCGTGCGGTTCTCGACGTCGCCCATCGCTGCGCTCAAGGCGAAGTAGCCGAGCACGAGCACGACCATGCCGACGTACACGGGCGCCATCTGCCGCGTGATCGCCGCGAGCGAGAAGAACACCGCGCCCGAGACGAAGAGCATCGGCACCACGTCGGTGAGCCACGGCCACAAGTAGACGTCGAGGCGGTGGGGGCCGATCGGCGCTCCGGTCTTCAACGTGGCGCCGAGCGCGATGAGCAGCTGGCCGGCGGGAATCGCGAGGAAGAGCAGCGAGCTGAAGATCCACGCTCCGAGAAAACGCCCGCTCAGGTACGGGAGCTTCTTCACGTTGCGCGTGAAGATCAGCGGCCACATGCCGGTGGTGAAGTCTTGCGAGGCGGCCTGGCCGAAGACCGCGGCGACCATGAAGAGGCCGAACAACGCGAGCGTCGCCTGGTTGGCGAACACCGAGTACGGGCCGTTGGCGAAGACCTTCTCGCTGCCGGCGCCCGCGCTCATGTCGGAGAGGAGCCCGGCGTTCGCGGCCATCAGCAGTCCGCCGAGGCCGAAGAGCACGATCGCGTAGATGTACGTGCTCAACATCTTGAGCCGACGAATCAGCTCGAAGCCGATCAACGCGCCGATCATGGTGATCACCACACCCTCAGCTGAGATCGTTTGTGCGCTGCGGTGAGGATGATCTCCCGCACCCCCAACCCTCTCCCCGAGGGAGAGGGGGTCATTGGGCCCTCAGGGAGCGGAAGTAGACGTCTTCGAGATCAGGCGTCGCGGGCTCGAACTTCTCGTTCGGCTTTTCCTCGGCGTACACGTGCACCAGCCGCTGACCCGCGATGGTGCGCACCGCGATCACCGCCATCGACGCCGTGACCTCCGCGAGCTCAGTCACCGTGACGAAGCGCTTCCACAACTTTCCTTCGAGCTGCTTCATCAACTCGAGCGGGTTGCCGGTCAGCACCACGCGACCCTGCGCCATGATCGCCATGCGCTGACAGAGATCGGCGATGTCTCCCACGATGTGCGTCGAGAGGAGCACGACGACGCCTTCACTGATCTCCGAGAGCAGCGCGTGAAACCGAATGCGTTCCTGCGGATCCAACCCGGCGGTCGGCTCGTCGACGATGATCAGCTTCGGATTTCCGATGAGCGCCTGCGCGATGCCGAAGCGCTGCTTCATTCCGCCCGAGTAGCCGCCGAGCCGCTTGCTCGCGTGTTCCCACAGGTTGGTCTTCTTCAGCAGCGCCTCGACGGTGTCCTTGCGCTCGGTGCGATTCGCGAGGCCCTTCAACCGCGCGAGGTGATCGAGCAAGTCGCGCGCGGTCACCTTCGGGTACACGCCGAAGTCCTGCGGCAGGTAGCCGAGCACGTCGCGGAGCTTGTCCGGCTCCTTGCTCACGTCGATGCCATCGAACGTCATCGTGCCGCCGTCGATCGGCTGCAGCGTCGCCACGCTGCGCATCAGCGACGATTTTCCCGCTCCGTTGGGACCGAGCAGACCGAACATTCCGCGGGGGATCGTGAGCGTCACGTCGTTGAGCGCTTTGACGCCGTTCGGATACGTCTTGGACACACCGGACAGGACGAGTTCCATGTAGAAGCGAGGTCCTATGACCGAAATCGTTCATGTGAAAGCACGCGAGATCCTCGACTCCCGCGGCAACCCGACCGTCGAAGCGGAAGTGTTCCTCGAGACCGGCGCCATGGGCCGCGCCGCCGTTCCCTCAGGAGCGAGCACCGGTGAACACGAGGCCGCTGAGCTGCGCGACGGCGACAAGAACCGCTACCTCGGCAAGGGCGTGCTCAAGGCGGTGAAGCACGTGAACGAGGTGATCGCTCCGGCGCTCACCGGGCTCGACGCGTCTGATCAGGCGGGCATCGACGCCGAGCTGAACGGGCTCGACGGCACGCCGAACAAAGGCAAGCTCGGCGCGAACGCCATCCTCGCGGTGTCGATGGCCTCGGCGCGCGCGGTGTCGAACGAGCTCGGCGTTCCGTTCTACCGCTACATCGGCGGAGCGCAGGCCCGCACGCTGCCCGTGCCGATGATGAACATCTTGAACGGTGGCGCGCACGCCGACACGCGCGTCGACGTGCAGGAATTCATGGTGCTCCCCTGGGGCGCGAAGTCGTTCGCGGAAGGTCTGCGCTGGGGCGCGGAGATCTTCCACGCGCTCAAGAAGATCTTGAAGGGCAAGAAGCTCGCGACGGGCGTCGGTGACGAAGGTGGCTACGCTCCGGATCTCGCGAGCAACGAAGACGCGCTCAAGTTGATCATGGAAGCGATCGGCGCCGCGGGCTTCAAGGCCGGAGAGCAGATCTCGCTCTGCCTCGACGTCGCCGCCAGTGAGTTCTTCGACAAGGCGACCAAGAAGTACAACTTCAAGGCCGACGGCAAGGCGCTCGACTCCGCGGGAATCGTCGCGTGGTACCAGGAGCTGTGCAGCAAGTACCCGCTGGTCTCGATCGAAGACGGCTGCGCCGAAGACGATTGGGATGGGTGGAAGAAGCTGTCCGACACGCTCGGCAAGAAGGTGCAGCTGGTCGGTGACGATCTCTTCGTGACCAACGTGACCCGGCTGGAGCGCGGCATTCAGCAGGGCATCGCCAATTCGATCCTCGTGAAGGTCAATCAGATCGGCACGCTGACCGAAACGTTCGAGGCGGTCCGCATGGCGCACCGCGCGGGCTTCACGTCGGTGATGAGCCACCGCTCGGGTGAGACCGAAGACACGACGATCGCGGATCTCTCGGTCGCGTTGGACTGCGGGCTGATCAAGACGGGCTCGGCGAGCCGGTCCGATCGCATTGCGAAGTACAACCAGCTCCTGCGCATCGAAGAAGAGCTCGGAGAGCACGCCCGCTACGCCGGCCGCGCCGCGATCAAGCAGTGAAGCGCATTCTGATCAGCAACGACGACGGTCTTCACGCGCGCGGCCTCCACGCGCTCGCGGAGGCCGTTTCCTCGCTCGGAGAAGTCTGGGTGGTGGCTCCGCTGCGTGAGCAGAGCGCGACGAGCCACTCGCTCTCGCTCCACCACCCGCTGCGCATTCACAAGGGTGAGAAGGAGCGTTGGTTCGCGGTCGACGGCACTCCGGCTGACAGCGTGTACGTGGCCATCACGCACCTGATGAAGAACGCGAAGCCCGATCTGGTGCTGTCGGGCATCAACCACGGGCCGAACCTCGCGGACGACACCATCTATTCGGGCACCGTCGCCGCGGCGATGGAAGGCAGCATCCTCGGCGTGCCGGCGATCGCCTTCTCGCTCGCCACGCGCAAGACGTTCGAGTTCGAGCACGCCGCGAAGTTCGCCGCGTCGCTGGTGAAGACCGCGCTTCAAAACACGCTCCCGCCGCGCATGTTGCTCAACGTGAACATGCCGTCGTACGGGCCGATCACCGGCTACGAGATCACGCGGCTCGGGCGGCACAGCTACGGCGCCGACGTGATCGAGAAGGAAGATCCCCGCGGTCGGAAGTACTACTGGATCGGCGGAACCGGCTACGAGCACTTCAAGGAAGCGGGCACCGACGTGACGGTGGTGCACGACGAGCGCAAGGCGTCGATCACGCCGCTGCAGCTCGACCTCACGCACCATGAGCTGCTGCCGGTGTTGAAGACCTGGAAGCTCGACTGAGCCGACAGCTGACACTCGAGGCGCTGTGGTCGGAACTCGGGCCGCTCCCGGACCTGAAGCTCGAGGCGCCGCAGCGCGCAGCAGCTCCCGACCTGCTCGATGGTCCGCACGTCCTTCGCGGAGATCTCGAGCACGCGTGCGATTCGCTCGACGTCGCGCACCTCGAGCGTGTCTTCGCGACCCTGAAGGAGCGCTTCGAGCTGCCGGCGTGGGCCGATGAGGTGCCTGCGGCCTCTGCCTTGGTTCAATCGCTCGAAGGGCTCGAGCCCCGCGAGATGCTCGAACGACATGCGCGAGGTGACGATGGCCACTTCGCTCGACGCGTTCGGCTGGCCGCGGTGCGTCGCGCGATGCGTCGGGTGCTGGAGACCGCCGGGCCTGCTGCGACCCTCGCTGACGGAACGCCAGTGGCCGGACTCGCCCTGTTGCTCAACGACGCACCGCTCGCGACGACGCTGCTGTCCGAGGCCTGCGACGCCGCGCCGCTGAACGTGTCGTGGTGGGTCGTGCTCGCGAAGAACGCGCCTGATGCCGTGGCGCTGCGGGCGTGGTGCCGGGCGTTGCTCCTCGAGCCAGAGCTCGCAGACGACGCCGTGAACGAGTCGACGCTCGCTGTTCAGCTCTTCGACGAGGCTGATGAACTCGACGAGCCGGCTCCCTGGCTGAGCGTGCTGGCTGATCTGAAGAACGTCGTGTTGCTCGACGACTTCGTCTTTTCCTTTCCCGAGACGCACGCCGTGCACGGTGTCGCCCGCGCGCTGCGAACGTTTCGTCTCGAGCGAGCGACGCTGTCCGAGTCGGAACGTCTCGAGCGGAAGCGTTCGTTGCTGCGCGCGTGTCCTGGCTTGAAGGCGCTCTGGCGCTCGCTCTGAGCCGGAAGAGAAGGCGCTCGTTTTCTGGCGTCGTCGGCGCAGCGCGGCACACTCGGAAGCGATGCTGTGGCGTTCTCTCGCGCTCTGTCTCTTCACGCTCTCTGCGTGTGCGACCACGTCCACTGTCAGCACCACGAACCCGACGAAGACGCGCAGAGAACCGCGCGTTCTCGGAGATCCCAATCACCCGCAGCTCACGCACCTCGTCGAGAAGGGCCAGACGCTGTACCGCATCGCGCGCGCGTACAGCCTGAGCGTCGAAGAGCTGATGGATGCGAACCGCATCGATGATCCGCGCGAGCTCAAGGCTGGTGAGCTCCTCTACATCCCCGGCTCGGTGCAGAAGAAGTCGGTCCCTGAATACGACTCGCCCGAGCCCGAAGCGCAGCCGCGGCCGCTCGCCACGAACGCGAACATTCCCGAGAAGAAGCCGCCAAAGCTGGTGAAGGTGGGGAAGGGAACAGGCGTACTCGAGTGGCCCCTGCGCGGAGTGCTGTACGCGCGCTTCGGCAAGAAGGGCAAAGAGCCGCACGACGGAATCGATCTCGCCGCGCCCGCCGGCCAGCCGGTGAAGACCGCCGCGATCGGCACGGTGCTCTTCGCGGGTG
>JAEUJS010000468.1 GCA_016792935.1 Archangium sp. | reverse complement strand
GAGCAACGCCAACGACTCCACGTCACCCGCCTCGACACCCGCCACCGACGCCGCGACGCGCTCACCGACCGGAGACGCCGCCAACGCGATCACCTCGAGCAACTGACGCGCAGGCCGCGGCAACGCCTCGATGCGCGAGATGACGACGTCTTCGAGCTTCACCTCTCCGGGCACGACAGCGAGCTGCTGCGCGAGGAAGGGATTCCCTCCCGAGTCGCGAGCGATGACCGCCGCGCGTGCGTCGTCTCTCAACGTGCGTTTGACGAGCGTCTCGCACTCCGCGGCGCTCAGTCCTTCGAGCTTCACCTCGCTCGCCGTGAGCCGCAGCCCCTCGAGCGGATTCGATTCAGCGCGCGCGACGATCAACAGCAGCATCGAAGGCGCATCGGGTGGCCGCAGAATCTCGTCGAGCACCAGCGTGCTGTCGGCGTCTCCCCATTGCGCGTCGTCGATGATCACGATCAGCGGAGCGCGATCACTCATGCGCCCCAACGTCTCGCGCAGCGCCTGCACCGCGCGGCGTCGCAGCTCGGCCGCTTCCTTCACTTCACGCACCGGCGCCGTTCGAAACGCGTCCACCCGCCCAAGCACGGGAAACATGCGCATCAGCGCCGCCGCATCGCGCGGCAGCACCGCGTCTACCTTCTCCGCGGGCAACTCCGAGAGCTGCCGGGCCAGCGCATCCATCACGCTGTCGAGCGCCTTGAACGGCACCGTCTCGCGCTCGTAGCAACGACCGTGCAGCACGACCGCGCCCTCGACGTTGTTGACGAAGTGCTTCACCAGCGACGACTTGCCAATGCCAGACGCTCCGAGAATGCGAACGGCGCGCGGCTCTCCACGCCGCGTCTCCTCGAGCGCGCCACGCAGCCGCTTCAGCTCATCAGCGCGCCCGATGAAGCCGCCGATCTCTCCAGTGCGCGTGATGGACGGCACCGGCGTCGGGGAAGAGGTCCTCCCGAAGATCTTCGACAACTCGGGCAGCTGCGGTCGCTCCGCTGGTTCGCGTTTGAGCAACTCGGCGCAGATCGAATCGAGCTCAGGGCTGATCGACCCGATCAACTCGGTGGGACGTTGCGCGGCGCGACGCTGCTTCTCGAGCAACACCTGCACCGCGACGCCTTCGAACGGCACGCGACCCGTCAGCGCCTGGAACAACATCACGCCGACCGCGTACCAATCGGCCGGAGGCCCCACGACACCCGAGCCCGCCTGTTCCGGAGCCATGTACGCCGCGGTCCCGACGATGGACGAACCTCGCGCTTCGCTGATGCTCTGCACACCCTCGAGCTCGAGCACGAGTCCGAAATCGAGAATGACGACGCGCCCTTCCCGGGTGACGAGCACGTTCGACGGCTTCAGATCGCGGTGCAGGCGGCCGTTCTGATGCAGCCACGCGACGCCTTCGACGAGCTGACGGAACGCGGAACGCAGCCGTGCTTCATCGACCCCGAGCCGCGCATCTCCGTGTTCGCCACCCAACGGCGTCGCCCCAGGGGGCTTTGCGCGCATGGTGACGTCGAGCTGCCCCGTCGGAGCATCCGCGATCGCCTTCGCGCCCGGCCGCAGCCACTCGAGAAAATCGACGCCTTCCACCAGCTCGAGCGTGAAGAACCACGCGTCTCCTTCGACGCTCAGCTCGTACAGAGAGACGAGGTTGGGATGCCGCACGTCGGACAGCGCGCGGAACTCACGTTTCAGACGAACGAGCGACTCCGCGTCTTGCCGCTGCAGCACCTTGAGCGCGACGCGCTTTCCATCACGTTCGCGATCGATCGCCTCGTAGACGACGCCCATTCCACCGGCACCGAGCTGCCGGACGATCTCGTACCGGGCGGTGCCGCGAAACGAATCCACGGATCAGTCCTTCTTCCGAGAGCGCGTCAGGCCGTACTGCTGGAGCCGCGTCACGAGCGTGCGTCGCGACACTCCAAGCAACTCCGCAGCCTTCGTCTGATTCCCGCCGGTCTTCTCGAGCGCCTCGAGCACCGCGCGCTTCTCGGCGGCATCACGCTCTTCGCGCAGGCCCGTCGGAGCAGCGGTTGGCGCAACAGGAGAAGCAGGGACGACTTCTCCGAGACCGAGCGCTTCGGCGGTGAGCTTGCCCTCGCCCGCCATGAGGATCGCGCGATCGATCACGTTCTTCAGCTCGCGAATGTTGCCCGGCCACGGCCACGCGCCGAGCGTCGCGAGCGCGTCGGGCGTGAGTTCCGGCACGGCGCGCGTCTCTCGCTTCGCAGCTTCCGAGAGGAACTGACGAGCGAGTGGCTCGATCTCCGTCGGCCGTTCACGCAGCGGAGGAATCACCAGCGAGATCCCGTTCACGCGGAAATAGAGATCACTGCGGAACGCTCCGCGCGCGACCTCAGCCTCGAGATCGCGATTGGTGGCGAACAAGAAGCGCACGTCGATCGGCAGCGGCGTCGTCGAGCCGACGCGCATCACCTTCCGCTCCTCGAGCACGCGCAGCAACTTGGCCTGAATCGACGCCGGCATCTCGCCGACCTCATCGAGGAACACCGTGCCGCCCTGCGCCGACTCGAGCAGACCTTCCTTCTGCTTGATCGCGCCGGTGAACGAGCCCTTCTCGTGGCCGAACAATTCGCTCTCGAGCAACGACTCGGTCAGCGCCGCGCAGTTGAGCCGCAAGAACGGACCACCCGCACGTTTGCTGCGGCGGTGGATTTCCTGCGCGAGGACTTCTTTGCCGACGCCGGTCTCTCCGAGGAGCAACACGCTGATCGCCGACGGCGCGACGCGATCGACGAGCCGATACAGCGCCGCCATCGCGTCATCACGCACCACGAAGCCCGGCGCCGGAGCGCTCGCGGGACGTGAACACGCGGCGACCAGGAGATCGGGATCCGTTCCGTCACGCGGAGCCGTCGCCACACCCGCACGCACGCGCGCGCCGCGAGCGACCAGCTTGGACGACAACTTCTCCATCAACTGCTTCGCAGCCTCAGGCGTGCGCCCCGGAGAGAGCACCTCGAACTGCCCAGGACCAAACGACGCGACCGTCTCGTGCGGTGAGAGCTCGGCCGACAACACTTCCTGCGCGAGCCCCGGCGGAGCGATCACCTGCACGCGCAGAATCGCGTACGGCGGCTTGGTCTGCGCGGCGAGCTCGAGGAAGCGCTGGTGGTGATGCAGGTTCCACGGACGCGAGGTGACCGAGAGTTCATCGACCTGCAGCACCGCGAAGGACGTCCCGAGCTCGATCGAGTCGCCTTCCGACAACGCGATCTCTTCATTGGGCGCGAGCTTGCGACCGCGCACCGTAGTGCCGTTCGCGCTGCCGAGATCGAGCAGTCGCACCGCGCCGTTCTCGACGATCAATTGCGCGTGTTTGCGAGACGCGGCGGTGTCTTCGAGGCGGATCTCGGCATTCTCTGCTCGTCCGATCGTGGCGGTGCCCGAGACCGGCAACGCAAACGACGATGAACCCGTGTCAGTGACGAGCACCACGCGCCAACGCCCACGCCGCGCGCTCTCGCTCTTCTCGAGTCTGACCGTCTCCTGGTTCGCGACCGACATGAACGGGGCGGAGTGTATACTTCGTCGCTCGGGGGATCCGGCCCAATCGGGCAAGCCATGGAAGACGGAGAACGGCAGCGCAAAGCGGTGCTCGTTCGTTCGCTCACGCGAGTGATGGCCATCGCAGGTGGTGCGGGCTTCATCACGTCGCTCTTCGATTCCAACAACAAGCTGGTGGTGAGCATCGGGTTCTACGTGCCCGTCTGGTTGGGTGCGTGGGCGCTCCACCTGCTGACGCGTCGCGGGAAGATCGTCATCGCCGCGTGGATTCTCACGGTCTTCTTCTGGACCATCATCGCCGTGGTCACCCTCTTCTTCGGCGGCCTGCAGGGTCACAACGCGGCGTGCTTCATCGCGGTGTCGATGTTGATGAGCGTGCTGGTGAACGGGCGCGCCGGGGTCGCGGTCGCGTGCGTCTCGATCGTGTGGTGCGGCTTCGTGGCGTGGCTCGATCTCAACCACCACCTCCCGACGCCGCTGGGGCCGACCTACAGCCCAATCAACGCGTGGACGGCGGTGGGCGTCGCGATCGTCTTCGGCGTGCTGCTGATGAACTACGCGCTCGCGTCCGAACGGCGCACCGCGGAAGAACGCGACGAGGCGCTGCGCCGCTCCATCCAGTCACAGAAGATGGAACTGGTCGGCAACCTCGCCAGCGGCGTCGCGCACGACTTCAACAACCTCTTGATGGTGATCTCAGCGACGTCGGAACAACTCCGCATGTCGACCGACGACGCCGAGCGCAGAGAGCTGATCCGCGATCTCGACGAGGCCACCACGCGCGCGACGCTGATGACGCGGCAGCTGCTCTCGTTCGGCCGTACCAACGCCAACGCGGCGCTGACGTCGCTCGACGTGAGCGATGCCGCGCGCGCATTCGGAGCGATGCTCCCGCGCCTGCTCGGTTCACGCATCAAAGTGAAGCTCGACGTGATCGACGGCTTCTCGGCGAACGCCAACCGCGCTGGGCTCGAGCAGATCCTGCTCAATCTCGCGGTGAACGCACGCGACGCGATGCCCAACGGCGGCGAGCTCACCATCAAGATCCACGGCGACGAGAAGAACGTGCGCATCGACTTCGCCGACTCCGGCATCGGCATGGCGCCGGACACCCTCGAGAAGATCTTCCAACCCTTCTTCACCACGCGCGCCACGGGCACGGGTCTGGGGCTCGCCACGGTGAAGGAGCGCGTCACGCAATTCTCCGGCGCGATCAGCGTGAAGAGCGAGCTCGGCAAAGGCACCACGTTCACCGTCACGTTCCCGCGCGTCGCCGCGGCCGCGAACAAACGCGCGAGTGGCACGCACGCCGTCGTGACCACCTCGCGTCAGCAGCGCATCTTGCTGGTCGAAGACGATCCGCGCGTGCGTCGCTCACTGGCCGGACTGCTCGAGCACGAGGGCTTCGAGGTGGTGTCGGTCAGCAACGGCGCTGAAGCGCTGCAGTTGCTCTCGGTGCCCCACACGTTTGCGTGCGTGGTGAGCGACATCTCGATGCCGGTCATGGATGGCGATGCGCTGGCGAAGAAGCTGGAGACCGTCGCGCCGGGACTCCCGATGGTGCTCATGAGCGGCAATCGCGCGCCTGCGGATCTCACGCTCGATGCACAACGCCGCGTGTTCATCGAGAAACCTGCGACGCGTGAAGCGCTGCTGGAAGCGGTCGATCGCGTGCTCGGCTCAGTCGCTGGGGAAGCGCTTGACCGGACCTGATCCAACGAGTCAGGTGTCGTTTCGCCACCCAACGCCGTCGCCCCAGGGGCTTTGACGCCAATCATGAACAAGCTGATCGGAATCATCCTCGTCGCTGCTGGAACCGCCGCGCTGTGGTTCGGCGGTATTCCGTACAAGTCCACGGAGACGGTGGTGAAGCTCGGCCCACTCGAGGCCAAAGCCGAGCTCGACAAGAACTGGGAAATTCCCAAGCCCGTCAGCGCCGGCGTGATCGGAATTGGAGTGGTGTTTCTGCTCGTGCCCGCGGGCCGGAAGAAGGACTGATCAGTCGGGCTGCGACGGCTGGCTCTTGCCCGCCTGAATCGCGCGCCACGCGTACTGCGCACCGATGGCCGCGGCGATGATCACGAAGAGCAGATTGAGCCCCTGCACGCCGCGATAGACGCGGTAGCCGGCGATGCCGAAGCACGCGAGCGCGAAGACCCAGTGGCGAATCGCGAGCGGCACGGTGCGCACGTTCGAGAACGCCCAGGCGACTCCGAGAACGACGACCGCGACCCAGTCGATGCCGATCATGCCGAAGCTCCCGTGCGCTGCGCGTCGTTGTCGGAGTCGTCGCCCTTCTGCTGCTGCTCACTCAACTTGCCAGCCACTTCGCTGAACGAGGTGTGTGAGCGCACGAGGAAGAACAACCCGAACAGGATCTGCTGAACGATCTGCACCAGCCACAACACGTTCGCGTACGCCACGCCGCTGGAGTTCACGACCTGCTGCGAGACGAACACGCCCATGCCGATCAGCAGCGCGAGCTGCGCGGTGCCGGCGCTCCCGGGCGCGGCGGGGATCATCATGCCGACGATCACCACGCAGAGAATGAAGTAGCCCTGGAAGAGCGTCATCGTGAGCGGGAGACACTCGGCGCCGTTCGCTCCGCTGCAGTCGAAGCCGTTGGCGAAGAACGCCATGCCCGCTCCGTTCGCGACCCAGTACACGGCGGTCCAGAAGAGGAACATCGCCATGTTCTTCGCGTCGGGCAGTTGCTTCAAAGCGCCGACGAAGCCGTCGACGATGTGCACCACCTTCTCGGTCGCACCGGCTGAGATGCGGCCCATCGTCTTCCGCATCAGGCCGATGACGAGATCGTGCTTCCACCGCGCGAGCACCAGAAACAGGAAGCCCGAGCCGAACACCAGGAACATCAGGTTGGCGCCGATGCGAATGCGGTCGATGTCGCGCGCGTCGTCGGGCACGAAGAACATCAACACGCGCAAGAGCACGGCGATGATCAAGCCGTCGATGATGCGCTCGAGCACCACGCTGGTCATCGCAGCGGATCGACGAATGCCCGAGCGCTGCGCGATCAAGAACGGCCGCGCGAACTCTCCCAATCGGAACGGGAGGATGATCAACATCATGAAGCCGATCGCGCTCGCCTCGTTGAGCTTGCTGAACGGCACCTTTTCCAGACCCGAGAGCAGATTTCCCCAGCGCAGCGTGCGCGCGAGGTGAATCACCACGAGGATCAGCAGGTACACCGGCAGCGTGAACATCCAGTTCGCCGACTTCAGCGAGGTCCACATCTGCGGGAAGTTGGTGTCCTTGAAGGTCCACCACATGCAGATCGCGGTGATCGCGAGACTGACGGCGCCTTTGATCCAACGGCTCACGGGGTCTGCCCCTTATTCGCAACGATCCCCTGAAGCAATGCGGCGGGGTTCGTGATGGTGAGCGCCTCGAGCGCTTTCGCCCCGACCGCTTTTTCGATCGCCTTCAAGCTGTCTCCCACCCACGCCTCGGCGTTCACCGGTGAATGCAGATCGGTGGCGGCCACCTGGTACAGCCCGTCGTCGAGGAACTGCCGGCCCAACCTCTCCGCGGTCTTTCCGTAACGGCCGATGAGCGCGCCCATATCGAGCTGCAACAACGCTCCCGCACGAACCACTTCCGCGGCGCGGCCCTTTCGGTCGAATTCCATGCACCGTTCGGGGTGCGCAATGAGCGGCGTGTAGCCCTTCACCTTCATGCGGAAGATCAGCTCAGGGAGCATCGGCAACGGCCCCTGGTACGGCGCTTCGATCAGCAACACCTTGCCGCTTCCCAGCGTGCGCGCGGTGCCCGCGGCGATCGACGGAAACAGCGAGTCTTCGAGGAAGAAGTTCTCGGCATTGGTGAAGAGCTCGAACTGGCCGGCGAGCGCGGTGCGCACCTCTTCCAGCTTCGTCGCGCAGAGCGCCGCGTCTTTCGAGGCGTATTCCCCGCGCGCATGTGGGGAGGGAGCGAGGTGCGTGTACCCGAGCGCGGTCAGCGCTTTGGCCATCGCCAGCGTCTCGACCATCGACTTGCTGCCGTCGTCGATCCCGGGGAGCAGATGGAGGTGCAGATCGACGCGCCCCACGCTCATCTCCAGTCGACGGCGAGGCCGGTGTCGAAGCCGCCGACGAACGTGTTGCCGGGGTACTGCGCCTGGAAGGTGAACGGAGACGCGTAGCCCGCGTACAGCGCGATTCTCAGATGCGGGAGCACGCGAATGCCGAGCTGCGCGCGCCCTTCGATGTAGCCGAGCACGCGGTTTTCGAAGCCGAAGATCGAGCCTCTCGCGTATGCAGCGCGGTACCAGACGGGCCCCGCGGCGACGTGGAAACCCCAGTGCAGCAACGGGTGATCGCTGCGGAAACCAAAGCCCGCGACGACGACGTGCTGAAAGTGCGCCGTCATCGGAGGCTGCGTATTGACGCCGAAGGCGGTGCCGAGCCCCGCGATCCAGATCAGCGCGTTGCGCGGTTGATCGACGAGGTACCCTTCCCAGAACAGACGCAGGTGCGGCGCGACCATGGGCGGGTTGATGAAGAGGCCGATCGCGGCTGAACGCGGCACGTAAGGAGGGAGCAACGGCTCACTGGGCGGAGGCGGCGCGCTCAACACGGACATCGCGACGACGGCGGCGCTCAGCATTCGTGCGTGCGTTTCCGCTCAAACACCGTGCTTGTCAATGGATCGGTCGGGTTCTACAACCCCGCTGCTTTTCTTCGACTTTTCAGGAGAGACACTTGTCTACGTCGCTTCGCACGTACGTCTTCCTCGACAGCCTCCAGCCGCAGCTCGCCGCTCACATCGCCACCACCTGCCGCGGGTATTTCCCGGTCCCGTACGTGGCGTCGTTGTTCGTCGAGATCGCTCCGGGCATGGCGATTCACCGCCTGATGGACGTGGCGCTCAAGCAGACCAAGGTGCAGCCAGCGACGCTGGTCGTCGAGCGCGCGTACGGCATGCTCGAGCTGCACAGCGAGGACAAGGGCGAGGTCCGCAGCGCCGGCGACGCGATCTTGAAAGAGATGGGCGTGAAGGAAGAAGACCGCATCAAGCCGCGCCTCGTCTCCAACACGATCATCCGCGCCATCGAGCCGATGCACGCGATGATCCTCGACAAGATCCGCTTCGGTTCGATGATCGAGCCGGGCGAGTCGCTCTACATCCTCGAGACCGAGCCGGCCGCGTACGCCGCGCTGGCCGCCAACGAGGCCGAGAAGGCCGCCAACGTGAAGCTGGTCGACGTGACGCCGTACGGCGCGTTCGGTCGTCTGTATCTGGCCGGCAGCGAAGCAGAGATCGACTCGGCCGCCGAAGCCGCCGTCGCTTCGATCAAGGCGCTCTCGGGCAAAGAGACCGTCTCGAAGGACAAGTAAGTTTCAACGCTGAACCCAACGAAAGAGGCACACCGCAATGGCTGACGCACTGGGAATGATCGAGACCAAGGGCTTCGTGGGAATGGTCGAGGCCGCCGACGCTGCCGTGAAGGCCGCGAAGGTCGAGTTGGTGGGCTACGAGAAGATCGGTGGCGGCTACGTCACGATGGTGGTGCGTGGCGACGTCGCCGCGGTGAAGGCGGCCATCGAGGCCGGAGCCCGTGGCGCTGAGCGCGTCGGCGAGCTCGTCTCGACGCACGTCATTCCGCGTCCGCACGTCAACATCGACCTCGTTCTGCCTCTGGGCCGCGCCGATCAGGCGAAGGCCGAGAGCGGCCAGAAGTAAGAGGCTCAGATGCTGCTCGGCAAAGTGGTGGGGACCGTGGTCTCCACCCGAAAAGAGCCGACGCTCGACGGTTCGCGTTTCCTGCTCGTTCGCGGAATCGACGCGGACGGCAAGGCCACGTCGACGCTCGTCGTCGCGGTCGACGCGATGGGTGCGGGCGTGGGGGAAGTCGTCCTCTACGCGTCGGGTTCGTCAGCGCGTCAAACTGAAATGACCAAGGACCGTCCCGTCGACGCCGTGATCATGGCGATCGTCGATCAGGTCGAGGTCGAAGGAAAACTCACGTGGGTGAAGTAACGCGGTCCAAGGTGCGCGGAGCGTCGAAGGCGGCCGTCGAAGCCGCCGCGGCGAAAGAGTGCGCGCACCAGACCGCTGATCCCGACTGCGAGCGCGTGTTGGTCGTCTACGACGCGTCGGGAGCGAACATCTACGTCGAGTCCACTCCGCCCGTTCCGCGCCCGGCTGTTGCGCGGCGAGCGAGCTGACTTTCACGCGCAGCAGAGAACCGACTCAGGGCGGTTCGGAGCGAGCAGGCAATATGAACGAAGCGCAGATCAACGCCATCGTGGAGCAGGTCGTGCGTCGCCTCTCGGGCGAGCTCGGCAAGCTTCCGTCCAGCGGTGCTTCGGGTGGTCGCGCTCCGGCGGTCATCAGCAAGCGACCCGGCATCTTCGACGATCTCGATTCGGCCACCACGGCCGCGCAGCGCGCTCAGGAACAGTGGGTGCGGCTCGACGTCGAGGCGCGCGAGAAGGTCATCGAGGCGATGCGCCAGTGCTGCCGCGACAACGTCAACGAGCTCTCTCGCATGGCGGTCGAGGAAACGAAGCTCGGTAACGTCAAAGACAAGATCGTGAAGAACCTGCTCTGCGCGAACAAGACGCCGGGCATGGAGATCCTCCGCGCGCAGGCGTGGACCGGCGACTACGGCTTGATGTTGATGGAACGCGCTCCGTTCGGAGTGATCGGCGCCATCACGCCCTCGACCAACGCCACCGAGACCATCATCAACAACGGCGTGGCGATGGTGGCGGGCGGCAACTCGGTCGTCTTCAACGTGCACCCCAGCGCGAAGAACGTCGTGATGTTCTTCGTCAGCAAGCTCAACGAGTCCATCGTCGCCGCGGGTGGCCCGGCCAACCTGTTGTGCATGCTCGGCAACCCGACGATCGACTCGGCGGGCGCGTTGATGAAGCACCCGGCGATCAGGCTGGTCGTCGTGACGGGCGGCCCCGCGGTGGTGAAGGCCGCGATGAATTCCGGCAAGCGCGCGATCTGCGGCGGCCCCGGGAATCCCCCCGCGGTGGTCGACGACACGGCGCACATCGCGCGCGCTGCGAAGGACATCGTCGACGGCGCTTCGCTCGACAACAACATCGTCTGCATCGTCGAGAAGGAAGTCTTCGCCGTCGCCTCGATCGCCGATCAGCTGAAGACCGAGATGCAGAAGCACGGCGCGTTCGAAGTGCCGTCGTCGGCGATCAACCGCCTCGAGAAGCTCGTCGTCGATGACGGCCACGCCGCGCGCGATTGGGTCGGCAAGGACGCCACCAAGATCGCCGAAGCCGCCGGGCTGCGTGTTCCCGCCGGCACGCGACTGCTGTTCGCCGAGGTCGACCCCACGCACCCGTTCATCCAGGCCGAGCTGTTGATGCCGGTGATCGGCTTCTCGCGTTTGAAGACCGTCGAAGACTGCATCGCGGCGGCCGTTCAGGCGGAGCACGGCTTCGGTCACACCGCGACGATGCACTCGACCAACATCGACGTGCTCTCGGCGATGGCGAAGATCATCAACACGTCGATCTTCGTGAAGAACGGCCCGTCGTTCGCCGGACTGGGAATGACCGGCGAGGGCTACACGTCGTTCACCATCGCGTCGCCGACCGGTGAAGGCCTCACCACGCCCGTCAGCTTCACGCGTGAACGCCGCTGCACGCTGAAGGACTCGTTCCGGATCATCTGATGCCATCGGGTCCCGCGCTGGCGATGTTCGAGCTCGAGTCGCTCGCGCGCGGCGTGGTGGTCGCTGATGCCCTGGTGAAGCAGGCAGCGGTGAAGATCGTGATCGCCGAGCCGGTCACGCCCGGAAAATTTCTGTTGGTCTTCACCGGTGGTGAAGCCGAGGTCGCAGAGTCGTTTCAGGCCGGCCTCGCGACGGGTGGCTCGAACATCATCGACTCGCTGCATCTCCCCCACATGGCCGAACCGGTGATCGCTGCGTTGTTGCGCGGAACGGCCGACGCGGTCGGCCCCGAAGACGCGGTGGGCATGGTCGAGTTGCAGACCGTCTCGGCGACGTTGCGGGCGGCCGACGTGGCGCTCAAGCGAGCCGATGTGCGCCTCACACACCTCCAACTCGCCAAGGGCATCGGCGGGAAGGGCTGGTTTACGTTGGCGGGCGATCAGGCCGACGTCGAGGCCGCCCTCGAAGGAGCCGCCGCAGTGGTGGGCGCCCCCTTGCTCGTGACCACCGAATTGATTCAGCGTCCCCATGCTGACGTCCGTCGCGACGTGTTGGGGGGAAAGAAATGAAGAAACCGATCGCTGGGCGGGAGCCCGGGACATGAACGTCACGAACGTGGGCCGGGGGCTCACATGAAGGTCGAAGAGTTCGAGATCATCGTTCATCAGTCGGAGCGCACCATCGAGGTGAAGTACCCGGCGCGCCCGACGCTCGAAGCCTTCCTCCGGTACGACAAAGCCATTCGGGCCGCGATCACCAAGATGGGCCCGCCGTGGGACTGTCTGGTCGATCAGTCGCGCGTGCAGGCGTTGTCTCCTGAGCTCGCGCCGCGCGTCGCCGATCTCAACGCGTGGGCGGTGACGAAGGGCATGGAACACACCGCGCGCGTGCTCTCGTCGTCGGCGATCGGTGAGCTGCAGGGCGAGCGAATCTTGCGGGAAGCCGGCGTGAAGAAGATCGGCTCGCTCCACAAAGATCGCGAGACGGCGTGGAAGCACCTGCGGTCGCTGCGATGAGCCCGAAGGTCATTCCGCGAAGGTGACCGCGTCGCGCATCAGCGGCTGACCCGCGTGAAGCGGACGCACGACGCGCCACCCCAGCGGCACCCACCCGGCTGAAAGCCATGTGTCTGGAACGGACTCACTGGGCATCGTTCGTGGCACGACATCGGTCGCGATCAGCACGACACCGGCGTCGAGGTCACGCGCAGCGACGAAGATGACCGCGTCGCGCGGTTCGAAGTCAGAGAAAAAGATCGGCTGTCCCGCGGCCAATGCGACCCGAGCTCTTCGCCCCACGACTTCGAGTGCGGCATCAGGCTTCACCATGCGCAGGTTCGAGAAGCGCTCAGGAATCGAACGCTGCCCGAGTTGGTGTGCTTCGACGAGTGCGCCTTCGGCGATGTCGGCGTTCGCCACGACGACGGGCATGTGATCGAAGCCGCGACTCCGCTCGTCCCGCGGACCGCAGCGGCCCAGCAACAACCCCAGGACGAACATCACAGTGCAGGCGGCGAGAGAGAAGGTCACCCTCATGGGCGTCCGCTCGCGCTGCTCAATTGATCGACTCGAGGATCGCGCGCGCTGCCGCGATCATGTCCGGCGCGGCGGTGATCGGCCGGCCGATGACGAGCAGATCAGCTCCCGCGCGAATGGCGGCTGACGGCGTCTCGGTGCGTTGCTGATCATTCGAAGCGACGCCGAGCGGGCGGATGCCCGGCGTGCACAACACGACGTCAGGCCCGACCTGCTGCCGCACCGCTGCGACTTCGCGCGCGCTGCAGACGAGGCCGGTCGCTCCTGAGCGCACCGCGAGCTTCGCCAGCAACGCCGCCTGCTCATCAGGAGCCCGCGCCACGCCCGTGTCTTCGAGCGCCGGCTGATCCATCGACGTCAGCACCGTGACCGCGAGGATCACCGGCGGCTTGTGGCCCGCCTTGGCAGCCCCAGCAGCAGCACCCTGCACTGCCGCCTTGATCATCGCTCCGCCGCCCGACGCGTGCACCGTCAGGTACGAGACACCCAACATGCCGGCCCGGGTCGCCGCGAGCTCGACGGTGTTCGGAATGTCATGGAGCTTCAGGTCGAGAAACACCCGCGCGCCGCGCGACATGAACGGCTCGACCGCGCGCGGACCATGTTCGACGAACAACGAGAGGCCGACCTTGGCCACGCCGACGTACGGCGCGACCTGCTCCCAGGCGGCGATGCCTTCGGGGAGCGCCAGATCGACGGCGAGCGCGATGCGGTCACGAAGCGCGACTGTCATTGCCTGGGCTCCCACCCCACGGCCGTGACCTTCACGGCTCACCCGCCCTTCTTCAGCTCCGCCTCGATGACCTTCTCGAACTCGCTGAACGGCTGCGCGCCCGAGAGCAGCTTGCCGTTGATGAAGAACGCCGGCGTCCCCGTCACGCCCACGTCTCCGCCCGCCTTGGTATCGGCGTCGACGACGGCCTTCATCTTGTTGCCGTCCAGACACTCGTTGAACTTCGCGGCGTCGAGCCCCACGGTGGCCGCGTGCTTCTTGAGATCTTCCACGCCGAGCGCCGCGCGGTTCGCGAAGAGCACCTTGTGCATCTCCCAGAACTTGCCTTGCTCGTTGGCGCACATCGACGCCTCGGCCGCCTTGGGCGCGTTCGGGTGGAACGAGAGCGGGAAGTGGCGGAACACGATGCGCACCTTGCCGGCGTACTTCTCCATCACCTGGGTGACCGAGTCTTCGGCCTTTCCGCAGAACGGGCACTCGAAGTCGCTGAACTCGACGATGGTGATCTTCGCGTCAGCCGGGCCACGCGACGGGCCAGTCGCGGCGACGACCACGCGCGGCTCCTCGAGGAGCAGCTGGTAGTTCGCCCTGGCCTTCATGCCGTCGAACAGCTTGCGAACGGCGTCGCCACCCTGGTCCTTCTGGAGGAACTGCACGATCTGCGGACGCATCTGCTCGAGCGTCGCGCCGGCCGGCATCTGGGCCTTGTTGTCGTCCCACACCTTCTGGATCTCAGCGTCGCTCGGCTGCGGGAGCGCGGCCATCGCGGCGTCGATCTGGGCCTTCACCCACTGCTCGTCGGTCTGGCCGACCTTGGCCGCCTCGACCTTCGCGAGCGCCTCGATGACCATGTTCTCAGCGGCCTTCTGACGCATCTCGAGCTTCTGCTTCTCGAGCTGCTTGAGCTGCGCGCCGATCTTGTCGTCCACCATCTTCAAGGTGATGGTGACGTCGTTGTACTTGGCGACCGGGAGGTTCGGGTTCTCAGCCACTGGGGCGAGCACCGTGCCGCCACCGCCGCCGCCCGTGGACGCGTCATCCTTCTTGGGGCAGCCGAGCAGAAACACAGCGGCGCAGGCCGCGACCAGCAAAGCCCCTTGGGGCGACGCCGTAAGGTGGGGAACCGTCATCGAGAGGGACTTGGACATGGCGGGCGGCTTAGGCCACCCACCTCACCGGGGCAACCGATTCCCAGCCACTCAGAACGGGGAGTCCATCAGGTCGTCGGGCGGCGGCGGCTTGTTCGGCTTCTTGCCAGTGCCGGTGCCACCGCCCTTCTCCTTCACCAGCTCGATGCGCAGCGAGGTGTCTGACTCGAAGCGCACCTTGCGCGTCTGCGTGGTGAAGCCCTTCGACTCGAAGCGCAGCGCGGTGATGGTGCCCGGCGCGCGAGAGATCGTGAACGGCGTGGTGCCGAGCATGATGTCGTCTTCGAAGACCTCGACGCGCTCGTTCGCCGACTCCAACGTCAGCTTCACGTTGCCGGGGTGCGGAGGCTGAGCGGGCTTCGCTCCGACGGGATCGACCGGGGCGGGATCGGGCTTCGGCTGATCCGGCTTCGGCAGATCGACCTTCGCGACGACGACGCCGGCATCGTGCGCGGTCGTGCCCGACGAGCTCTCGTGCATGAACGCCCACACGAGGCCGCCGACCAGCAGTCCCACCACCAGCATCAGACCAACGATGAGTGGAGTGCGATTCGGCCGCACCGCGGCGAGATCGGCGTTGCTGTCTGGCGCAGGCGCAGCGACTGGAGCCGCCGCTTGCGCATCGCCCTTCGAGCCCGATCCACGGCGCAGCAACTTCGCGG
>JAEUJS010000426.1 GCA_016792935.1 Archangium sp. | reverse complement strand
TCTCTGGCCGTCGTCCGAACGGAAACCGACTCAGAACCGGTTTTTGTACGACGCAAGACCGCGCTCATCGGGCTGACGTGTGTCGCGCTGTTCGCGGTGGGCTGTGGCCGGCGTGAGTCGACGTCGTTCGAGGCGGGCAAGACCATCGTCGTGCTCGGACGCAGCGGCGGCGGAACCGGCGGAGGCACTGGAGCCGGCACCGGCGGAAGTGGAGGCGGCTTCACCGGCGGCGGTTCGGGCGGAGGAGGCGGTGTTGGTGGCGGCATCGGTGGGGGACTCACCGGCGGCGGCGCGAGCGGCGGAGGTGGCGGAGGTGGCGGGTCGTCGAGCTGTAGCGGCCTCGACGCGATCGCCTGTCGCGCGCGTCCCGACTGCGCCGCGGACTTCTGCATCACCTGCGACTGCAATCCCCGCTACGCGCAGTGCCGTGGGCTGAATGAAGCGCCCTTTCAATGTCCTGAAGTCGATTGCGTGACGCCGCTGTGCTGCAGCACGCAGGCACAGTGTCCGACGTTCCCCACGACGTGTGCACCTCCGGGAACGCCCCCGGGCTGCGGCATCTGCGACATGAGTCCGGGGACGTGTCAGACCGATTCCGCGTGTGGAGCCGGCTTCATTTGCGAGCCGCGCCAGTGCGGTTGTCTGGGCCAGCGCGACTGCGTGCCGGGGTGCAGCGCGAACAATCCGTGTGGGCTCGGCTTCGAGTGCAACCACAACCGGTGCACCGAGAAGGAATGCGCGCTCGACAACGAGTGCCCTCCGACGTTCGAGTGCCGCATCGGTCACGTAGGAGGCTTCTGCCGCCGCCGCATCTGCACCACTGATCAAGAGTGCGGTGACGGCTTCTGCGTCGAAGGCACGTGCTTCGAAGGCCTCGGCGAGTGCCGTGGTCCCGTGCCCTGACGCCAGCGAGTGGTGACGGCGCGCACGAGCGGAAAGCGGCAGGCCCAGCGAGCCGGTGCCCTGATCAACGTTTGATCAAAGTCGACTCGCGAGCACCATCGTGTAGGGTCGCTCGCGCCCGTGCGAGTCATCGCTCTCTCCCTGTCGCTGGTGTGCTGCGCAGCCTGGGCGGACAACACCGCTGACGAATCAGACGTGGCGTTCGAGCTCGGCAACCGGGCGTACGCCAAGCGCGAGTACGAGAGCGCGCTCGCTTCGTATTTCTTGTCGTACCGGCTGGTGCCGAACCGCAACGTGCTCTTCAACATCGCGCGTTGCTACGAGGCGCTCGATCGCTTCGACGAGGCGTACCGGTATTGGAACGACCTCTACGTCGATCCATCGCTGCCCGAGGCTGATCGCAAGGACGTGCGCGGCGCGTTGTCGCGGCTCGCTCCGAAGGTGGCGTTGATCAACGTCACGTCGAACCCACCGGGCGCGGAGCTGTACATCGACCGCAAAGATCTCGGCTCGCGCGGTCGCACGCCGCAGACCATCGCTGTCGCTCCCGGTGCGCACACCATCGTGTTGGAGCTCGCCGGGTGGAACGCCGCGAGCGTGAAGGTGAACACCGGCAAGGGCCGCGAGACGAAGCAAGCAGTGACGCTGGAGCGCGTGGTCGGAAGAGTCGCCGTCAGCGGCGTACCCGAGGGCGCGGTGATTCGAGAGACCGCCGACGGACCTGAGCTGGGAAAAATCCCGGCGGAGCTGATCTTCCCTCCCGGTCAGAAGCTGCTCGTGGTGCAAGCGCCCGGACATCTGCCGCAGCAGGTGCTGGTGGAGATCAAAGCGAACGAGACGGTGACCACGAAGGTCTCGCTCCCGGAGAAGCCCAAGCCCACGGGGAAGATCGAGGTCACCGCCAATCGCGAGAACTCGGTGGTGCTGGTCGATGGCCGCAAGTTCGGCTTCACGCCCACGGTGGTGACGGTGCCGGTCGGCAAACACGTCATCGAGGTGAGCAACGACGAAGTGACGCCGCTGGTGCAGGAGTTCGACGTCACCGAGAACGCTGATCTCAAGCTGGTCGCTGAGCTGCGGTACGCGCCCCCGAGCGTCGGAGCGGCGAGCAAGAGCAAGCTCACGGTCGATCAAGCGCCGGCGTCGGTGACCGTCATCACGCGCGAGGAACTGCGTGCGTTCGGCTACCAGACGCTGACTGAAGCGCTCACCGCGGTGCGCGGCTTCTTCTTCACCGACGACCGCATCTACACGTACGGCGGCGTGCGCGGCTTCCAGCCTCCGGGCGATCTCAACACGCGCATCCTCGTCTTGTGGGACGGGCACCCCGTCAACGATGTGTGGGCCGGCCAGGGCTTCATGGCGCGTGACCTCGAGCCCGATCTCTCGGGCGTCGAACGCATCGAAGTCGTGCGTGGCCCGGCGTCGCTGCTCTTCGGTACCGGCGCGTTCTTCGGCGTCATCAACGTCGTGCCGCGCGCGCGCGTCGGTCAGGGCCGCTATGCCGAAGGCACCGTCGGCGCGGGCGGACAGAACGGCGTGAAGGCGCGCGTGATGGGCAGCATCGGCGGTGAAGGCCGCTCGCTGATGCTGACCGGAGCGGGCTTGTGGGCCGAAGGCGCGCAGGCAACCGACCTCGGAGGAATGACGGTGCGCGGTCTCGACTCCGAGCGCTCAGTCGGCGTCTCGATGCGCGGTGAGTTCGAGGGGCTGACGCTGGTCGCGAAGTTGAACCAGCGGCGCAAGCAGGTGCCCACGCAGCCGCTCGGAAGTGGCTTCGGTCTCCCCGGCACCGAGTACACCGACGTTCGTGGCTTCGCCGAGCTGCGTTACGAGAAAGTCTGGGAGCGCGTGACGTTGAACGCGCGTGGTTCGTACGACGCGAGCCGGTACCGCGGCTGGTACGCGCAGCTCGACGCCGATGGCAATCGCTTCCGCGACACGGACACGGGCGGAGCGGACTGGTTCGGCGGTGAGCTCCGCGCGGGCATCACGCTGTTCGATCGCAACAAGCTCTCCGCGTCATTCGAGGGGCAAGGTCAGCTCGTCGCGCAACAACCGGTCGGAGCGGCCACCGATCGCCACACGCGTGTGTTGCTCGCGGGCACGCTGCTCGACGAGTGGCAGATCATCGATCGCGTCTTCGTCCAGGCCGGTCTGCGCGTGGACAAGTACCTCGATTTGCCGACCATCGCGTTCTCTCCGCGTGGAGCGATCGTCGCCAACCTGTACTCAGGAGGCATCACCAAGGCGGTGGTGGGCCGTTCGTTCCGCGCGCCGAACGTCTACGAGACGTACTTCGGAGACAACCTGCAGACGCAGCGGGCTCCGGTGACGGCGCCCAACCCGGAATACATCACCACCTTCGAGCTCGAGCATTCGCACGACATCACGCCAGAGCTGAGAGCGACGGTCGGCGGCTACTACAACATCATCGAGAACCTGGTCGTGTTGCAGGAAGAGAACGAGCCCGACCCGCTGTGTGGACCGGAGGGCGCGAAGATTCAGTGCTACTCGTTCCGCAATTCGGCGAGCGTGCTCTACGCGCTGGGAGCGGAAGCGCAGCTGCGATGGCAGCCGTCGCGCTTCACCCTCGTCGATGCGTCGTATTCGTTCGTGTGGCTGCACGGCGCGAGCGCGTCGTCGGCGAGTTACCCGCAGCACATCGCGTCGGCGAAGGTGATGGTGCCGATCAAGGAAGGCCTCGTGCGGTTGAGCATGCAGGGCGTCTTCAACTCCGGTCGTCGGTTCGAAGACGGCACGAGCGGTGGCGAGTTCCTCTATTTGAACGCGGGTGTCAGCGGTGAGTACGGCTTCCTGCGCTACTTCGCGGGCGTGCAGAACATTCTCGACGCGAAGCCGACGTTGCCGGTGCTGAGCGAGATCCTCTTCACGCGCGTGCCGCAGTACGGGCGCACGTTCTTCGTCGAGCTCTCAGCGGGCTTCTGAGCTTCTCAGCGGGAGAGCCGTGCCGGGTCAACATGGTCCAGGGCAGGATCAACATCGTAGAGGCGAACCGCCTCGCACAGCGCATGCACCGGTCCACATCTAAATTCGAGGACACCACCAACGTCGCTGACGCTCAGCGGAGCGTTTGGAGCTGAACGGACCGGACATGAAATCCGGTCGACCCTGTGGAAGCACAGAAACTGTAAAAGTTCCATTGCGCGTTCTTCGAACTCTCAGCCCGCTTCAAGACCTTCGAGTGTCTCGCGAACAACGCGCAATACGTTGCCTTCGTCAGCCATTGTCGCCTCGGAAAACTCGAACGTCGGAGCCTCGCTGTAAACGTGGAAGCGCCCGCTTTCTTCGCGCCAGGCGACGTAGACTCGACGTGGACCACGCAACAAGACGATCGAGGCCAATGATACGGCCGGATGCGTTTCGACCAGCACTGGATCGTCTTTGGCAAGGGCTACAAATTTCCTCATCGCAACCAAGATGGCCTGCAGGGATGAATGGCGCTCAAGTCGCTCCAAGTCTTCGTCTGCGACCTGCCAGTCCGCTAGCACCATGGCTTCAGCGCATTTATTTGAATTGGCTGGCCGTTCCACTCCGGCGCGCTCAGCGCGCACGCACCACGCCGCGCACCTGACCGTGCTGGGCGAGGTCGACGTAGTGACCCGCGGGCACCGGCGAACCATCGGGCCGCGCAACCACCATCGACAGCGGCTGCGCGAAGGTCTGCACCGAACGCGCGACCGAAATGCTCTTCACCACGTGCCCGTCTTCCAGACCCAGCAACGTGCCCGGCGGAAATTGTCCGAGCCGGTTGATGAACACCTGCACCAGCACCGGGTCGTAGGTCTGCCCTGCTCCACCCGCGAGCCGGCTCAACGCATCGGGCGGCGTGAGACCTCCAGCGTCCGCGCGTTGGAAGTTCTCGTAGTCCTCCGCGATGCGCAGCATGCGCGCCACAAGCGGCAACTTGTGACCACCGACATCCGTGTGGTGATGGAGCGCGCCGAAGATGCGCCGCAACTTCGCCTCGTGAAAACCGACCTGCCGCAACAACCCGCGCACGCCCGCGTAGCAGTGCCCCTTGAGCGAGTGCGCCTGCGGCAAGGGAACCGCGTAGCCCACATCGTGCGTCAGCGCGGCGACGCCATAGTCCTGCTGCAGACCTGGTGAGAACCCGAGCGCCTGGGTCATCGACATCGCGTGCTGCGCGACGCGCAACGCGTGCCACCCGTGCACCGAGTGTCCTTGTGGCGGCACGACGAAGAGGTGCTCGTGGTGCGGCCCAAACTGCTGCAGCTCGACGACCAGCCGGCGCAGCGCGAGCACGTTCACCTGCCGGCCCGTCGCCACGTTGTCCCACGTCTCGTCGACCTGCTGCACGATGCGACGCACGAGCGAGAACACGTCGCTGTTGGCCACTTCATCGGCCGACATGCGGAAGCGGAAGATGCCCGACAGCTCGATGGTCTTGATGCCCTTCTCGTCGAGCGCCTTCGCGATCGCGTTACGCGGATGTTGCTGCGCCGGGCGCCCACCGAGCAGGCCGACCACCACGCGCCAGTCGTCGGTGGACAACTCTCCGCCGAACGACAGGCCACCGATGTTGTGTTTGTTCAGTTCGGCGCCGAGGTGTTTGCCCGGGCCCGTGCCCGCCGGCGGCTTCATGCGCACGTCGTTGATGTAGACCTGATCTTCGACGGTCACGAGGTGCACGCGCCCGAGCACCGTGGCCAGTCCCTCGAGCGCCTTCTTCAAGTCCTGCACCGGTTGATCGAACGCGTGGTTGTCACCGGAATGGATGTGCCCCATGCGCACCACGCCGTTGAAGAGGTTGACGAACTGCTCACCCCTCTCGCGGATCTGCGCCATCAACACGCGGTCTTCTCCGGCGCGCGCGCGGTTGAGCGCACGTTCGAGCGAGGTTTGCGCTCTGGCGAGCTCGTCAGCCACGCGTCGGTCCTCCTGACGGAGCGCCGCCAGTTCCGGGGAACAACTTGCGCCGCTTCCCGATGGCCGAGATGCACTGGTTCTTGAGGGACTCGTCGTGCGTCTTGTCGCCGACCTCTTTGATCAACGTCTCCGCCTCAGGAGCGCGCAGCATCGACAGACCCGCCACCGCGACACGCTGCAACTCGAGGTCGTGTTCGGAGACGCGCAGCTTGCCGAAGAGGCCACCCTTGCCGTGCGCCCACGTCTTGAAGAGCCCGAGCGACGACTGCGAGGCAAGCGCGGCGAGTGATTCTCCGAGCGCGGTCGCGGAATGGAGCGTCAGCGTCTTCGCCTTTGCGCGCGCTTCGGCCTGCCGCGCCAACACGTCGTACCCGCGACGATCGTGCACCGCCGCCATCGCCAACGCGGCCTTTGCGAACACGTGGTCATCGGTGCTGGCCGCCAACTTCACGAGCAGCTCGCTCTGCACGTCCGAGCGCGGGGCCTTCTCGAGAATGGCGATGGCCTGCAGGTGCGAGTCGCGATCGGGCGCGTTCACCAACTCACGTGCGACCGCGAGCGCTTCGTGCGGAGACGATTCCATCAACGCCGCGACGATGGTGCTCGCCGACGACACGTTCGCGGTGGGCAACGCCTTCAACAGCGAGTCGCTGCTCTTCTTGCCGAGCCCTCGCAAGATGCCTTCGAGCACCGCCTTCACCCGCGCGTCCTGCACTTCGTTGAGCCGCTCCACCGCGTTGAGCACCTGGTTGCCGGGCAGCTCCGCGAGCAACTCGATGAGCCCCTGCGGCGCGTCGGTCAACGTGTCGGGCAACGCGTCGAGCAACTGCAGCACTGCGTCGTGCGTGGCCGCTCCATCGACGATGGCCTTGAGCACGTCGCTCCCGATGCCGTGCTGGTTCTTGAGCTCCCGAATCAGCGCGAGGAGCGCGAGGTACGCACCATCGGCGATGCAGTAGTCGCGCACCTCCGTGCACAGCCCCGCGACCTCGGCGTTGGTGAGCGGTGACGCGGGCCCATTCGCTTCACGCACCAGCTCGATGCAGAGCCGCACCGCGAGCGCCGGCACCTGCGTGGGTGCCTCCTCGTTGCGCAGCGCCTCGAACCACTTCGGCGGAATCTCGCGGTAGCCGTAGCCGAGCGCGCCACCCTCGGGCAGCGGCAGGTCGAAGTCACTCGGAGCCCGCACCAGCGCACCACCACGACCGTTCAGCTCGAGCGGCGGCTCGGGGTGGTCCTCGGTGGGGCTGAAGCCTTCGACCGCGGTCAGCTCGATGCGCGTGAACGACGCGCGCCGCAGCAACGTGACGATGTCGTCTTCCTGCTGGCGCACTCCGGAGAAACGCAGCGAGAGAATCTCGAGCAGCTGCACACATTCTTCCCAGGGAAGTCCGGGGTGCAGCGTGAGCGTGCGCACGCCATCGCGGAAGAGACGGAACGCCAGCGAGCGCTCGCGATCTTCTTCGCGGTAGACCACCTCGTTCCCCAGAGAGAGCTCGAAGGGCGCCACCTTCAGCGTCAGCGCTCCGAACTTCTGCAGCGCGCCTTCCATGTGAGCGCGGTACTCGCCCAGAAATCTGCGAATGATGACGTTCTTCGAGTCGTAGAGCGCGAACGCCCGGGCCGCGCGAGACAAAGCCCGGAGCGCCGCGTTGGCGGCCGTGGCGGCTGGCGTACCACCCAGTTGCGCTTCTTCAGGGACCAGCTCGGCTGCCCCCGAAGGGCTCGATGCAGGACCACCGCTCATGTCAGGTCGATTCCATTTGGGCCGCCTGCCCTCGCCCGCTCACCATGCGGCCCGGATCAGTCAATCTTGAGACGGGTGACGCGCGGCGCATTGCCGTTGGGGTCGATGGCCGTGCGGTTTTCGTACTTCGCCAGCTCCTTCATGAACGCCGCGCTCTGCTTGTCGCCCTTCGCTCCAACGAAGACCGTCGGGTCGCCCTTGAACGGATCCGGGTTGTAGATGAACGCGGTGCCGTCTTTGCGTTTGCCGATGGTGACGAAGTGGTCGGCGTCGGTGCCTTCGTTGTCGCCGGACACGCGAATGATGGCCGACTCGCCGGGCTTCAAGTCCTTGAAGATGTCCTTGAGCGTCTTGTCGTCCATCTTCTCGAAGCCCTGCTTGGTGCCGCCGATCTCCGCGAGCTCCATCACTTCGCGGTCGGTGTACGCCGACTTGTCGCTCGCCGAACGCGAGCCCTCGACGGTGGCGAGGAACGACCCGGGGAAGTCGGGGTCCTTCACGATGCGCGTGGGGTGACCGGTGCCCTTGGTCAGCAGCTCGTTCGCGCGCGCCAACTTCTCGTCGGTCGGCTCGCTCCCGAGCAAAGTCTTCAGCTCGCTCTGTTCCGCGGTGCTGAGCTTGCCGCTCTTCAACGCTTCGTCAGCGGTCGAGCCGACGTCGCGCACGCGGTTGCCGGCCTTGTAGGTGAGGTCCTGCGCGCGGCCGAGGTCTTCGAAGGTCGCCGTCTTGTTCTCGATGCGGCCGGCGATCTCCTTGAGTTCCTTCTTCTCGGCGTCGGAGAGCCGGTTGTTCTTCGGAGCGTCAGCAACGTTCTTCAAATACTTCGCCGCGCTCTCGGGCCCCTGCATCAGTGCCGCGCCGAGCACGTTCGACGGACCGCAGCGCTCGCGGCTGTTGGCGTCGGCACCGCTCGCCGGGTTCTGCGTCAGCTTGCCGAGCAGCAGCGCCGGGTTGTCCCATTCCTTCTGCGAGATCTTTCCCGAGGCCGACGGCCTGGGGTCGTCGGTCTTGTTCACGCCCGCCGGGCCCGCAGTCATGTTCACCGGCTTGCTCACCGTGCCGCCGCCGGCCTGCGCGACGAGGCGCGCCGAGCTGACGTCGTCCTTGAGCAAGGCGTTGCCAGTCACCGGCTGACCAACGGGCTTGAACTTGCCCGTCATCGAGAGCGGCTTCTTCTTGGCGGTGTCGAAGCCTTCACCGGCCTTCGCTGCACCCGCGGCCGCCTTCTTCGCCGCCGCTTCTGCCGCCTTCGCTGCTGCCTTGGCCGCTGCTTCTGCCGCCGCCTTTGCCGCTGCCTTCGCTGCCGCCGCGACTGCGTCTCCGATGCCGCCCTTCAACTTTTCGACCATGCGTTCCCCCGGGTTGAGCGAACGCGACTGTACCGCTTCCGGTGCGCGCTACACTGTTCACATGAATCTGACAGTGCTCCCCTCATTGGATTCGTTTCGTTGTTTCATCGAAGTGGCGCAGCGCCTCAATTTCCGGGCGGCGGCGAGAGCGGTCGCGCTCACTCCCGCGGCGGTGAGCGCACGCATCCGGCAGCTGGAAGATCAGATCGGCCAGCCGGTCTTCAAGCGCACCACGCGCTCGGTCGAGCTGACCGATGCCGGCGCGGCGTTGCTGCCGGCCGCGAAGGACGCCGTCATGCGCGCCGAACGTGCGATGCGCGTCGCGCGCGGAGAGCTGGGCCCGCCGCCCATCGACATCACCATCGGAACGCGTCACGAGCTCGGCATGTCGTGGGTGCTGCCGTCGCTCAAGCCGCTGCGCGAGGCGTTGCCGCACGTCACCTTTCATCTCGCGTTCGGAGCGGGCGCCGATCTCCTCGGGCGCGTTCGCGAAGGCACCCTGCCCTGCGTCATCGGCTCGATGCGCGTGGTGGACCCGGGGCTCCTCGGAGATCCACTCCACGAAGAGCTCTACGCGTTGTGCGCCGCGCCGAAGCTGCTCAAGCGCGGCCCGATTCGCTCCGAGTCGGATCTCCCGCACCATCGACTCGTCGACGTCGATCCCAGTCAGCCGCTCATCAGCTACCTGCGCGCGACTCCGGGCGGCGCTGAGCTGCAGTTCGGAGAGACCCTCTGCATGGGCACCATCGCCGCCGTGCGCGAGCTCGTGGTGCAAGGCGAAGGAATCGGTGTGCTGCCCGAGTACCTCGTCTCCAACGACTTGAAGAAGGGCTCGCTGGTGCGGCTCTTTCCGAAGCGGAAGCTGCGCACCGATTGGTTCCGCCTGTTCAGCCGGGCCGGTGACGAGCGTGCGGCCTTGTTTGCGACTGTTGCGCGGGTGTTGCGTGCGCGGCCGCTCAATTGATGCTGACGGTGCCGTGACAGAGGCGCTCCACGATGTGAGGCATGGACATCGCCCTCGTGGTGAATCTCAACGCCCGGCGTGGGAGCCACCGCTTCGCCGCGTTCGCCAAGAAGATGCTGCCCAACTCGCGCGTCATCGCCACGCGCTCCGTCGAAGAGGTCGATCGCTTCGTCGAAGACCTCGGCTCACCACGCGTGATTCTGAGCGGCGGCGGCGATGGAACGGCGTGCGGCATTCTCGATGCGCTGCGGCAACGCAACCGCTCCTTCCCCACGCTCGGCCTCGTGAAGTTGGGGACCGGCAACGCCTGGGCGATTGGAACGCACGCGCCGTCACCGAAGAGCGCGATGAAGCAGCTCGCCGACGTGCTCGAGCGCGGCCACACCGAATTGCCCACGTCTGATTTCTCGCTGGTGGAAGTCGAGGGGCGGCTGACGCCGTTCGCGGGAGCGGGTTGGGATGCCGAGCTGCTCCACGACTACAAGATGCAGAAGCAGTCGTTGCCCAGGCCACTGCAGCGTTTCGCGACGGGCGGGCCGGCGTACGCGGTGTCGATCTTCTCCCGCACCATTCTGCGCAACGTGCTGCAGAAGGAACGGGCGCGCGTGCGGCTCATCAACCTGGGTGAAGACGCGCTCACGTTCGATCCACACGGGAACGTGACGAAGGTGCCCGCCGGCGGCTTCGGGGAGTGTCTCTACGAAGGTCCGTATGGCGTCGCCGGAGCCGGCACCACCGCGGAGCTCGGGTTCGGCTTCAAGGCGCTGCACTTCGCGCGCGTGATGCCCGGCCGCATGCACGTTCGCGTTCTGGCGCTCAGCGCTGCCCAGGCGACCAGACACCTGCCCAACTTGTGGCGCGGCGTTCACCCCATTCCGCACAGCCACGACTTCCTGCTCACGCACTGCCGCATGGAGTTCGATCGCGAAGTGCCGGTGGAGATCGGCGGTGACGCCATCGGTCTGCGCAACTCACTCGAGTACCGCATCGCTCCGCAGATCGTTCCCGTCATCGACTGGAAGAAGCTGCGTCACCTTCAGTGAAGTGACACAGGTCCCGCAACGCCGACGTCGAGCTCAGGGCCCGCCGAACATCCAGCAGCCGCCGTAGGTCACCTGCGCCTGCGAGAGATCCACGCTGCCTGGCAGCGGCGCGCCAATCTCGAAGACGTTGGGGTTCGTCTCGTCACACGGGTCCGAGCCGATGCGGAAGTAGAGGCTCATCGAGTCGGCGCCGAACGCGTTCGCGGGGTCGTACGGAATCTCGAACGTGCCGTTGGTCACGCTCACCGTTCCCGACGCGACGACCATGATGCCGCAGCCCACCATGCCGAGCATGAAGGTGACCTCGGTGCCATCCGGCACGCCGAGCGAGTGCGCGATGACCACGTCACCCTGCGGCTGGAGCTGCGCGAGCGTGCTCAGCTTGCTCGCACGCAAGCGCGACACGTTGTCGACCGGAGCGATGCTCGCCGGCTGGTTCAGCCCTTTCTGCGGCTGAACGTCGACCGCCGGAATCAGCGGCGCGGGCGTCTGCGTCGGAGCCTGCGCTGGCTCATCAGCGACGGGAACGGTCTCGACTCCGCACGCGGCAAAGGCGAGGACGGTCAGTGAGACTGCGATGCTGCGGAGGAGGTTGCTGTTCTTTTCGACGCTCATGGTGTGGCTCCTTCTTTCGGCCCTGCGAGACGAAAGAGATATCGCCACAACCCGACTGTTTTGTGCGTCTGTCTTTTGTGTACTCGATTGTTCAGCGCACCAAGACAATCACTTCACGATGATCGTGTCGTCGCCGTAGAGCTCAGCTTCGGTTCCTGCCGCGAGCTTTGGTCGATCGAGGTGCGGTCCGCCGACGGCATCGAGCACTCCGCCGACGCCCTTCGCAACCGTGCCCATCAAGTCGTCACGCGTGTCCTTGTTGGCGTCATCGACCGCCTTGCGCAGCTTCGTTCCGTTCGTCCACGACGGCAGGAAGTACGTGAGGAAGAGCGGAGCGACGTTGCCCGCGGGATGACCGACATACGCGCGCGCACCGAGCGTGAGCCACCGGGGGCCCTGTGACGAGTTGCCGGCGCCGGTGTTGTAGACGAAGCGCAGTTTGCGAGCCGCCGCGGGAGTCAGCGCGCTGCACCACGAGTCGTACGGCCCGCCGTGCGAGAGAAAGAAGAGATCGACCGTGTCGTGTTTGAGCGCGGCGTCTTCGATGGCTTTCAGCAGCCGCGCCTCTCCGTTGTCGCTCGGAGTGGCCTCGAGATACGTGACGAGGTCGTAGCGTTTCTCGAGGTAGTGCACCGTGTACCGCTCGCTCGCGAGCTTCTGGTAGCCGGGCACGTCATCGCGAAAGGCGATCGCTGCGTGCGTCGGACCCTTCGGGGTCGTGTCAGTGCACGCCGACGCCGCCATCAACAACGCGATGGCGAGCGTCTTCATCTTCAGGCGGGGAACGTGAGACCGGTGAGCTTCTCGGAGATCTTCCAGAGCTCTGCGGCCGCCGCGGTGTCCTTCGAGCGATCGTTGGAATCAACGCGCCTGGGCGGGCCCTTCATCTCCATGAAGCCAGCGGGTCCGAAGTACTGGCCGCTCTGCACGTCGCTCGCCGTCGCCGCGTAGAGCTGAGGGAGCGCGCCCATCGCCGCGGGCTGCGCGAGGATGGCGTTGCCGATGTCCATGAAGAAGGTCTGAATCTTCGAGCCCGTCTTTCCCTGCAGCGACGTCGACGCGTAGCCAGGGTGCGCCGCGAGGCTGAGCGTCTTCTTCCCCGCCGCCTGCAGCTTGCGCGCGAGCTCGTACGCGAAGAGCAGATTGGCGAGCTTCGAGTTTCCGTACGCGCCCCACGACGAGTACGACTTCTCGAGCATCAGGTCGTCGAAGCGAAGGTCTCCGCCCTTGTGCATGTTCGACGAGACGGTGACGACCCGCGGCGCCTTCGCCTTCTCGAGCGACGGCAGCAACCGCATCGTCAGCGCGAAGTGACCGAAGTGGTTGGTGCCCAGCTGCGTCTCGAAGCCATCCGCCGTCTTGCCCTGCGGGAGCGCCATCACGCCCGCGTTGTTGATGAGCCCATCGATGACGGGGTGCGCCGTCGCGAGCCGCGCCGCGAACGCTTCGATGGACTTGAGCGAAGCGAGGTCGAGCGTCTCGAGCTCGAGCTTCGCGGTGGGCACCGCCTTCTTCAGCTCGTCGGCTGCGCCCTGCGCGCGCTGGGGATCACGGCAGCCCATCACCACCGTCGCGCCTTTGAGCGCGAGCGCACGTGAGCTCTCGAGACCGAGGCCGGAGTTCGCGCCCGTCACCACCCACACCTGGCCCTCGAGCGAGGGCATGTCGTTGCTGGTCCACTTCTGGGTCATGGCGCGCGACTTACGAGGCCAACGCCCGACAGTCGAGAGGGGTTCCCGCATCGAGCGCGTGCTGCAGCTTTTCGAAGAGGGCCATCACGTCAGGGCGTCCGACCTTCTTGCCTGCGCCCTGCTCCTCGAGCACCGCCAGCGCACGCCAGGCGAGCACCAGCGCGATGCCGCAGAAGGCGAGGTAGCCGCGGGGTGCTCCACCGGTTTGCAGCGCGCGCACGTATTCGTCGCCCAGCTGCAGATCTTCACGCGCCATCGCGAACACGTCAGCGAGCGTGAGCTTCGAGGGGAGATAGACGCGACCTTCCGTCGCATCGCTCGCGGCGTCCTTGAGGATGTTCACCAGCTGCAGGCCTTCGCCGAACGCGACCATTCGGGCGTTGAGGGCCTGCTGCTGCGAGGACAGTGACGGAGTGCCCGCGACGAAGAGCTCGGTCAGCAACTCTCCGACGATGCCGGCGACGACGTAGCAGTAGTCCTTCAGGTCCTGCTTCGTCTCGAGCCGCAGATTGCCCGCTTCATCCGCACGCGCGACGACGCGACTCATGCCCTCGGTGGTGCGAATCGCGTGACGGGTGACGATCTCGCGCGCCGTCGGGCTGAGCTTCTCGAGCTCGGCGAACAGCTCGGGGAGTTTCGTGAGCAGCTCGAGGTAGCCGTCGTGATCGATCGGTGGAGACTTCGCGCAGAGTTCGGAAATCTTCTCGGCGCCGCGCTTGCTCTCTATGACTTCCACGTAGCGCTCGAGGACATCCATGCGCTGGGAGCGCGGCCACTTCGTCGCGTCTTCGAACGTGTCGGCGATGCGGAAGAGCAAGTACGCAACACCGACCTCGTTGCGCGCGGGCTCGGGCAGCAGCGGAATCGCCAGCGCGAACGTACGACTCGTCTTTTGCAGCAAGTCGTCGAGGTCGAACACGATCAGAGCCCCCTGGGGCGACGACGTTGGGTAGCGAAAGCGGAGTTTCATAACGCGTGGGCAGCGAACGCACATCAGATCAGCAGACGAGTCTGCTGGGGCGGTGAGTGTTCGCTGACCCTGTGCTACCTGCGCGTGACATGACGACACTCAAGGGACGCACGCTCTTCATCACCGGCGCCAGCCGCGGCATCGGCCTCGCCATCGCACTCCGCGCAGCACGTGACGGAGCCAACGTCGCCATCGCGGCGAAAACTGCCCAGCCGCACGCCAAGCTCGAGGGCACCATCTTCACGGCGGCGGAAGCCATCGAGAAGGCCGGCGGCAAGGCGCTGCCGATGATGGTCGACATCCGCTCCGAAGAAGCGGTGGCCGAGGCGGTGAAGATGACGGTCGAGAAGTTCGGCGCCATCGACG
>JAEUJS010000421.1 GCA_016792935.1 Archangium sp. | reverse complement strand
ACTTCACCCCACCGAAGATGAGACCTCCGAAAATCGCGACCGTGATGAACCGCTTCACCCAGGGGTTGTCCATGCGCTCCTCCAAAGCAATGAGCGTTCCAACGCTTCACCGTTCGTACTTCTGAAGCAACCGCTTGAAGTGCATGCGATCGAGCCCCGCCGCCGCCGCCGCACGAGAGAAGTTGCCCTCGTGTTTGTCGAGCATGCCGCGCAAGTACGCCGCTTCAAAAGTCGCCACCAACGCATCGCGCTGCTCGTGAAATTCGCGGTCGAGGGCGACGGGCGGTGCACCCTGTGCCGCCGAAGGAGCGGGCGTCTCGTGCTGCCCCGACGGAGCCATCACCCCCGGCTGCGAGAGCGCAAGCGAACGTTCGACCGCGTTGCGCAGCTCGCGCACGTTGCCGCGCCACCGGTAGCCGCGCAGCCGCGCCCACTGCTCGTCCGACATGCCAGCCACCATCGCCTCGACGCGCTTCGGGTCGTTGGTGAGCTCCTGCAACAGATGCCGCAGCAACACCGGCAAATCTTCGATGCGCTCTCGCAACGGAGGAATGCGCAGCCGGATGACCGCGAGCCGGAAATACAAATCTTCGCGGAACGTGCCTTCGTTCACCGCGCGCGCGAGGTCGACGTGCGTCGCGGCGATGACGCGCACGTCGACGGGAATCGGCTGCGAGCTCCCCACACGGCGCACCTCGCGACTCTCCAGCGCGCGCAGCAGACGCGGCTGCTGCTCGAGCGGGAGCTCACCAATCTCATCGATGAACAACGTGCCGCCGTTCGCCTCTTCGAAGACGCCGGCCTTGCGAGCGACCGCTCCGGTGAAGGCGCCCTTCTCGTGTCCGAAGAGCGCGCTCTCGAGCAGCGTCGGAGCCACACCCGCGCAATCGAGCACCACCCACGGCCCACCCGCACGCGGACTCGCGTCGTGCAGCGCGCGCGCGACGAGCTCTTTTCCGCTCCCGCTCTCGGCCTGCAGCAGCACCGTGGTGTTCGACGGCGCGAGCTTTTCGAGCTGGTGAAACAACGCGCGCATCGCGGCGCTGTGACCGACGAGTCTCCCGAAGCGCGCTGCAGCGGCGAGCGGCTCTTCGACCTGTGAGGTGCGCTCGACCATCAACGCCAGCTCTCCGAACTGCACCTTCATGCCCGGCTCTGCGACGGCCTCGGAGATGGACACTCCGTTCACCCGCGTGCCGTTGGTGCTGCCCAGGTCGCGCACGCGCACGCCTTCGGGCTCGGCGAGCACTTCGGCGTGTACGCGGCTGACCGTCGGAGCGTCGAGCACCAGGTCGTTGCCCTTCGCGGCTCCCACGCGCGCGGCGTGGTCCACCGTGAAGTCGATGCCCGCGCCCTTGAACCGCCAACGCGGAGCAGCCCGGCTCGACGGCAGCTGCTTGACCTCGATGGTCAGGCGATCGTCACCCATGCACACACCACAGCGCAGGATGCGCCCCGGGCAAAGTGAGACCATCACACTCAGCGACTGAGTCTGGGCGACTCACCTGCCGGCGCGCGTCACGGCCCTGATCGCACCCTTGGCGGCTGGCGTGACGGTTGCTCATGGAGCCCGCGCCGCACCTCCCCCACCAAGGACGCCCCCATGACCACCAGACTCGTACTCGCGTTGATGTTGCTTGGAGGCCTCGCGCTGGCTGCCGACCCGACGGGCTCGCTGTCGGTGGCGCGCTACTCACACTCCGCGGTTCGCATGAACGACGGCCGCGTGCTCGTGGCCGGCGGCCACACCATCTCCGGCAGCCTCTCGAGCATGACGCGCTCGACCGAGCTCTACGATCCAGCCACGGGCGTGTTCTCGACGACCGGACTCCTCAACACCGCGCGCGCAGAGCAGGCCTCGGTGTTGCTCCCCAATGGCCGCGTGCTGGTGGTCGGCGGCATCTCGCCGGGTGGCGTCGAGCTCTCGAGCGCCGAGACGTACGACCCGGCGATGGGCGTGTGGACGACGACGTCGCCGATGACCTTCGCGCGTCGCGCTCCGTCTGCCGTGGTGTTGCTCGACGGACGCGTGCTCGTCGTCGGCGCGAATGGGAGCACGGTGACCTGTGAGCTCTTCGACCCGGCCACCAACACCTTCACCCAGACAGGCTCGATGTCGATGGGCCGCTACAAGCCGGCCCTCGCGCGTCTCAACGATGGTCGCGTGCTCATCGCCGGCGGCTTCGTGGCCCAGACCAGCACCTACACGGCGAGCACCGAGCTGTTCGACCCGGCGACCGGAACCTGGAGCGCAGGCCCCAACCTGTCCGCGGGTCGCAACAACGCCACCGCGACGACGCTCGCTGACGGCCGCGTGCTCATCGCCGGTGGCGCGGGAAGCACCGTGCTGAATCGCGGTGACCTGTACTCGCCGACGAGCAACACGTTCTCGATGACGCCGCCGATGGTCGCGGGCCGTACCTCACACGTCGCGACGCTCCTCGCCGACGGCAACGTGATGGTCGCGGGCGGCACCAACGCCTCGTGGATCATCGACGCCACCATCGAGGTCTTCGATGTCACGCTCGGCACCTGGCGCCCGGCTGGCGTGCTCTCCTCGGCGCGCAACCAGCACTCCGCGACGTCGCTGGGCAACGGCAAGGTGCTCATCGCGGGCGGCTCACCGGTGACGAGCAGCGCGAACCTGTTCGACCCGGTGTGCGCGAGCCCCGCGGTGTTCTCTCCTTCGTCACTCTCGTTCGGGGCGGACGCCATCACCGCCACCCTCAACGTCTCGAAGACGGCGAACTGCCCGTGGTCGGTCACGTCCGCGCCGAGCTGGATTTCGGTGACCTCGGGCTCCGGCGTCGGCAACGGCACCATCACCTTCAACGTCGCGTCGAACCGCGGCAGCACCTCGAGTCGCTCGGGGCTCCTTCGCGTGAGTGACGCGAGCGCTTCGCTCTCTCAGGCGTCCGACCCGTGCCTCACTGGAGTCACCTTCCTCTCACCGAGCAGCGCGTCGTTCAGCAGCGTGGCCACGTCGAGCAGCATCTCCGTGGTTCCTCCTTCGGGCTGCGCGTGGTCGGTCACCAACGTGCCGTCGTGGATCAGCATCGTGTCGGGCGCTCCGGGCTCGGGCTCGGGAACGGTGACGTATTCGGTCGCGTCGAACCCAGGCAGCGCGCGCAGCGCCACGATGCGCATCGGCACCGCGAACTTCACGGTGAATCAGTCGGCGAGCCCGTGCCTCGGCTTCATCGCTCCGGTCAGTCTGACGATTCATTCCGGAGGCGGCGCGAGCTCGTTCTCGGTGACCATCGGCGCGGGCTGCAGCTGGAACGTCACCGGCGTGCCGTCGTGGATGACGCTGACCTCTCCTGGCTCCGGCGTCGGCAACGGCACGGTGAGCTTCTTCATCGCCGCGAACTCGGGCGTGGAGCGCTCGGCCACCATGCCCGTCGCCGGCAAGACCTTCACCGTCACGCAGCTCACCGGCGCGGGAAGCAGCTGCAACCCAATCGCGAGCCTCGCTTCGGGCGACGGATACGGCGGCGCACTCTCGTCGACCGACTGCACCGGCGGCGCGCGCGGGAGCGGCTATTTCACCGACCGCTATTCCTTCACCGGCACGCCGGGCCAACAGGTCGCCTTCCGGCTCACGTCGAGCGCCTTCGACACGTATCTCTCTCTGCGCAACCCGAGCGGCACGGTCATCGCGTCGAACGACGACGGAGGTGGCGGCACCAACTCGCGCATTCCGGCGACGTCGGGCGTGTTCACGCTGCCTGCGGGTTCGAGTGGCACCTACATCATCGAGGTGACCTCGTACTCTGCGGGAGCGACGGGCGCGTACACGTTGCAGCGCCTGCAGTGAGGATTTGGGGGAATATTCGCGCTCCGTGCACGCGCGCAGCCTGATGGGGTGGGTGGTGGTGGCCGCGTTCGCACACGCGAGTCCACCGCTGCCCACTGTCGCTGAGCTCGCGCCGCCCATGACGCGCACGTCGTCGCCGATGTTGCGGTGGTCGATGAACCCGCCGTTCTGTCCGGGCCTCGAGCTCCTGCTGTACGAGGTGCGGTTGATCGAAGCGCCGCGCGCGAGAGAGCTGAAGCGCTCCGCGACGACGTACGACGACGTGCGCGTGACGATGTTGGTCTCGCTGCCGCAAGGCTGCGCGCAGTTGCCGTCGCTCGTGGTGCCCGCGCAGCGTGGGCTC
>JAEUJS010000415.1 GCA_016792935.1 Archangium sp. | reverse complement strand
TGCAGGGCGCCGATCTGGTGCTCACCTCGTACGCGCTGATCCGTCGCGATCTCGCTGAGCTGCGCGCGGTCGGTTACCGCACCGTGATTCTCGACGAGGCGCAGAACATCAAGAACGCTGACTCGGCGACGGCGCAGGCCTGCAAGTCCATCGGCGCCGATCACAAGATCGCGCTGACGGGCACTCCGCTCGAGAACCGGCTGACCGAGCTGTGGAGCCTCTTCGACTTCTTGATGCCCGGCTTCCTCGGGAACGCGGAGTCATTCCACGATCGCTACGAGCACCCGATCACCATTCAGGGTGAGGTCGAGACGCGCGATCGCCTGAAGAAGCGCATCCACCCGTTCATCTTGCGGCGCTTGAAGACGGAAGTTGCGAAGGACCTGCCGCCCAAGACCGAGGTCGTCACCTGGGTCGACATGGAGCCCGGTCAGCAGGCGCTCTACAAAGAGGTGCTCGAGGAATCGAAGCGCAAGGTCTACGAGTCGATCGACAAGGTCGGCTTCAACAAGTCGCGCATCTCGATCTTGTCGGCGCTCATGAAGCTGCGGCAGGTCTGCTGTGATCCGCGGCTCTTGAAATTGCCTCCCGGAACCGCGCTGCCCCCGTCGGCGAAGTTGGAACGCTTCGGAGAGCTGGTCGACGAGCTCGTGAAGGAAGGCCACCGCGCGCTGATCTTCAGCCAGTTCACCGAGATGCTCGAGATCCTCACGTCGCAGGCCGACGAGAAGAAGCTCCCGTACATGTATCTCGATGGGCGTACGAAGGACCGCATGAGCAAGGTGGACGCGTTCAACGCGCCCGATGGTCCTCCGGTGTTCTTCATCTCGCTCAAGGCGGGCGGCACGGGCCTCAACCTCACTGCTGCCGACTACGTGATCCACTACGACCCGTGGTGGAACCCGGCCGTCGAAGATCAGGCGACTGATCGCACGCACCGCATCGGCCAGACGCGCGCGGTGTTCTCGTACAAGCTGATCACGCGCGGCACGGTCGAAGAGAAGATCCTCGGGTTGCAGCAGCGCAAGCGTGAGCTCGCCGCCGGAGTGCTCGGCACCGATCAAGACGTCGGCAAGGCGCTCACCGAGAAAGACGTCGAGGATCTCTTCAAGCTCGGCTGATGGACCTCAAACTGCGCGCAGCTGCGGCGGTGGTGCGGGCGCTGCCTCCCTTCGTCGGGAGCCGCGTGCGCACCAGCGCGTTGCGCGCCGCAGGCCTGCGCATCGGAACGACCTCGACCTTCTGGGATCTGCCGACCTTCATCGGTGACGTCAGCGCGCTTCACATCGGCGAGTTCTGCGGCTTCAACGCGGGCTGCATGTTCGATCTCGAGGGGCAGCTCTTCATCGACGATCACGTCAGCGTCGGGCACGAGGTGCTCTTCCTCACCCGGCTGTCGGAGCGGGGTGGCGGTGTGAAGGCGGCTCCGGTGCGCATCGGCCCGGGAGCGTGGATCGGCGCGCGCGCCACGATTCTTCCGGGCGTCACCATCGGCGAAGGCGCGGTGATCGGCGCCTCGGTGGTGGTCGACAAAGACGTGCCCGCGCAAACCCTGGTGATGGGCCAGCAGCGCATCTCGCTGGCGAAGTGGCGTACCTCTGGAGGCAAGTCGTGATCGAACGCAGTGCAGTAGTGGAGATCATTCACGCCGCGGTGAAGGAAGTGATGGATCAGGCCGGGCTTCCGCCTCCCACTTCGTTGAGCGACGAGACGGTGATCGTGGGGCCGGGTGCGGTGCTCGACTCCCTCGCCGTCGTCTCGCTGATCGTCGAGGTCGAGCAGGCGCTCGAGATGAAGCACGACGTGACGGTGACGCTGGCGAGCGACAAGGCGATGTCGGCGAAGAATTCCCCGTTCCGCAGCGTGGGGGTGCTGGCCGATCACGTGCTCGAGACGATCAAAGAAGGCGGCGTGCATGGTTGAGGTGGCCGACAAGCAGGTCGTGCTGATCACCGGCTCGCGCAAGGGCATCGGCCGTCATCTCGCCGAGACCTATGCGAAGCGCGGAATGCTCGTCGAAGGTTGCTCGCGTGGAGACGCCGGCTGGGAAGCGGCCAACTACACGCACGCCAACGTCGACGTCGCCGACGAGAAGGCGGTGAAGCACTGGATCAGCGGAGTCGCGAAACGGCACGGTCGCATCGACGTGGTGATCAACAACGCGGCGATCGCCACCATGAACCACGTGCTGCTGACGCCGGCCTCGACCGCCAACCGCATGCTCGAGGTGAACGTCACCGGCACCATGTTGGTCTGTCGTGACGCGGCGAAGGTGATGATGCGGCGCAAGTACGGGCGCATCATCAACTTCACCACCATCGTCGCGCCCATCGCGCTCGCGGGAGAGGCCATCTACGCGGCGTCGAAGAGCGCGGTCGTCACGCTCACCCGCATCCTCGCGTACGAGCTCGGGCAGTGGGGCATCACCTGCAACTCGTTCGGAGCGACTCCGATCATGACCGACATGATCAAGGGCGTGCCGCAGGACAAGATCGACGCGGTGGTGCAGGGGCTCGCCATCAAGCGGCTCGGCACCTACGAGGACTGCACCAACGTGTGCGACTTCTTCATGGCGCCCGGCAGCGACAACATCACCGGGCAGGTCCTGTACCTCGGCGGCATCACCTGAATGTGGCTCGTCGAGCGCCTCGCGAGCTTTCCCGCGGCTGATCCGGCGCTGATCTGGTCCGATCGCGTGCTCACCTACGGCGAGCTGCTCGAGCGCACCCGCGCCTGGAAGTTGGGAGAGCTCGCTGCGGGCACCGTGGTGGCGATCGAAGGCACGTTTTCGCCCAACACCTGTTCGCTCCTGCTGGCGCTGCTCGAACGCCAGGCCGTCATCGTGCCCATCACGCCCGGCCAGCGCATGCACCGCGCGGAGTTCGAGGCCATCGCCGAGGTCGAGCGCACGTACGTCTTCGCCGACGACGATACGTTCACCGTCGAGAACCACGCGCGCCCCGTCGAACACGTGCTGACGCGCAAGCTTCGTCAACGCGGCCACGCGGGGCTGGTGATCTTCTCGTCCGGCAGCTCGGGGGCGGCCAAGGCCGTGCTCCACGACTTCGAGGCGCTGCTCGAGAAGTTCCGCACGCCGCGACAGAAGAAGACGGTGCTCACCTTTCTGCTCTTCGATCACATCGGCGGCATCGACACGCTGATGAACGCGCTGAGCAATGGGGGCACGGTCGTCACCACGCCCTCCCGCGATCCCGAGGTCGTGTGGTCGCTGGTCGCGAAGCACCGCGTGCACACGCTGCCGACGTCTCCGACGTTCCTGAACCTGGTGTTGCTGCACGAGGCGTGGAAGCGGCACGACGCGTCGTCGCTGCAGGTCATCGCCTACGGGACCGAGCCGATGCCGCAGACGACGCTGCGCCGGCTCGCCGAGGTGCTCCCGCACGTGAAGTGCGTGCAGACATACGGCCTATCGGAGCTCGGCGTTCTTCGCTCACGGAGCCGGCCCGATGGGTCGCTCTTCATCTCGTTCACGCACGATGGGTTCGAGACGCAGATTCGTGACGGGGTGCTGTGGGTGCGCAGTCCGGCGGCGATGCTCGGCTACCTCAACGCGCCCGATCTCTTCGACGCCGAGGGCTGGCTCAACACGCAAGACGCGGTCGAGGTCGAAGGCGAGTGGCTGCGCGTGCTCGGTCGCGTGTCTGATCTGATCAACGTCGGCGGCCAGAAGGTGTACCCGGCCGAGGTCGAGGGCGTGTTGATGCAGTTGCCCAACGTGGCCGACGTCGCGGTCTACGGAGAGAAGAACCCGCTGACCGGTCACTTCGTCGCTGCGCGCGTCAACCTCGCCAGCCCCGAGCCGCTCGACGTGTTCAAGAAGCGGCTGCGCGCGTTCTGTCGCGACAAGTTGGCGGCGTGGAAGATTCCGGTGCGCATCGAGCTCACCGACGAGCAGCAATTTTCCGCGCGCTTCAAGAAGACGAGGGTGAAACCGGCATGAGCGTGTTCTCGCGGCTGACGCAGTTGGTGAACGAAGAGCTCGGTGCGCTGCACCCCACGTTGGAAGCGGTGAACGTGGTGAATCGCTTCATGCCCAGCACGGTGCGCGCGCGGCTCCTGGAGCAGGTCGGCTTTCAGATCGGCGAGGGCACCAGCTTTCTGGGGCAACCGCGGATCACTGGCGGTGCGGCGCTCCCCAACAACCTGAACATCGGCCGCGACTGCGTCATCGAGCTGGGCGTGACGTTCGATCTCGAAGAGCGCATCACGCTGGGAGATCGCGTGATGCTCGGCCACCAGGTGATGATCCTCACCAGCACGCACGAGCTCGGGCCGCCGCAGCACCGCGCCGGCAACGTCACGCGCGCCCCGGTCACCATCGGCGACGGAGCGTGGATCGGCACGCGCTCGATCATCCTGCCCGGTGTCACCATCGGCGCGGGCGCGGTCGTCAGCCCGGGCTCCCTGGTGAACAAGAACGTCGAGCCGAACACGCGCGTGGCGGGAACTCCGGCGCGCGTCGTCGAGACGTTGTCTGCGCCATGACCGCCACGCGTTGGGGCCTCGTCGCGTTCACGCTGCTCGTCGTCGGGGGTGCCATGTTCCGTCTTTCGAGTCCTGCACACCGTTTCCCCTATGTGACCGGCGCTCCTGCATCGGCGACGCCCGCGGGCTTCACGGAGTGGAAGCTCGACGGCCGGCTGCGCGCCATCAAGCGGCCTCCCGTCGAGTCGCAGACGCGCTGGCTCGTCTTCTTCAACGGCAACGACGAGCACCAGGTGCAGAGCGGAGCCGCGTTTCTCGAGCGCGTGGGGAACGGCCGGGGGCTCGCGACCTTCGCGTACCGCGGCTACGACGGTTCTGATGGCGTGCCTTCGCCCGACGCGCTGCGGGCCGATGCCGTGAGGTTCGTCGAGGCGCTCGGTGTCGCGCCCGCTGAGCTCGAGCTCGTCGGGTTCTCGCTCGGAGCTCCGCTCGCCGTGCACGTCGCCGCCGAGCTGAGCCGTCGTGGAACCCCGCCGCGGAAGCTGACGATCCTCGCCGCCGCGCTCGAGCTGTCGATGTTGATGCCGTCGCGGCTCGCTCCGTTGCTGCGCGGAGACGTGTACGCCATCACCGCGGACGACGCCGATGCACTCCAGTGTCCCGTCGCGCTGATCCACGGAACAGACGACGTCGCGCTCCCGCCATCGCGTGCCCTCGCAGATCGCCTGAAGACGACCCTCACGCTGCTCAACGGCGTCGATCACGGCTCGATCTTGCGGGTCGCTGAGCTAAGTCTATGAACTGACTTGGGGTTTTGGCGCGTGCCCTCGACTTGTCAGTGGGCACTGATAAGGTGTTCAGTATGCTGAACACACTGCGTTTGAAGAATGTGGCTGTCGTCGAGGAAGCGGAAGTCACCTTCGGCGAAGGGCTGACCGTGCTCACCGGCGAAACCGGCGCCGGCAAATCGATCGTCATCGACGCGTTGGGGTTGCTCGTGGGGGGGCGCGCCGAGGCAGACGTGATCCGCGCGGGAGCAGATGAGGCGGTGATCGAAGGACTCTTCGATCGCTCCGAGCTGCTCGCCGCGCGGCTCTCGGAGTTGGGTCTTCCCGACGACGGCCCCGAGCTCTCGATTCGTCGCTCGCTCTCTCGCCAGGGGAAGGGGCGCGTGCACGTCAACGGAGCGCTGGTCGGTGTCGGCGTGCTGCAGCGCTTGATGAAGGGGCAGGTCGACATCGCCGGCCAGCACGAGCACATGGCGTTGCTCGACCCGCGCGAGCATCTCGGCCTCGTCGATCGCTTTGGTGCGATCAGATCAGCCGACGAGTCGGCTGGCGGAAGCGAGCAGAGCGACGTCATGGCGAAGTACTCGGCCGCGTGGGCGCGCGTGCGTGAGACCGCCGATCGCCTGCAAGCCCTCGGGGGCGACGAGAGCCAGGTCGCCGCTCGCATCGACTACTTGAGCTTTCAGCTCGAAGAGCTCGAGCGCGTGAATCCGCAGGTGGGAGAAGACGTGACGCTCGAAGCCGAGCGGAAGCGGCTCGCGTCGTCGGAGAAGCTCCGCAAGACGGTCGGCAGCGCCGAAGAGCTCACCGCGACGCAGGAAGGCTCGGCGGTCGAGCTCCTCGGGCGCGCGGTGCATCTGGTCGCCGACGCCGAGCGGATTGATCCGTCCCTTTCCTCGGTGCGCACCGCGCTGATCGCCGCGCAGACCGAGCTGGATGACGCCGCTCGTGGGCTCTCTCGGTACTTGAGCGGGCTCAACTCTGATCCACGCCGGCTCGATGAGGTCGATGAGCGGCTCGACGCGTTGAAGCGGCTGAGTCGAAAGCATGCTGCTCCTCTGGAAGCCGTCGTCGCCAAGCGCGGCACGCTCGCCGCCGAGCTGGACGAGTTGAAGCACCGCGCAGAACGTCGCGCCGAGGTCGAGGTCGAGCACCGCAAGGCGCGAGATGAAGCCGACGCCGCGGCGAAGGAACTGACGGTGCTGCGGCAGAAGGCGGGCAAGCGCCTGACCGAGGCCGTCGTGGCCGGGCTCCAGCGGCTCTCGATGCAGCGCGCGCGCTTCGAGGTCGAGTTCGTCGCGGTCGAGCTCCAGTCGTCGGGTGGCGATCAGGTGCAGTTCCTCTTCTGCGCCAACCCGGGTGAAGCGCTGCGTCCTCTCGCGAAGGTGGCGTCCGGCGGAGAAGCCTCTCGCGTGATGCTGGCCATGAAGGCCGCCGTCGCGGGGAGCGACTCGTGCTCGTGCTCGGTCTTCGACGAAGCCGACGCCGGCATCGGAGGAGCCGTCGCCGACGTCGTCGGGCGCCTGATCAAGGACATCGCCGGGCATCGCCAGGTGTTGTGCATCACGCACCTCCCGCAGGTCGCCGCGCACGCCGACGCGCATCTGCGCATCGAGAAGGCTGAATCGAAGGGCCGGACCCGCTCGGTGGTGGTGCCGCTCGAGCCCGGAGACGACCGCGCGCACGAGCTCGCTCGCATGCTCTCGGGCGTGGAAGTCACGCGCGAAGCGCTCGGGGCGGCCGAGGCCCTGCTGCGATCCGCCCTGCGCCACGTCAAACCGCGCCGTCAACGGAAGAAATCGGACGGCGAACAAAGACGCAGCGCGTGAAGCGAGCTGTAGCGCGACACCAAAACGCTTTGTTGCTGCGCTGCCTTTGTCTGCCTAACCTGCGCGACCGTGTCGAAGACGGCTGGCTCTCGATTCAAGGCTGTGTCCGCTGGGCTCACCGACGTGGGCCGTAAGCGCAACCACAATGAAGACAGCTATCTGATCGACGAAGAGCTCCAGCTCTACGTCGTGGCGGACGGCATGGGTGGTCACGCGGGAGGCGGCACCGCTTCACGCATCGCGGTCGAGACCATCGACCAGGAGATGCGTGGCGCGAAGAAGGCCGCCGAGAACCCGTTCTCCGTCGACACTCCGCTCCAGGACTCTCCGCTGCCCGAGTTCCTCCGCGGCTCGGTCGAGAAGGCCTGCGCCGCCATCTTCAAGGCTGCTCAAGATGATCCGCGTCTGGCCGGCATGGGCACCACGGTCATCACCCTCTGTGTGAAGGGCGAGAACGCCCTCTTCGCGCACGTCGGTGACAGCCGCGCCTACCTCGTTCGCGGCGATCTCATTCAGCAGGTCAGCGAAGATCACTCGCTGGTCAACGAGCAGATCAAAGCCGGAATGATCACGCCTGAAGAGGCGAAGCACTCCCGGTACAAGAACATCATCACCCGCTCCGTCGGCTTCGAAGAGGAAGTGCAGGTCGACGTGATGGGGCTCGTCACCAAGCCCGGTGACTTCTTCATTCTGTGCTCCGACGGCCTGGCCAACCTGGTCGAGGACCGCGAGATCCGCGAGATCGTCAGCGGCAATCCGCTGAAGGAAGCGCCGAAGAAGTTGATCGAGCTCGCGAACGAGCGCGGCGGTGACGACAACATCACCGTCATCGTCGTGACCGTCGTTGACGGGGCGTGAAGGTCGTTAGGTTTGGTCGCCGGTAGAACCGCGAAAAATCAAGTTTTCAGCTTGCGTAACGGCACCCTGATCGACGAGGTTCCGCACGCTTCCAGCGCTGCAATTGACCGCTGGCATTGAATTAAGGGGCTCGAGTGTCTTCGAACGAGAGTTTCACGCTGATCGTCGTTCCCGATCACCAGCAGGAGGTGAAGCGTTTCCACCTCCGTAAGGTGTGGATCTATCGGCTCGTCGCGGCAGTGGGTCTGTTGGTACTCCTCGGCGTTGGTCTCGCGGTGAACTACTTCGTGGTCGTCGCCGACGCGTCTGAGAATCCGGCGCTCCGCGAAGAGAACCTGAAGCTCAAGAGCGAGCTCGCCGTGATCCGTGAACAGCTCGAGCACGTGAAGCAGACCATGGGGCGCGTCGAGCGCTTCGACCAACAGCTGCGCGCCATCACACTGTTGTCCGACCCGCAGCGCAACCTCGCGATGGGTCCCACCGAGCAGCAGCCGCTCTCGCCCTCGGGTGAGAACCAGTTCGTGCGCAGCAAAGACGCGGAAGGCGTCGAGGTGTTGACCGCCAAACTCGACAAGGTCTCCGCTGAGGCCACCCGGCTCGAGCAGAGCCTCCAGGAACAGCAGGCTTTCTTCCAGAACCAGAAGTCGCTCCTCGCGTCGTTCCCGTCGGTGTGGCCGGCGCGCGGTTGGGTGACGTCGGACTTTGGTTCGCGCCTCGACCCGTACACCTCGGAACGCGTGATGCACGCCGGTCTCGACATCGCTGGTCCGCACGGCAAGGAAGTCGTCGCGCCTGCCGATGGCACCGTCGTCTTCGCCGGTCTCGAGGGTGGCTACGGCAACGTGCTCGTGATCGACCACGGCTATGGCATCAAGACCCGCTACGGCCACCTGGCCTCGATCAAGGTGAAGGCCGGAGCGCGCGTGAAGCGTGGCGACATCATCGCGGCGATGGGCAACACCGGTCGCTCGACGGGTCCGCACCTCCACTACGAAGTGCGCCTCAACGGCATCGCGCCGAACCCGCGCAAGTTCATCCTCGACGAGTGGTGAGCTAGACCGTCCGCCATGCGAATGGTGGACGTGGGCGACAAGCCCAAAACCGAACGAATCGCGATCGCCACGGGGCTGGTGCGCATGAGCGCCCAGGCGCGCAACGCCATTCGGTCGAACTCGGTGAGCAAGGGCAACGTGATCGAGGCCGCCCGGCTGGCGGGGATCATGGCGACCAAGCGCACGCCTGATCTGATCCCGCTCTGTCATCCCATTGCGATCTCTGCGGTCGAGATGCACGTCGCGACCGTGAAGGCCGGCGTCGAAATTCGAGCGACCGTGAAGACGGTGGACCGCACCGGCGTCGAGATGGAGGCGCTCACGGCCGTCTCCGCGGCGGCGCTCACGGTGTACGACATGCTCAAGTCCACGGACCGCGGAATGGTGATCGAAGCGGTGCAGCTCGAGGCGAAGCAGGGTGGCCGCTCGGGTGAGTGGAAGAGAAAGAGGACCTGAACAGTGCTGACGCTGATCTCCACGTTGATGCTCGCCGCCGGCGGGTTCGAGCCGCAGACGCTGTTGCCGGGAAGCCCGTACGTGTTGCCCGGTCATCAGGAGACCATCACCGCCATCGCCTTCAGCCCCGACAGCAAGCGGCTGGTGAGTGCAGGTCGCGACAAGAAGGTGAAGCTCTGGTCGCTCGAGACCGGGAAGGAACTCTCGAGCGCGACGGTCGCCGTGCAGCAGATCACCGCGCTCGGCTTCTCGGCCGACGGCAAGAAGCTGCTGGTCGGTGATTCCGGGTTGTCGGTGCAGGTGCTCGACGCCGAGACGCTCAAGGTGCTCGAGCAGCTCGCGCACCCCGAAGCCGTGCTGCAGCTGTCGGTGCAGCCCGATGGCGCGGCGGTCGCGGTGGCCGGAGTGACCGATCAAGGAAACGTCTACGAGCTGCCCGGCGGCAAGAAGCGCTTCGAGTTCCGCGGGCGCACCGCGCAGTTCAGCGCCGATGGGAAGTGGCTGCTGGTGGCGAGCAGCGCGGGGAAGTTCTCGTTGCTCGATGCGAAGACCGGCAAGCCGAAGCAGACGGTGAACACCGAGCCCGAGATTCCACTGTCGATCATGACGAGCGACACGAAGGTGATTGCGTCCTGGAGCCCGTCGGGCGTCGACGTGAAGTTGTGGAACGGCGCGGACGGGAAGAGCGCGGGGCTGATCAAGGGGCCGGTGCTCGAGCAGGGCAATCGGCGGCCGACGGTGACCGGCGTGGCGTTGTCGCGCGACGGCAAGCGCGTGCTCGTCGGTGGAGGAGACGGCGTGGTTCGGCTGTACCAGGTGGGGACTGAGGGCGCGGCGAAGCGCTGGCCGGCGGAGAAGAACCAGAACGTGATCCTCTCGAGCGACGACGCCTGGTTCGCGGTGATCGACTCGACGGTCATCAAACTCTGGAAGCTCTAGCGATCTAGAGCCCGTAGGGCACGGGCTCGGGCACGCTCGGCACGGCGGGTACCATCGGCGGGTCCGTCGGAATCGCGAGCCGGGCTCGGAGTGAAGGCTCGTACGCCTTGAAGACGCGGTCGCGTTGGTACGACGACACGCCCGAGAGAATCGCGGCAGCGATGAGATGGACGACCGCGGCGCCCGCATTCGCGAAGCCGATCATTCCGACATACGCGGGAGGCCTTTCGCGAAATGACGTGTCGAGGCCGATGCCGATGAGGGTCGCGGAGGTCAAGACGTTGAGGGCGGCGACGATCGCGACGGCGAAGAAGTGCGCCCGCGAGCGATGCCACGCGTGGACCCAGGTGTCGGCCTGGCTGTCAACTTCGAGCACCGGCTGGAGCGAAGACGGGTCGGTGATGATCAACCCGTTGCGGAGCTCGAGCGCGCCTTCGGTGCGCTTCGCGGGCCGCAGCGCGTCCCACGCGAGCGTGCGCTGCTCGAGCGGAGCTGATTTCTCTGGCAACGTGCGCAGCGTCACGGCGGGTCCGCACGCGCAACACAGCGCCAACATCCAGACTCGCCGCATCGAGCCGACGCTCTCACAAGCCGGAACACGAGGCTATGGCGCCCGGAAGAACTCGGTGATCACCGACTGCACTTCGGAGCGACGAAGCATCTCGCTGTGCTCCGCGGTCGTCTCCACCGTCGTCGCGACGATCGGCCTGGGCGGGTGCGTGCTCGCTGACGGCACGGTGCCATCGCCATCGCCGCGCAGGGGCTGATCGAAGTCGAACGAGCCATCGTTTCTCACCCGCCACGCATTGATGGTCGGTCGCCCCTTGCCGACGATCACCATGGTCTTCCACGTTGGTGTCGGCGACTCGACGTCGGCGAGCACTGCCCACGAGCCCGCGTGCGCATCGACCCGCGCGCGCAGTTGCTCGACGTACGCGCCCGGGAGCGATTCGCTGAACAAGCCCCACTTCCTCGTCTGCCAGGCAGCCGGGTCGAGCGCGGGGACGACGGTCGGCGATCCCTGGGCATCGACGAAGTAGTCGGCGCGCGGCGGAAGCAGCTGCCACGTCGACGAGAACGTCAGGAGCGCCTCGCGATCCATGAGCCGTGTGTTCGACTGGCTCTTCGTGCCGAGGTGCAGATCGTCCCACGCGCCTGGTGAGCCGCGGAACGGCGTGCCGGCGAACACCACCTTCTTCACCGCCGACCGCACGGCATCTGACCCGCTGCGCAGACAGTGGAGCGTGACGAGGCCTCCCATCGAGTGCGCGACGATGTTCACGCGCTTCTTCGGCCCGAGCCCGAGTCCTTCGATGAACGCGCAGAGTTGATCGCCGCTCGCGCGAACGTCTTGCCGCCAGTCGTACGCGAAGATCGTGAAGCCCGGCAGACCGTCCTTCGCCCAGTCCATCCACGAGGCGTAGGGGTCCTCTTCGAGGATGCCGGGGATCGCGGTGAGGCGCGTCAACGGCCCCGTAGTGTGGAGCGGCCCATACTTCGGGAAGTCGCGCTGGCCCTCGAAGGGCAGGGCGAGCGACCGATCTCCGGTGCTCAGGCCCTGCGAGATGGTGATCCACGCGATCTCTCCGCTCTCGGTCGCGAGGAACGAGCCGCGGTAGCCGTGCACGAAGATCGTCACGTCGTCGCCCGTGACAGGCCGCAACACCGGCTGCGGTGCGATGCACGCGGTGAGCAGGAACGTCGCGATCGCCAGTGTGCGCGTCATGCCGCGAGTCGAGTCGAAGTGCGGCGTGAGCGCCACAACGGTGTCAGCTGCACACGTGCCGTCGTAGTGCGCGAGCCGCGTGGTGACGTGCCTCGCCTTCCGGCGGCCGACGCGGCGTACGCCAAGGCGGCGGGCGCGCAGAACTC
>JAEUJS010000400.1 GCA_016792935.1 Archangium sp. | reverse complement strand
GCTCACCAACGTGCAGATCAACACGAAGGGCGAAGTGCTCGGCTCGTTCACCAACGGCACCACGCGCGTGCTCGGTCAGGTCGCGGTCGCTGACTTCCAGGCGGCCGATCGCCTGCAGCGCGTCGGCGGCAACATGCTGATGGAGACGCTCGAGTCCGGTCAGCCGACCATCGGCGCTCCGGCGGAAGGTGGTCGCGCGTCGATCGTCGCGGGTGCGCTCGAGCAGTCGAACGTGGATCTCGCCGGCGAGTTCGTTCGCATGATCGCTGCGCAGCGTGGCTTCCAGGCGAACTCGAAGACCATCACTACGGCTGATCAGTTGTTGCAGGAACTGATGCAGCTCAAGCGCTGATTCGAGGCAGTACCAGCTTGACCCTGCCCTCTCCCCGCTCACGCAGGGAGAGGGTTTTCATTTTCATGACGCGCCTGAAGAACGACGCAGCGCGTGCCGAAGAGAAGAACCGAGGAACCATGATTCTGCTCACGCGGCTCGACGGAAAGACCATCGCGGTGAACGAGGCGCAGATCCTCTTCGCCGAGAGCACGCCCGACACGGTGCTGACGCTCGCCCCCGGGCAGCGGTTGATCGTGCGCGAGTCGCTGGCCGAGCTGATGAAGAAATTGGGAGAAGCACGTGGATAAGACGACCATTCCTGGCATCGCGTTCGGCATCGGCATGATCCTCCTCGGGCAGAAGCTCGAAGGTGGCCACGCCGGCTCGCTCTTGCAGGCCACCGCCTTCATCATCGTGGTCGGCGGCACCATCGGAGCGGTGCTGGTCAGCTACCCGCTCGGCGAAGTGATCGGCGGCTTGAAGGGCTTCTCGGTCGCGCTCAAGGAAAAGCCGAACGACATCGTTCCGCTGATGGCGCAGATCGTCGAGCTCGCCACCGTCGCGCGCCGCGATGGCGTGCTGGCGCTCGAGGGCAAGCTGCAGGAGATCAAGGACCCGTTCTTGAAGCGCGCGCTCGGATTTCTCGTCGACGGCGTCGAAGCATCGGTGGCTCGCAACACGCTCGAGATGGAGATCGAAGTCGAAGCCGAAGAACAAGGCGTGGTCGCGAAGTTCTGGGGTGACTTCGGCGCGCTCTGCCCGACGGTCGGAGTGCTCGGCGCCGTGCTCGGCCTCATCCACGTGATGGAAAACCTCGACAACCCCGCGGCGCTCGGCCCCGGCATCGCAGTCGCCTTCGTCGCCACGGTGTACGGCGTCGGCGTGGCGAACCTCATCGCGCTGCCACTGAGCAACAAGATCAAGCGCAAGCTCTCGCTCGAGAAGGAGCGCAAGACGCTGATCGCCGAGGGCGTGCTCTCGATTCAAGAAGGTCTGAACCCGCGCATCCTCGAGGAGAAGCTGAAGAGCTTCGCCGGTCACCACGGCAAGCACGCCAAGCCGTCGGCTGCGAAGTGATCGCTAGCGCGCGGAATACCAGGCGGTGAGCGCCCAGCGTTCAGCAGCGTGCGACTCGAGGACCTGATGCTCGATGAGCTCGCTGCGGAACACGACGAGGCGATCGAGCACCGGCTGCACGCGAACGATCGGCTCGACACACAGCTCGAGCTCTCCACCGTCGCGCTCGGTCCAGCCTTCATTCAGATACACGATGGCCGTCAGCCGCCGGTTCTCCTGACCCGGAAAAGCGTCGCGGTGCTTCACGTACTTCGCTCCGGGGCGGTAGCGCGCGAGCTGCAGATCGAACGAGCGCAGCCCGAGGTACGCGCTCTGATTCAGCGCGTCGCGCAGCCGCTCGAACGCGGCCACCGCTTCGCGCAACGCGCCCGTCGTCTCCTCGGCGCTCAGCCAGGCAAGCTCGTCGGTGCGCACCGTGTGATCCACTGTCGCACTCTTGCGGATGCCGCCCGGTCGCAGCTCGACGCGGCGCGCTGCATCACGGACCTGGCGCGCGAGCTCGATTCCCAGAAACCCGTCACGAACGAAAAAGCCCCGCTCCCCAAGGCCTTGTGTCGCGTCGTCAACGTGTCGAAGAGCGTCCTGAGTCATGGCGAAGAAGCACAAACACGAAGAACACGAGAACCACGAACGGTGGGTGATCTCCTACGCCGACCTGGTGACGCTGCTCTTCGCACTCTTCGTCGTTCTCTACGCCTCCAGTCGCGTGGACACCAACAAGCTCGCGCAGGCCAGTGAGTCGATGCGGTGGGCGCTGCACTTCAAGGGCGAAGGCGGCGTGAACAAGCTGGCCATCTTCCGCGGTCCTCCGACGGAAGGAGGCTGCGTCACCAACCTCGGCAGCACGCCTCCCAACAGCTCGCAGCAGAAGAAGCTGGTCGAAGACGCGCGGCGCAAGCTCGAGAAGGCGCTCAAGCCGTGGCTGATGCACAAAGAGAAGAACCCCACGGTGTCGGTCGAGATCGAGAACGGAAAACTGCGCCTGCGGCTGTCGGCGATGCGCTTCTTCGATCCCGCGTCGGCTGCGTTGCGGCCTGAGGCGCTCGCCGTGCTCGACGCGATCGGCAGCGAGCTCGAGGCCGGCAGCTCGCTGATCCGCGTCGAAGGCCACACCGACGACGGCGCGATCAGCTCTTCGAAGTACCGCAGCAACTGGGATCTCTCGGCAGCGCGCGCGGCGACCGTCGTGTCGTACCTCGAGCAGGGCCATCAAATTGATCCCGTGCGGCTCAGCGCGGCCGGTCTGGGGTCGTCTCACCCCCTGGTGTCGAACGACACCCCGGAGAACCGCGAACTCAACCGTCGCATCGAGATCGTGTTGGAGATTCCGCCGCAGGATCCACGGGCTTATCAGCCGACACAGCCGTGACGCGTCAGGGGCACAGCCGTTGCTCTGGTGCCCACCGTCATGAGCGAGCCCAAGAAGGACGCAGCCACCGAAACGCCGCCTCCGCCTCCCGCTGCGAAGAACAGCAAGCTGATGCCGATCCTCGTCGGGCTCAACAGCCTCCTGTTGATCGGCGTGCTGGGCTTCATGGGGTACACGATGTCGCACCCGCCTGCTGCGGCGCCCGTCGAGAAGCACGACGACGCCGAGGAAGAAAAGGGCGAGGAACCAAAGGCGGAGAAGGCCGAGAAGGCCGAGCCCAAGGCTGAAGCGAAGGAAGAGAAAGGCGAGAAGAAGGAAGGCGAAGGCCACGGCGCGCCTGGCGCGGTCGGAAGCGGCCCGGGCCCGATGGTGAAGCTGCCCGACTTCGTCATTCACCTTCGCAACCCGGAGCTCGATCGCTACGCGCGCATGAGCTTCGACGTCGAGGTCTTCGGCGAGCCCGACAAGGAGCGGCTCAACGCCAACCTCCCGCGCGTTCGCGACGCGATCATCTCGTACCTGTCGGATCGCACGCTCGAAGAACTGCGAGGCAGCGAGGGGCTCACTCGCACCAAGGACGCGCTGCAGCAGAAGCTTCGCGAGCTGGTGCCCGAGGCGCGCATCCGCGCGCTCTACATCTCCGACTTCGTGGTGCAGTGAGGGGGATGTCATGGCCGGCGTCGTTCTGAATCAGGACGAGATCAGCGCGCTGATGTCAGCGGTGCAGGACGGCCGCGTGATGCCCGAGGCGCCCAAGGGCCGCGGCACCGCGACGCCCTACGACCTCACCAGTCAGGACCGCGTCATTCGCGGCCAGATGCCGACGCTCGACGCGATCAACGAGCAGATCGGCTCGTCCTTCGCCATCGGTCTCGCCGGACGCACGCGCCTCTCGGTGCGCGTCTCGTGCGGCCCTGCGTCGCTGCTCAAGTTCGGTGACTTCAACTCGCTGCTCGCGCCGCCGACGACGGTGTGCGTGATGACGCTCGGCAAGCCGGGGCAGCAGGCGCTGTTGGTGCTCGAGCCCGGTCTCGCCGATGCGCTGATCGCCGCGGCGCTCGGCGACAAGCGCGGTCGCGCGGAAGATCAGGCGCAGGCCCCGGCCGACGACGGCCCGCGCCGCGACTTCACCAACGTCGAGCGCAAGGTGCTCACCAAGCTGTTGTCGATGTTCACCGAGGGCATGACGCAGGCCTGGGCTCCGGTGCTCGCGTTCCGGCCCGAGATCGCGCGCTTCGAGTCGGACCCCCGGCTCGCGGTGATCGCGCCGGCGAATGAGGCCGCGGTGCTCTGCAGCTTCGAGCTGGAAGGCGCGCTGAAGGGCGTGATTCAGCTCGCCCTGCCCTACACCGCGATCGAGCCGGCGAAGAAGGCGCTCATGTCGCCTCCCAAGCTCGGCAACACCTCGGACGCGCGCTTCGCCAGACGCCTCGAGGAAGAGCTCAACCAGACGCAGGTCGAGCTGCGCGCGCTGCTCGGCAAGACGACGCTCACGTTGCGCGATCTGCTCGATCTGGAAGACGGCGCGGTGCTGACGCTCGGCACGAGTGAAGGTGTCCCGCTGCCGCTCTACGTGCAGGGCCGCGCGAAGTTCACCGGGCAGCCGCGCGTCGTCGGTGGCGCGCTGGCGCTCGAGATCGATCGCGGCCCGGTCTCCGAGATCCGCCGTCCGTTCTCCGCTGAACCCGAAGACGAGAAGAAAGCCGCCTGAGCCCAGAGGAACGACCATGAACGTTGAAAACCAGAAAGAAGACATCTCGACCCGCCGGCTCGATCTCCTCCTCGACGTGCCGCTCGACGTCACCGTGGAGCTCGGTCGGTCGCGCATGACGATTCAGGATCTGCTCGGGCTCACGCCTGGCTCGGTCGTCGAGCTCGACAAGGTCGCCGGAGAGCCGCTCGACATCGTCGTCAACGATCGCCTCATCGCGCGTGGAGAGGCCGTCGTCGTGAACGACAAGTTCGGCATTCGCATCACCGACATCATCTCGAAGGCCGAGCGCATCGCGCGTCTTCGCTGAGCGTTCGTCCATTCACTTCGAAGCCCTGGAGCCGTCCCATGCTCGCCCTCTCGCTCGCTCTGCTGCTGAACGCGTCGCCCGACACCGGTGCACCCGCCGCTGACACGAGCCCCGCAGCCGTCACGACGGCTGACTCAGTGGTCGCAGCTGCGTTCGCTGGCTCCGATCAGAAGATCGACACGAAGGGCGCGGACCTGAAGCGCACCACGTCGGAATTTTCGGCGAGCTCGTTGATCGCGCCGGTGCTCGGCCTCGCGGGGCTCATCGCGCTGACCTTCACCTTGAAGCGCCGCAAGAAGACGCTCGGAGGCACCGGCATCGCGCTCCTCGAGGCGACCTCGCTGGGAGACAAGCGCTCGCTCGTCATCGCCGACGTGCTCGGTGAACGCGTGGTGCTCGGCGTCAGCGAGGCGGGGATCACGGTGCTGATGTCGAAGCCCGCTCCGTCGCTGAATGAGGACGCGCCGATCACCCTGCCGCCGGCTGAACACGTCGCGCCGCCTCCGCAGATGGGTTTCTTCCAGCGGCTTGCGGGTGGTGTTCGTGGCGCTTCGAAGAGCGCGAGCTTCGACGCTGACTTGAAGGAATCGGTCGAAGATCAGGAACTGCGCGCGAAGTTGGCCGCCGGTGTGCGGAGCGTGGTGCCGTGAATCCGCTGATCCTCGCAGCAGCCGACGCGCCCCTGCAGCTCTCGGTCGGAGGTGGCTCGTCAGCGGTGAAGTTGT
>JAEUJS010000386.1 GCA_016792935.1 Archangium sp. | reverse complement strand
CTTTCCTTCGACGCTGACGTCGGCGATTCCGAACTCGCCTTCCTCTTCGGCGACGAGCACCGCGCCCATGGTCGCTTCACGCGGGTTGACGGAGACCTCGACCCCAACTTCGCCCGCGCCGGCCTTGAGCGTGACCTCACCACTCCGGGAGAGTTCGACGCCGTACCCGAGCACTTCGCCGGCAACCTTCTCGAGGTGTTCGTCGCCGAGCTTCGCCTCGACCTTCGCCAGCTTCTTGAACCCGATCTCAATGCTGCGCTCGGTCGCGACATTCGATTCGATCACGCGCCCATCGCTGGCGATGGTGCCCTTCGCTTCTTTCGCGATTCCTGCGCTGAGCTCTACGTCACCGCTCACCGCTGCGGACTTCTTGAGCTGACCCTTGGCTTCCGCAGTGAACGCCGCCTGACCCGTCGCGAGGCCGGCACGGAAGCCATCGATGCGCGCGCTCACCGCGCGCCACGCCTTCTCCTGGCCCATGTTGGTGGGCGCGAGATCGCTCATGAAGCGCTTCGCCTTGAAGTCCGACACCGAGATGCCCGGCTCGAGCAATCGCGGCGGCTTCGAGATCGGTCCGAGCGCGCGCAACTCCAGCGGCGTGCGGCAGCGGGTCACTTTCGCGCAAGACGCGTCGACGTAGCGCGCGAACTCCGCCTTGTAGTCAGCACCGCGCTTCGCGTTCTCGGCGTGAATCACCTCGCGCAGCTCGATCGGCAACGTCTCGACGTTCGTGATCAGCCCCGGCTGCGAAGGAGGCCGTGGATCGTGCGAGCCTGGCGCGAGGCGTTCCGGCGTTTCCTTGCTCAGTCCACCGCGCACCACCGACTGCGCGAGCTCACCGCGTGCATCGGCAGGAACGCGCTCACACAATGTCTGCAGCGAGCCTGAGCGCGAGAGTGCGTCGATCGCCTTCGCATATTCCGCAGGAGGAAGGCTGTTGAGCAGTCCCACCGCCGCGCGGCACTCGTCTTCACTCACCGACCAGTCGAGCACGCCACGCGACATCAACTGCTCGACCTGCTCAGTCACGGCCCGCGCATCGAGCTGCTGCAACGAACGCAGAGCGACTCCGCCAGCAGCCTGCGCTTCGACTCTCGCGTCCGTCGATCCCTGCCACGACTCGACGGAAGTCGCCGGCGTGACGCTCGGCTTCGCAGCGGGGCTGGGTCCTTCGACTTCTTCCGTGTGACTCACTGCTGCCTGGTGAATCGCGTGCGCTCTCATGCACCGGAGCGAGAGCAGCCATCGCGCCAAACGCAGACACGCGAAACGACGAGCGACTTCGCCAACTCGCTTTCACCGCGTCGAACGCTGCGACCGCACACGGAGACGGGCCAGTCGAACAAGCGGCGCCGACCGAACTCGCGATGCACTCATCTTGATCGTCGAAACGCGACCCGCCGCCTCGCAGCCGACCGTCCGTGCGCTGAGACCGTCGCGTTCCTCGTGCCGACAGCGATTTCGCGAACTTGGCGTCGGCACAGCCGGTGAACAACCGACCGCCACACACGCAGCACCGGAGAAACGAAATGGACTCGACGAACCGCATCTCGATGACCCCGACGGTGGCGCGCCAGACTCCGAAGAACGAGTTCGGCAACGTGCTGAAGAACACGCTGCAGACCGCGGTGACCGCCGGCAGCCAGCTCGTCGGCATGCTCCCCGGCGCGGGCATCGTCAGCGCCGCGGTGAGCAACGTCACTGCGCTGACCGGTGGCTCCAACGGCACCGCGCAGGGCATCTCGGCGGCCACCGGCATCGCGAGCGTCGGCGGCGGAGGCAGCGCGACGGCTCAGACCCTGGCGAGCTCTCCGGCGGGCGGCGTGCCGGGAGAGATGGGCGGAATGATCAGCCAGATGCGCGCCGAGGCCGACCGCTCGATGCTGGTGCAGATGCAGATGCAGCAGGAGAGCCGTGAGTACAACACGCTCTCCAACGTGCTGAAGGTGCGCCACGACTCGGCGAAGTCGGCCATCAACAACATCCGGTAACGGCCATGGCGATCAATCCACTCGGGAGCGCCGGCCCCGCGACGATCACCGGCGCAGGAAACACTCCGAAGGTCGGTGAAGGCTTCGGCAAGGTGATGAAGGCGCAGGCTCAAGCGCCCAGGCTCGAGAACGCGCCGCAGCAGATCCAGAACCCGAAGGAAGCGCAGTCCGTCTCGAGCGCGCAGGCCGGCAAGTGCCGCGTCGAGAGCACGAACAGGGCCGACCCGAGCAAGCAGGTCACCGCGACGAAGGTGCTCGATCAGGTGAACCAGGCGCAGAACCGCATGGAGCAGATCTTGAAGCTCGCCGAGTCGGGGAAGTCGTTCTCACCCGCCGAGCTGCTCTCGCTGCAGACGCACGTGTACCGCGCCTCGCAGGAGCTCGATCTCGCAGGGAAGGTCGTCGAGAAGGCGACGGGCGGCGTGAAGCAAGTCCTCCAGACCCAGGTGTGATCGTCATGAACTCCCAAACCCGCATCGCCATTCTGTCTGCCCTCTGTTTCGTCCTCAGCGCGTGCTCGACGCAGATTCAGCACGGCCTCGACGAGCGCGACGCCAACGAGATCGTCTCGGTGCTCGTCGCGCGCGGCTTCAAGGCCACCAAGGTCGCCGAGAAGGGCAAGAAGCCGACGTACGCCATCGAGCTCGAAGACGGAGACGCCACCGAAGCGATGCGCGTGCTCACCGAGCTGAAACTCCCTCGGCCGCAGCGCTTGAAAACGCAGACGCTCGCGCAGAACGCCGGCCTCATCGACACGCCGGGAGCCGAGCGGCTCCGTCAACTCGAAGCGCAGGAAGGCGACATCGAGGAATCGCTCGAGACGATGGATGGCGTCGCTTCAGCCGCGGTGGAGTTGGTCGTTCCTCCGCCCGCGCGTCCTGGTCAGCCGGCGATGCCGTCGAAGGCGTCGGTTCTCCTCCGCGTCCAGCCCGATGCGCTCGAGCGCCTGCAGATGCAGCGCGGCGATCTCCGCGCGCTGGTCGCCGCG
>JAEUJS010000384.1 GCA_016792935.1 Archangium sp. | reverse complement strand
CTTTCCTTCGCGCTGGCTCAGTCCCCGATGCTTGTGGCCGAGGACATCGAGCCTGATGGCGTCTTCGTGTTTGCTGTATCAAACCCCTCGGTTCGCATTCGGACAGCCGCACGGTCCGCAGGCAAACAAGGATGGGTCTTTGACGTCGACTCGGCCTGTCGGCTGGCGGTCATCGAGTCCACCTCTGTTCCTGGCCGTGAGGTCGCCAGTGAGTCTCGGGTGCTCTTGCTGGAGCGGTTGGGGACGGATGCTGGCGTCGAACTTGCGCGGTCGCCAGCCGGTTTCTCAAGCCCCACCTTCGCAAGCGATGGAGGCTCTCTTCTGATGGTTCGAGGTGCAAACGAACTTGTCCGTCTATCGGTCGTCGATCGCACTTTGGTGCCGATTGGGTCTGCTTGGTACGCGATCTGGTCGTCCGACGGGAATATCTCGACGTACGAGCATGTCGAGCGTGACTGTCACGTTTGGAAGCGAATCCGACCAGACGGTTCGGTCATCGACGAAAACCGTTTCTGTGGTGGCTACTCCAGCGCGGCGATCGGTAGCGGAATAGCGCCAGCCGAGGTCCCTGTTCTCGTGCTTGACACCAAGCGGCATGTCGTCGCCCTTCTGGGTCGAGAAGTGGCGCTCCCGACCGGAGACTGGACGATCAGCACTGCGGAGCGGGGGATTGCGTGCACGAGCGGCGTTGACTTTGTCTCGGTCGACGGCCGCGCTGTAACGCTCGTACGATCCAAAGACCGATGGGATCTCAAAGATGGAGAGTCATGCGGAATCAAGCTCAAGGACAGGCGCGAGCGAACGAAGGTCGTCCTGTGCAAGTAGGTACCTCTCTCCCGAGCCGATGCTCCAAGAGCCTTGGTGGGTGAAGGACGAGGCGAGCGATGGGTACGGCGCGCCGACTTATGCGTACGCCCGGAACAACCCACTGAAGTACACCGACCCAACGGGACTGTTCTCCTGGCGTGTTGAGTGCCCGGCTCTCGGTGCGCTGAATCGCGGCGCGGTGTTCAGCTACACCGATGTCTTCAGTTCGCCGCCCGTGACGAGATTTGGGCTCGGGGCGTCGGGGCTCGACACCGCGAGCGGCGATGCGTGCGATGACCTGGATACGGCGATCAACATCGAGAGCCAGAACAAGGACAACCCTGCGTTCTGGCTCCAGCGCGACTGCTGGAAGGCGCTCAAGCGAGAGATCGCAAAGCACTGCCACGGAATTTCACGGCCACCCAAAGAGCCGGAACCCAAGCCTGGGTACTGCGCGCAATGATCCGCTGGGCGAGCATGGCGCTGTTGGTCACCGCAGCTTGTCTCAAGTCAGCTGCCGTGGTTCCGCCCGAGCTGCAGACATCGGACTGCCTTGAGTGTCCGGCCGGCACTCCGTTTCAGAGCAGTCGATGCGAAGTCTCGTGCGACGCTGGTTGCCTTCAACTTGTTTGTGATGGTGGGCTCGAAGTTCCGGTGATCAAGGGCATCGCTCAATAGGTGCTGAGCTGATCAGCCCGCTCGTCGTTGCGCGACGAGAGTGGAGACGAACTGCTCGACGAGCTGCTGCTGACGCTTGGGGAGTGAAGAGGCCTGCTCGAAGGCGCGGAGGAGGCGGCCCCTGGGCCCGCGCTTGCGGGCTTGCGGAGGCGGCGTTGCCGGCGCGAGCAGCAGCTCGACGGTGACGCCGAGAACCGCGGCGAGCTTCGGGAGGAGGTCGCTGCGAGGCGGCTTCTCGGAGAATTCGCAGAAGGCGATGTTGGTTTGAGGGTAACCGTCCGACGAAGGGCGTCTGGTCGCGGATGAGCGCACGCGTGTAGTTGGCGGCGGCGATGCGCAGCCCAGGCCCCGCCGAGTGGATGAAGTTGATCGCCGAGTACGAGACGAGCGGACTGCAGCAGAAGGACTTCGCTGCGAAGCACGACGTCTCGGTGAACACGTTGCAGTACTGGCTCTACAAGCGTTCCAAACGGACTGGCTCGCAGTCCGATTCGGAGTCCGGTTCGAGGCAGAAGTTTCTTCCAGTCGAGGTGGTACCCTCACCCGCGCTTTCAGCGCGGGACAAGCAGCCAGTGAGCGGAGTGGTGGTCGAGCTTCCGAGCGGCGTTCGCGTGCATCTCTCGAGCGATGTCCCGGCGCGGTACGTGGCCGAACTGCTCGCCGGGCTGAGGTAACGCGTGCTGCTGCTTCCTGGCTCGGTGCGCATTCTGCTCGCGACTGAGCACGTCGACATGCGCAACCGCATCGATGGCCTCGCCGGCATCGTGCAGGGCACGTGGCGCGAAGACGTGTTCGCCGGGCACTACTTCGTCTTCCTCTCGCGCCGCCGCGACAGCGTGAAAATCCTCACGTGGGACAACGGCGGCTTCGTCGTCTTCTACAAGCGGCTCGAGGCTGGCCGTTTCCGTCGACCGGCCATCACTGACGACGTGTCTCCTCGAACGGCAAGGACCGGGTAGCTAGTTCAGCGGATGACATTGAAGTCAGCAGGACCTTTCGCTGACAAATTCTGGGACTTATCCGGCCCCCGCCCGTTCCGGGACGCATCGCGTGTCAGTTTGTCCCTTGCGTCATGTTCGGTCACGACGCGCTCTGCGGTTTCGATTTCAGGCGCGAACACCGAAGCGATTGCACGTTCGCTTGCGCAGCAACACTCGTATGGCCAACCTGAGCAGCTCGGTGCCAGCGCGCTGTTGCTCAGAGCGCCACACGCGCAGTGGGCGACTGTCTCGTGGAACGAAAGCGTCATCACGATCGAAGCGCCGAGCGAGGACATCGAGACCCTCGTGCTCTCACTCAAGAAACTCGTTTGGCGAGCTGGCGCCGAAATCACGATCGTTCGACCATTGCCGCGATGAGACTTTCACTGTTGGTGCTCAGCGTTCTCGTCCTTGGCTGTCAGCGCAAGGACGCGTGGGGCGATCAACCCACTGAATGCGCAACTCCGCAGCGTGCGCTCGGAAAAGTCGAGTCGTACGTCATCGACGGGAAAACGCGGGGCGTTCAATATCGGCTCGTCCCGGACGTGCTGGCGGGAAGTCTCCTGGTTGAGCGACAGGGACGGTTGCTGCCGGAGGCGAACGAACTCGGCATCATCGAGTTCGCTGTTGTGGAGCGACCGTCCGAACGCTCGGTCCAGCTCACGTACACGCAAGGGTTGCCCGACGGCGGGCTGAGAGAAACGTCGGAAGTCTTTCGATGCCACCCTCTCGTTTCGCCGACTCCCTGAGATCTACGGCATCCCGGCGATCTGATCCCAGAGGTCGCACTCGGCGTTGCGCACGCCGTTCATCGACATCGGCGTCGGACCAATCACCATCAGCTCGTCACTTCCACTCGAGCGCGGCCACGGCGTGCGGCCCTGACCGTTCACGTCGCCGCTCCGCGCGAGACTCGCCCAGCTCGCGCCCGTGTAATCGGTGACGAAGAGATCGCCCTGCGTCGCCTGCGCTCCGAGCGCGCTGCGTTCGAGCCCGCGGAACACGTAGAACAACTCGACGCCGTGGAACGCGCCGAGCAGCGCGCCCTGCGCTCCCGGCAGTCGATGATCGAAGAAGTACCGGTACACCGGCTGGAACGTGCTCGTCGCTCGCGCCAGTCGCCGCGCGTTGCACGTGAACTGCGAATCCGTCGCCACCGCGATGTACGTGCGTCGCGCCTGCACGTTCGTCATCCCCGGCGGGTAGAGCGCGAGCAGCTGACTGCGCATCGGCTCCGCAAAGCGATCGAACAGCGCCGTCACCATCGCCGGAGTCACCACCGCCGGCGCCGTCAGACTCGCTTCATCTGCATTCGACCCGACGAGCAACGGCACGCGATTTCCGCCGCCCGTGCGCAACGTCTGGAGCGGCGCGTCGAGCAACGTGACGCCGTCGATGGTCGCTCCCCACAGCGGCGTGACGAAGCCTTCGCTGAAGACCGGGTCGAGCCCCTCGAGGAACGCCGTCGCTGGAGCCGCGCGCAGACACGCCGCTTCATCTGCCGCTCCTGCACAGCCCACGCGCATCACGAACGGCTCGGCTTGCGTGAAGCGCATGCTCGCGGGCGCGGCGATGCACGCTCCTGATTGCACGCCCGCCGCCTGGAAGAGTCCCGCCGAGCCGGGAGACGCCAGATGGGTACAGGTGTTGAGCGCTCCGGCTGATTCGCCGAAGACCATCACCTTCGTCGGGTCGCCTCCAAATGCCGAGATGTTGTCGCGCACCCAGCGCAGCGCGGCCTGTTGATCGAGGATTCCGTAGTTGCCGACGCCCGCATCGTTCTGCAGTGACGCGCGCGCGAAGAAGCCGAGCGGACCGAGCCGGTACTGCGTCGTCACCACCACCACGCCTTCGTGCGCAGCGAGCGGGAGTCCGTCGTAGAGCACGATGCCGGCGCGCGAATTCGATGCGGAGCCGCTCTGATTTCCTCCGCCGTGAATGAAGAAGAGCACCGGCATCGGAGCGCCCGCGTCACTCGGTGTGAAGACGTTGAGCGTCAGGCAGTCTTCGTCGCCGGTGTCGAGCGTGCCTCCGTCGTCGAGGAAGCTGCGCTGCAGGCAGGCGCTGCCGAACGAGCCGGCGTCGCGGATTCCGGACCAGCACGAGGCTGCGGCTGGAGGGCGGAAGCGCAGGTCTCCGAGTGGAGGCGCTGCGAAGGGAATGCCGCGGTAGGCCCAGCCGGCGTCTGCTTCTTCTCCGCGGACTGCGCCTGAGGCGGTGAGGACGACTCCGCGTTCTCCGGGAGCTGGGAAGTCGCAGGGGCCGGCGTCGGTGGTGGCTCCGGCGTCTTGTTCGGCTCCGGCGTCGATGGGGGTTCCGCTGTCAGGGGCTTCAGTGGGCACCGGGACGCAGGCGCAACCGCTGATGAAGACGAGAAATCCGAGGGAAATGAACTCGCGCACAGAGGGCCAACACGGAGCGTCGCAGAAAGTTGCGGGGGCTTTTGAAGACGTGCTCCCTCAGCTCACGCGGTCACGGCAACAAGATGAGCAGAAGCCGAACGAGCAAATAGACGCCGACGAGCGTGAGCACGACGCTGTTCCTGGCTGCGAAGCGATGCAGTTTCTCGAGCACGGTCTCGGGATGCGCGTGCACCGGCTCCTGCTCGAGAAACCGCGCGACGTCGTCACCGAGCTCACTCGCCGAGGCGTAGCGATCAGCCGCGTTCGCCTGCATCGCCTTCGCGCAGATGCTGATCACCGGCGCCGGCACCACATCGCGACGAAGCGGCGCAGGCGTCTTCCCTGGCGGCTCGCCTGAGAGCAGCGCGTACAAGATCGCACCCAACCCATACACATCGGTCCGCGAGGTCGGCTGCTCACCGCGCATCTGCTCCGGAGCCATGTACGCCGGAGTTCCTTCCACACCGCCACCACTCGTCTCGCTCACCAGCCGCGCCAGTCCCCAGTCCATCACCAGCGCTTCACCGAACGCGCCGACCATCACGTTCTCGGGCTTGAGATCGAGATGCAGCACCTCGTGCGCGTGCGCGAACGCCACCGCTTCACACACGCGCCGAAACAACCGCAGCCGCTCGCGCAATTCCCGCGTCGGAGCCCAGTCATCGAACCGCTCTCCACGCACCAGCTTCATCACGTAGAAGACGCGCCCATCACTCAGCATGCCCGCGTCGTGCACCGGCACGATTCCAGGATGCTCGAGCCGCGCGATGAACTTCGCCTCGCGCTTGAGCCGCTCCGCCAGCGCACCACCGCTCGAGGCGATCACATCAGCAGGCGAGCCTGCTGGGAGAAGCGACACTTTGATCGCCACCTCGCGATCGAGGTCGACGTCGCGCGCGAGATAGACCGCGCCCATGCCTCCTTGACCGATGCGGCGAATCAGCTCGTAGCCGGTGCCTGACAAGTCCGGCTCTGCCGCGACCTCACGCAGGTGATTCACGATCGTGTCGGAGAGGTACATCACGCCACTCCGACGTCGCGCGCTTCGACGCTCAATTCCTGCTCGCTCGCGGTGAGCTGTTCGAGCTGGTCCAACACCAGCGATCGCAATTGTCCGCGCGCCCACGACAAATAGTTCGTCACCGTCGTCGCCGGCACGCCGAGCTCGCGCGCGAGATCTTCGTAGCGAGGCCGCGGTGGGTCACACAGGTCGTACTTCTCGAACGCGCTGAACGCTGCCTGCTTGCCTTGCTCTTCCGCGCGCGCCCTCAACGTCACCAGCGCCGACGCGAACAGTTGTCGTCTCCATTCGCGCTCGAATACGTCGTCGGGAGACTCGAACGCCGCCGCACCTGCGTGTTCCAGCTCACGTTCTGCTTCTTCGAATTCCAGCGCCGGACCTCCGCGCTTCTGGCGTTGCGCGGCGCGCACTTCGTTCGACACGTAGCGATCGAGGCACGTCTTGAAGAACGCACGGAACCGCGCGAGCGCCGGCTGGTAGCCAGCGAAGAAGTCCTTCTCCATCGCCTTCTCGAAGAAGCCCTGAATCGAATCGCGCGCGTCGTCGGGGCTCGCCTTCCACTTGATGCGCACGTGTTTGTACGCCGGCTTCCAATACGCCGAGACCAGCGCGGACCACGAGCGCTCACGCAGCGCCGGGTCGTCGCTCGCCGCGCCCAACACCGCGGACTGCCTCGTCATCGGGAAAGAAGTGGTCGCCACTCGAGAAAAGAATCGTACGGTAAAAAGGAATTTCGCCGCCCGGTGAACAGGGGATCAAAGGAGAAGCACACATGTTGAATCGACCTCTGTTGGGACTTTTGGCGGGCGCACTCCTCGGCGTGCTCGATGGGTTGTCGGCGCTGGTCTCGTCTCCGGAAGTGTCTTCCGAGATCGGCGGCATCGTCGTCGGCTCCGCGGGCAAGGGCCTCGTCGCAGGCGTCATCGTCGGCCTGATTGCCCGCAAGCTGAGCTCGTCGAAGTGGAGCACGCTGATCGGCGTCGTCGTCGCGTCGATCGTCACGTTCCCCATCGCGCACATGAACGCGCAGCACTACGGGCGGCCTGACTACTACTGGAAGATCATGCTCCCCGGCGCGCTCGTCGGAGCCATCGTCGGCTACGTGGTGATGCGCTACGGAAAAGCACCGCAACCGCGCGCGGCGTAACTGCGCGGAAAACGAGCGACGTCAGACGCGACTGGTAGGGTGCGCGTGCTTTGCGACGCCTCGCGCACCTGTCTGATCTCCACTACGGCGCTGATCCCGAAACGCAGCCGCGGCTCTACGAAGGACTCCTCGAGGTCTTCGTGGGTCGCGAGAACATCGACGCGCTGCTCTTCACCGGCGATGTCTTCGATTCCAACGAGCCCAGGCCCGGCATGGTCGAAGGCTTCCTTCGCCTGCACGCCGGAATCGAAGCGAAGCTCGGAGCGCCGAAGCCCACCATCATCCTCCCCGGCAATCACGATCGCCGCGCCGAGGGAGTCTTCGCCCCGTACCGCGAAGAGCTGTTCGATGATCTGCGTCGCGCGTTCGCCTCACGACCCGACGTGCAGGTCATGGGCGGGCAGACACCGTTCCTCGCGCAGCGCGTGAAGTTGGCTGATTTCCCCGCGGACGTGGTCGCGTACGACTCGACGTGGCTGCCCGAAGGCATCGCGTCGGCGGGCGGCATCATTCGCCAGGAAGATTTGATTCAGGTCGGCAGCGAGCTCGCTCACGCGGCGGATGTCGATCGACCGTTGTTGTTCCTGCTCCACCACCACCTCATTCCCACGCCGGTCACCGACACCAGCGTCATCGACACCAAGGGGCGTCCGCCGATTCAGAAGTTCCTCGTCGGCAAGGTGCTGCCCTGGCTGGTGAGCAACGGAGATCGCGAAGAGCTCACCATGACCGCGCTCGGTGCAGGTTCGGCGCTGACCACGCTCCAGACGCTCGGCCGCGCGGTATTCGTTCTGCACGGTCACAAACACTATGCAACCGCGCGGTTGCTCAAAGGCATCGACGACGACGACTCGGATTTGCTGATCACCAGCGCCGGGTCGTGCGGGCTCCCGCAGGATTGGATTGACGGAGACTACGAAGAGGCTCCGAAGTTGTGGCCGAGCGTGAACTTCATCGAGCTCGACGCGAAGCACGTGAAGGTGACCAGTCAGGCGTGGAGCCCGTGGGATCCCCATCGACGCAGCTCGTTGCGTCGCATCGTTCACGCCGCCCGCGAGGGTCGTCGTTGGAATCTCGTCGAGTCGAATGGCGCCGGTGCCGACTTCGATGAAGTGCTCACGCTCAACGACGCGAAGGTGAAGTTGTCGCTCTGCTCGGCGCTCCTCGGTCGGGTGGATGTGAGCACCACGCGACACCTCGAGTCGCACGCGCGCGCGGTGCTCGAGGATTATTGGGAAGTCATCACCGGCCCCGAAGGCGCGCGCATGTTGGACGCGCTGGTCGATGGCAAGCCGCGCAAGGATCAGAAGTGTCCGGCGAAGGTGAAGGTCGCGCGCGACGGCACCACCAGCTACCGCGTCGAAGGTGGAGCGTTCCTCACCGTCACCGACGCCGACGGCCGCGCGTTCGACAGCGTGGAGTTGCTCAACCGCAGCCGCTCGAAGTTGGCGCGCCTCGTGGTCGACCTGGGGCCGGTGAAGACGCAGCCGTTCGCGTCGGTGACCAACCTGACGACGGGTCGCGAGCGTCCGTACCCCTTCACGCGCGAGGGAGGCACGGTGACGATCACGTACGAAAACTGCCCCGCGCGCACGATGCTGCGTTTGTATTGGCCGCTGGCGAGGTGAAGACGTGCTCAAGCGGCTGCTCGGCATCGATGCTGACGGAGGGTGGGGCGCGGCCACCGGCACGCTGCTGATTCTCGGCTTCGGGCTGTTCGTCTTGTTCGTCAGCGTGTCGGACTTGCGGGAAGCGGCGCGCATCGCTCCGGAGAAGCGCACGTGTGGCTCGTGGCTGAATGATCCTTCCGGTCCGCGCTGGGTCGAGTTGAGCGGGTGCAAGCTCGACCTCGCTTCGGCCGCGTCGCGGAAGTGGAAGGGCTGGCTGTCGATGCGCGACGGCGGCGTGAGCGGTGCGAAGTACCTGGAGCTGTTCATTCCCATCGTGAGCGATCAGCCGATCGATCCACCCGTCGCCGTGCTCGCGACGCAGGACACCGAGTTGCTCGCGCTGATCGACGGCATCGACGCGGTGCCACCGGAAGAAGTCGAGGCGTATCTCGACGCGCACGGAGCGGCGTTTCGCGCGATCCTCTCGCCGGAAAAACTCACGGGCTACGTCGAGCCGGTGAAGAGCCTCGCGTCACGCACGGCGCTGACGCAGATCACGGCTGAGAACGCGGTGGTGCTCGAGCACAACCGGCAACCGCCGCGCGCCAACGCCATCTTCGGAGTCGTCGTCGGTCTCTTCTGCATCGCGGTCGCCGTGCGCACCATGGCGCGTCGCTATCTCGTCGAACGCGACAGCTCGCTGTAAGCGAACCGAAGTGAAGTGAAATTCCCCAGGGTGAGGGAGCAGATCTTCAATGTGGCTCACGTTCTCACTGCCCGCGCTGAAGTTCGAAGACCGCCTCCGCGAACTCTTCGAGCGCATGGGCTCGGCGCTGATGGGCCGCACGCTCGCGCTGAAGGAAACGAAGCGCGTCAGCACCTACGACATCAACGGCAACGACGCGTGCTTCACCGCCACCTGGGTTGACGACGACGTCGACTGGGAAGTGAGCGCCACCAGCGCCGAGGGAAATCCGCGCGACGGCTACGGCTACATCCTCTCCTTCTCGCTCGAGCTGCCAGACGGGCGCGTGCTGCGCGGGAGCGACTCCGGTTACTCGTCGACTCCCTCGCGGCTCCAGCTGAGCCTCGAAAAGTGCACCGCGCGCGATTGGCTGCGGCTGCGCGAAGTGCTCCGCGCCGAGCTCGGTCCCGAACGCGATGGCTGTCTGACCGCGTGGTCCATCGTCGCCGTCGCGAACCACCTCGTCTCCGAAGGAGACACCGCCACCGCCGTCGCCCTCGCCCGCGAGTGTCTCGCCGCCATCGGCCCGACGGAGGCGCGCCGCGAGCAGCTCATCGCCTTCCTCGCGAAGCACGACCTCACCGCGGGCGGCGACGCGATGCAGACGCGTGAAGCTCCGGTGCTGCTCGAGAGTTGGCTTGCGCTCGAGAAGGCAGGCGACCGCACGCTCGGCCCCGTCTTCGCGCAGCTCTGTCCGTTCGATCCGAAGCGGTGGACCGCGCCCGCTCCGTGGTTCGCGCATGCCGAGTGGCCGTGGGAACGCGGTGCGCCGATGGAGTCCGAGTGGCGCACCGTGAACGTGCCGGCGAACGAAGTGCGAATGGACCTCGCTCCGAAAGCGGGCCACGCGCTCACCGGTTGGGAATCGTTCACCGATTGGCGCGACGTCGAGGGTGAACGCTTCGAGCCCAACGCCGATGGCTGGCAATTCACCGTGTCTCGCCGCGCGCGCTATCGCGAGGGAGCGAAGACGCCCGTCGTGCACGTCACGCTGAACGGCATTCGACGTGAGCCCGCGGACTGGATGGTCGAGTGGCAGAAGTTGGGCGACCGCCCGTTCACCGATCGCATTCGCTGGTCGTGGCTCACCAGCGCCGACGAGCCTGGCGCCGTGCTCCTCATCGTCGAGCGTGAACGCACGCGGACTGGCGGTCGCGGCCTCGGCCCGTCAGGAGTCGCGTACACGGCCATCGGCTCCGAAGCGTTTCGCGCGCACGCCGGGGACATCATCAAGACGCTCACGAAGTACCGATGGCACCCCGTGGCGATCGAGAAGAGTCTGGACGCCTTCGTCGCTCCGCCGCGTCAGTTCGATGGTGAGCCGTTCGAGGCGACGTTGCGTGCGATGCGCGCTGTGTTGGCGCCTGAGCGTCTGCCGCGCGCTGAGGAACTCTTCGCGTGTCGCTGCACGCAACTCCCGACGAAGTACTGCGAGCATCGCGTCGAGTTGCTCAACGCGCACCGAGAAGAGCGGTACGCACACACGCCGACGGCACGCGCGCGAAGTTCGGTCTGGTACGCGGCGTTTCATTTGACCGGCGACGCTCCGGATCACAAACAGGCGACGCGCGAGCTGGCCAAGGTCGATCACGAGTTGATGCTCGTCCCAGAGTTCGTGGCATGAAGCGCGTCATGCGCTTCTTCGTCACTCACAAGCTCGGCACCACGGAACCCACGACGGTCGAACTCCCCAGCGCCGAGCTCATGCAGGCGATGGGTGCGCTCGTCGGCGAAGCGATGCGCAGCGGCGCGATGGAGAACGGCGCGGGCCTCACTCCGAAATCGCCGCGCACCCGGCTCACCGCGAACGGCGGAGTCGTCGTCGAGCAACACGGTCCACTCAGTGGCACCAACGAATTGCTCGCCGCGTTCGCGATGATCACCGTGAAGGACAAGCCGCACGGTCTGCAGGTCGCACACACCTACGCGAAGGCGGTCGGCGACTGCACGCTCGAGCTCGGGCGCGTCACCGAGCCGTGGGATTTGGGAATGGTGCCGCCTCCGACGACGCCGGTGCCGGAGAAATATCTGCTGCTGCACATGGCCGACGCCGCGAGCGAAGGTGGTGCCGTCGCCAATGCGCGCGCTGCTTCGCTGCTCGCTGAGCTCGGCAAGCAGGGCATCGTCACCGCGCATGGCAGCGTGAAGCCGAGCCGTGAAGCACGTCGCCTCAAGTTCAAGGGCGGAGCGCGCACCACCGTCATCGATGGTCCGTTCGCCGAGAGCAAAGAGCTCATCTCCGGGTTCTGCATGCTCAAGCTCGCGTCGATGGAAGACGCGGTCGCCTGGGCCACGCGGTACGGCGCGATTTTGAAGGACCTCGAGGTCGACGTGCTGGTGCTGCCAGACGCGTAGTCTGTTCTCTGCCTAGAGTGAACACTCGAAGCGGTCGGCGGCTGCCTCGCGATCCCGGGCTGCTCCCTGCAGCTCTGTCTGTCTCTTCAAGGTGACAAGAGACTGACTTGTGTGCGCCCTTCGTGCTCCGCTTCGGCGTAACCAACAGGGGGGATCAACAGTGAAAGACTATTCGCCTCGGTTCAACGCTCTCGCATCCGAACCGTCCCGGAGTGGCTCGCTGAAGGCTGGTTGGGCAACGGGGTTCGTCCCTTCCTCAGTGATTCCTTCCACTGGCAAAGATGAACCGCGAGCACTCATTGGCTACGGACCAGACATTGCGTGGTTCCGCGAATGCACATGGACGAATCACTACCCGCTTCGCGTTATCGTGATCGACGACGGCAGTGGCGGGCGCGTTGCGCTCATCGTCGCTGAGCTTTGGTCTGCTTCGACCTACGTCCTCGATCGGCTCGGCGAACTTCTCCACAACGTGTCGAAATACGACGGTGTGCACATCATGCGAGATCAGCTCTTCCTCTCGGGCACGCACACCCACTGCAGTCCCGGCGGTTTCTACGAGAGCCCGTACTACTCACGCCTCGCAGAGCCGTGGCCACACGTGACGGGCTTCAAGAAGGAAGCGGCCGAAGGGCTGGCCAGCGCCATAGCCGACTTGCTCGTCGTCGCGACGAGGAATCTCGTCGACGTCGAAATCGCATTCACGATGGGCGAGTTCAGCGGCAATTCCAGAAATCGCAGCATGCCCGCCTTCCAGAACAACCAGACACGGGAGCCGGAAGTCGAATCGAGCTTGCCGTTGCTCCTGATTCGAAAGGTGGCGACCCGGCGCGTGTGCGCCTTGTGGTCCGCCGTCAATTGTCACGCGACCACTCAACCGAGCCAGCTTCGATCGCCCGATACCGACTTCATTGGACGTGCGGCGAGCGAACTCGACGCGTTTCTCTCGAGCCTCGAAACCACACCGGTGGGCGAGCAGCCGCCTCTCGCTGCGGTGTGCGCGGGAGCGATTGGCGACACCGATCCGCTCCCTCGCGCAAAGACCCAGGAGGAATACCTGAAGGAGCGAGCCGATCTCGGAAAGACCCTGGGCCACCGAAACGTTGTCGCAGCTGCGCTCGTCGCCAGCGTGAAGGCCGCCATCGCCGCCACGCCGCCAACCAGTTGGAAGTCGAGGCTGAGAGTCGCGGGAATTCAGAGCTCTGTTCAGGTCAGCAATTTCTCTTTCGCTGGGCGAACCATGCCCACCCAGCCGCGCGTCGGGAAACCCGTCATCGGCGGTTCCGAACTGTGCCGAGGAATGCCGTTCTATGACGAGGGGATCACGACTGATTCCGACGACCGGTCGGACCCACATTGGCCGAAGGACAGTACGTCGGACATCGTCATCAACGCGGTCAACGGCTACTTCAAGGGTCAGAGCGATTCGCTCAATCTTTCGATCCTCAAGGTCGGCTCGACCTGGCTGCTCGGCCTTCCCGGCGAACCCACGACTCAGTTCGCGCGCAACCTCAAACACCACCTCACTGCTGCCATCGGCCCCACCGCTCCGACGTTCGTCGTGTGCGGGGTGAACGGCGGCTACAACGGCTACTTCGTCACAGAACGGGAATACGTCGCGCAGCATTACGAAGGCGCAAGCTGCATATGGGGTCGACACACCGAAGCATTCCTGAAAGACCGCTTCGTGCTTCTCGCGAAGAGCAAGCTCCCGATTCGGCGCGAGCAGTCCGTCAGTTTGAACTTCGAAGAAGAACCGGCCGGAGAGACGATCCTCTCGCGCCTGCGTCGAGCGGGCCTTGCACTGATCGAAGTCGCGTACGACGAACCTGAGATCGAGTTGGTCCTCCCCGGTGCGACTCCCCAACCGCCACGGCTCGGCACGGGTCTGATCTTCAGGCCACTCGCGGTGAAGCCGAGCGGGCGAGGTTGGAAGTTCCGTTTCCTTCTCCCACTCGATGCGCTCGGGAAGACCGGCCGGCTCATCGGCGCGAAGGGAGCCGACTTCTTCAAGAAGAGTGTGAAGGGAGTCGATGCTCTCGCGCCCCACGCTGTCGTCCCGCTCGAGGCGATCGATGCCACAACTGAAGAGATCACACTCCGGGAGCCCACCACCGACTGGTGACTACTTCCGCAGCACCGACGCACGACCGCTCGCCTGGGCCACGCGGTACGGCGCGATTTTGAAGGACCTCGAGGTCGACGTGCTGCCAGACGCGTAAGTGCCCGAAGTCTGGCGTCGAAATTCGTTCGTCGATCTGAATGGGGCCCGTTCGACGTGGGATGAACCCCAACCGAAAGGCTCCACCTTGTCCCGCTTCATCTTGATCGCTGTGCTGTGCGTGTCGTCCGTCGTGTTCGCTGCTGCTCCGAAGAGCGGCTACGCGAACGTGAACGGCGTGAAGATGTACTACGAGATTTCCGGATCCGGCCCCGACCTCGTGTTGCTGCACGGAGGCATCTGCACCATCGAGGGCTGCTTCGGTGCGTTGATTCCGTCGCTCGCGAAGAATCGTCGCGTCATCGCATTCGAGTTCCAGGCGCACGGACACACGCCCGACATCGATCGCAAGTTGAGCGTCGACGCGTTGGTGAGCGACACGTTGAAGGCGATGGATCAGCTCGGCGTGAAGAAGACGGATTTGCTCGGCTACTCGATGGGAGCCGCCGTCGCGCTCGAGCTCGCCGTCGCGCACCCCGAGCGGGTGAACAAGTTGATGCTGCTCTCGGGCGCGTTCTCTCCGGACGGTGTGCACCCGGGCATGAACGACATGTCGGGCATTACGCCGGAGTTGTTCAAGGGCACGCCGTGGCTCGCGTCGTATGAGAAGGCCGCTCCGGCGTCGGAGAAGAATGGTGTCGGCTTCGCGAAGCTGATCAACCGCATCAAGGAAGTGGATGACTCGCGCGCGATCGATCCCGAGAAGATTCGTGCGCTGAAGTCGCCGGTGTTCGTGTTGATTGGTGACAGCGACATCATCACGCCCGAGCACGCGGTGAAGTTGTTCCGCCTCGTCGGCGGTGGAGTCGCCGGCGACATGGTGCCGATGGCGAACTCGCGGCTCGCGATTCTTCCGGCGACGACGCACGCACGGCTGATGGAACGTGCTCCGCTCATCGCGCAGTTCGTCACCGAGTTTCTCGCCGCAGAAACGCGATGAGATCGGCGCGGTCCGCTGTGCGACTCGCGAGCAGCCAGGCACAGCGCCCGGCTGCGCCTTCGGGGCCGGGCGCTGTGCTGCACCTCGTGAGTCACACGTTGGCGGAGCGTCTGGCCGTTCGACCTGCGTCCGGCGGCGCTCTCTCCGTGCCGCTCGACCAACGCGCAGCCTACTTCCTCCCGCCATCGCGCGTCGGAGCGAGCTCTTCGGTCAGCACCTGCACCGCGCGCTCGAGGACGCGGTCGCGCGCGAGCCCGGAAATCTCAGCGTCGGTCATCGGGGCGGGCAAAGAGCGCAGGTCGACGTCTTCGAGCCACCGCTCGTGCTCCTTCTCGTCGACGACCACCTCGAGCCCGGGGTCCGGCGTCACGCCAGCCTGGTCCTTGCGCGGCGCCGGGTCGTTGCGGTCAGCGGCGACCGTGCCTCGCCCTTCGGGGCCGGGGCGCACCTGCCGCCCGGTGGAGAAGATCACCGCGCTCCCATCGGAAAGCCCGTACTTCACCTGCACCAGCCCCTTGCCGAAGCTCTTTTGCCCGAGCGCTCGCGCGCGGCCACGGTCGTGCAACGCCTCGGCGAGAAACTCGGAAGCCGACGCGGTGTTGCCGTTGATCAAGAGCACGACCGCGCCAGCCCAGCTGACCTTCGCGTCGGCCTCGGTCGTCGAGCGCCCCTGACGCGTCTCTTCGCCCGCAATGACGCCCTCGCCGAGGAAGAGGTCGGCGATGCGTACCCCGACCTTCATCAGCCCGCCGGCGCTGTCGCGCAGGTCGAGCACCAACCCTCGCGCCTTGTCGCGCTTCAGCTCCGCGAGCGCCTGGTCCACGAGCTCGAAGGAATCGTCGGCGAGGTGGTCGATGCGCACGTAGCCGAGCTTCGGCTCACCAGGCAGCACGTAGACCGGCCGGCCCACCGCGTCGCGCCGCACGCCGTGCACACTGGGAATCGAGAACGTCTTCCGCACCACGGTGAGGCTCAGCGGCTTGCTGCTCGCCTGACGCCGCACGGAAATCGAGACGCTGCTTCCGGGCGCGCCGCGCAACCGTGGGAGCACCTCGTCCATCGACTGCCCTTCGCAGGTCCGACCATCGATGCTGACAATCCAGTCGCCGGCTCGAACTCCGGCCGCGCCGGCGCCGCCACCGAGGAGCAGGTGCCTCACGCGCGGCAGATGCACGGTGTCGTCGATGAAAAGGTCGACGCCGATGCCGGTGGTCGTCGCCGCGAGATAGCCCTCGAACGCCTGGCGCGCCTTCACGTCGAGGAACTTTCCGTACGGGTCGATCTTCTCCAGCAACGCCTTGATGGCCTCGTGCTCGATCTCTTCGCGCGACAGCTCCTTCCAGAAGTGTTTCTGCAGGAGCGTCACCGTCTCGTCGAAGCTCCCCGCATCGGGCCGGTCGTCGGCGAAGGCCGGCGACGCGGCGATGATCAGCATCCAGAGCCACTTGGCGCGCAGTTTCATGCGCTGCTTCTGCCTGACTCAACGGGTCTCGCGCCGCAGAAATGCGATGAGGTCGGCGCGGTCGATTGGATCGCTCGCGAGCTGCACCATCATCTTGTTGCCGGGGACGAGCTCGTTCGGATTCGTGAGCCAGCGATCGAGCGTCTTCTCGTTCCACACGATCTTCGAAGCACGCAGTGCGGCGGAATAGTCGAAGCCAGGCTGCGTCGCGGCCTTCCGGCCCCAGAGCTTCTGATGGCTGGGGCCAGCGCCGTTTTCTCCGAGCGAATGACACGCTCCGCAACGCGCGACGTACAGCGACGCTCCACGTGACGCATCGCCGACGCCGCCGTCCCCCGAGATGAGAATCGCGACGAGCGCGGTGAGCGCGGACATCACCCGCCGAACGAGAGCGTGTTCTTCGGCAACGCCTCGTTCAGCGCCTGCGTGAGCGCGGTGTAGTGCATCACTTCGTCGGCGAGCAGCTTCGACGCGACGGTCGAGAGCGAGCGATCAGCGAAGTTCGGCATCACGCCGATGTACGCGTTGACTGCGCCGAGCTCGAGCTTCTGCGCGAGGCGGAGGACGTCTTCCGCAGTCTTGATGCTCGCGACGTTGAGCTTGGTGGACTTCTTGTATTCGTCGGCGGTCTTCGCCTCGACGGGCTTGCCGCCGAGCTTCTTGATGGCGCCGATCTGCGCGTCGCGGTGGCCCTTGTGGTGGCTTTGAAAGAGCACGGCGACGTCGAGCGTGCCGCCCTTTAGGAGACCGGACTCGGCTCCGATTTGGTACGCGGCGATGGCTTCGTGTTCGAGGCCGAGTGCGACGTTGAGGATCGCGAGGTCTCCTTCGGTGGGAGAGCCGGCGAAGGCGAGCTTCGTGCCTCCGAGGAAACCGACGGCGGCGGCTGAGAGTGTGGCGGTCTTGATCAGACTGCGGCGTGCGAGGACGGGTGACATGGCGAGCTCCGTTGGAGTGGTGACGTCGGTCTCGATGAGTCGGGGCGCCGAGAAGCGTTACGAGCGCTGATCAGCACTGAGGTGGTGGTGATGGCGGATGTGATCGCTGCGCCAGTTGCGCGCGTGCCCCTCGAATTCGGGCGACGACCGGGAGAGGCGGAGACCGGACAGGTCCTCGAGTCGAGTCGTGCGACGAATTCCGCTCGAAGCAGAGAGGCACGCGCGATTCTCGGCAGTCCGTGCGCACCCGCACTGCACTTCGTCCTCACTGCAGTTGCGCGTCACGCTGCGCTCGCCACGACAATCAGCGCGTCACGCATCGCGCGCCAAGAAAGTCGAGAGCGCGTCACGCATCGCGCGCGGCGACGGCTTCGAGCACGGCATGCGTGATGCGATCGCAGCGCGTCCCCATGAACGGATACAGCGCGCGAGCCTCGCCCTGAAACTGCGCATCGAGCGAACGTTGCAACGTCTGTCGCGCGCGGAAGAGCCGAACGCGCACCGCTTCCTCGCTGATGCCGAGAGACGCGCCAACCTCAGCGCTGCTGAAGCCTTCGACGTCGCGCATCACGAACACCACGCGCAACGGCTGCGGCAATTCATCGACGGTGCGCTCGAGAACGCGACGCACTTCGAGGCGCTGCGTCTCTTCATCAGGAGCAGGAGGCGGCATCCGCTCGTCCGCCGCTTCGTCGTAGCTGGTCTGCTCGACCACTCCGCGCCGACGCGCACGACACGCGTTCACGACGATGGTGGCGGCCCACGCAGCGAACACGCCACGTCCATTCCACTGATGAAGCGAAGACACGATCTGCACCCATGCGTGCTGCGTGACGTCTTCAGCCTCGTCATCGTGACCAAGCTGCGCGCGCGCGATTCGGTAGAGCTGTTGGTTGTGCTTCCGAATCAATCGCTCGAGCGCAGACCGAACGCCCGCACGCGCGGATTCGACGAGCGTCGCGTCTTCACTGGCTTCGGCCGGGGATGGCTCCATACGGCTCCAGAGTCGGGGCGCCGGAAAACGTTACACGCCGCCCATCGCTCGCCACAGCGCGTCCGGAGAGAGCTTCGGGGAGCCGACGTTCGCTTTCTCAGCCTCGCGGATCAGCGCGACGATCCGCTCGTTGAACGGGGCCGTCGTCCCATGCTTCGCCGCCAGCGAGACGATCTCCCCATTCAAGTAGTCGATCTCGGTCGTGCGGCGCGCATCGAGGTCCTGCCACATCGAAGAGCGCGCCGCGGGGTCGACGCGCAGTTGCCTCCGCGTGATCAACTTCACGAGGAACGTCGGGAGCCCGAGCACCACCGGCATCGCGCCGAGCGGGAGACCGTTCCACTTCGCCGGCTTGATGCCCGCCGCTTTGAGAACGCGCAGGCCTTCTGCGACGACCGCTGCGATGCAGCGCCGATAGCCCGCATCGACCAGCAACGTCGCTGTCCCCGCATCGCTCAACGCGCTGATCGCGTTGTTCAAATTCACGATGAGCTTCGTCCACTGTTCAGCCGCGAGCTCGGCGTGGATCTGCAGCGGAATTTCTCCCGCGCGAAATGCCGCCGCGAGCGCATCCGGTGGCGTCTCGATGATCAACGGCCCACTCGTCGCGCGACGGTACGTGCCATCCACCACCACCACGTTCCACGAGACGATCGACGCCAGCACCTTCTGCTGCGGCATCAGCGCTCGCAGCGTCGCCGGGTTGCGCACGCCGTTCTGCAAACTCACGACGATGGTTCCGGGCTTCAACACCGCGGCGAGCGAACGCCCCGCTTCTTCGGAGTGCTGGCTCTTCACGCAACACAAGACGACGTCGCACTCACGCAACGCACTCGCCTCGGTTTCGAAGCGAACACGCTCCGCAGGAATCGCCGCGCGCGGGCCGTCGAAGTCCTGCACGGCGAGACCAGCTCGCGCGATCTCATCTCGCAACCGCGGCCTCCCGACGAAGACCACCTCCGCCGACGGAGCGACGAGCAGCCGTCCGCCGACGTAGAGCCCGATGGAGCCCGCTCCGAAAATCCCGATGCGCAAAGCCCCCTGGGGCGACGCCGTTGGGTGGTGAACCGTCACAGCTTGTAGCCGGCGAACTTCTCTCGCAGCGTGCGCTTGAGAATCTTCCCCGTCGGCCCGATGGGCAGCGCATCGACGAACTCGATCGCGTCAGGCACCCACCACTTCACCAACTTCGCCTCGAGGAATTCCTTGAGCTGCGCCGCGGTGACCGTCGCGTCCTTCTGCTTCACCACCACGAGCAGCGGCCGCTCGACCCAACGCTCGTGCGGAATGCCGATGGCCGCCGCCTGCGCCACCTGGGGATGCAGCATCGCCGCGTGCTCCACGTCGATCGAGCTGACCCACTCTCCGCCCGACTTGATGACGTCCTTCGAGCGATCGGTGATCTGCATGTACCCATCACCATCGATGGTCGCGATGTCGCCGGTGAAGAACCACCCGTCCTTGTGCTGCGACTGGTCCTTCAAGTTGAAGTACTCGCTGGCCACCCACGAGCCCTTCGTCTGCAAGTGACCTGACGTCTTTCCATCGTGAGGAAGCACCGCGCCGCTGTCGTCCACCAGGCGGAGATCGACTCCGAAGATGGGGCGGCCCTGCTTGAGCTGCACCGCCAGCTTCTGCTCCGCGGTCATCGACGCGTGTTTGGGCATCAACACACACGCAGTGCCGAGCGGAGAGAGCTCCGTCATGCCCCACGCATGCAACACGCGCGCGCCGTGCTCTTCCTGGAACGCGGTGATCATCGACGGAGGACACGCCGACCCACCAATCGTCACCTTCTTGAGCGTCGACATCTTCTTGCCCGCAGCCTTCGCCGCCGCGAGCAGTCCGAGCCACACCGTCGGCACGCCCAGCGCCGAGTTCACGCCTTCCGCTTCGATGAGATCGAGCAGCGACTTTCCATCGAGCGCGGGCCCCGGCAGCACGAGCTTCGAGCCGACCATCGCCGCCGCGTACGGCACGCCCCACGCGTTGACGTGGAACATCGGCACCACTGGCAACGTGACGTCCTGGCCTGAGATGGCGAGCGCGTCGACCATCGCGATGGCGTAGCTGTGCAGCACGGTGCTGCGGTGCGAATACAGGACGCCCTTCGGCAGGCCGACCGTGCCCGACGTGTAGCAAAGCGAGCTCGCCGCGTTCTCATCGAGCACCGGCCAGGTGAACGTCTCGGCCATGCCGCTCAGCAGCGCCTCGTACGAGCGCAAGTTCGGAATGCCCGATTCCGTCGGCAGGTGTGCGTCGTCGGTCAGCGCGACCCAGTGCTTGATGGGCGTGGGCACGCTCGCGAGGTGTTTCGCCAGCGGCAAGAACGTGGTGTCGAAACACAACATCGCATCGCCCGCGTGATTGACGATGAACGCCAGCTGCTCAGGAGGCAGGCGCGGGTTGATGGTGTGCAGCACCGCGCCGATGCTCGAGACCGCGAAGTACACCTCGAGGTGGCGCTGCGTGTTCCACGCGAGCGTGGCGACGCGATCGCCTTCCTTGATTCCCGCGGCGACCAGCGCGTTGGCGAGCTTCTTCACGCGCGCCGCGACGTGACCCCACGTGGTGCGCACGATGGGACCTTCGACGGTGCGCGTGACCACTTCGACCGACGAATGGAAGCGCGCTGCGAACTCCAACTGCGAGGAGATCAACAGCGGTTGGTTCATCATCAAGCCGTGCATTTTCGACCCCCGGTGGAGATTTCTTTGCGACGATCTACCCCCAGAGTCCCTTGAAGGGAGAGGAACTACGTGAGCGACGACGATCTCGACGACAAGCCGAAATCCTTTGGGTTGATGTCTCCTTTGGGCATCGCGGGCCTGGTGGCCATCGCCATTCCGCTCACCTTCTCGATGGCGAGCAGCTCGAGCAGCACCATCAACGGCGTGGTCGTCGAGGCGAACTACTTCGATCCCGTCGCGGTGTTCGCCGGTGGCGCCGGCATCTTGCTCGGCCTCCTCCTCGGAGCGATCGGCAAGGGCCCGCGTCTGGGCCGGTGGATCGCCGCGCTGATCATCATGGCCATCGGTGGCCGCCACGTCGCTCACGGTCTGGGCATCGACTACATGCCGGGCGCGAAGCAGCGCACGCCCAGTGGAGCGCCGTTCGCGCAGCTCCCGAGCGGCCCGAGCTGTGACGCCGACAACCCCGAGACCTGCCCCGCGCTCTGCGACAAGGGAGAGGCCGATGCGTGTGACGAGCTCGGCGTCGCGTACGCGAAGGGTGACACCTCGCTCGGGAAGGACGACGCGAAGGCCGAGACGCTCTTCATCAAGGCGTGCGAGCTGAAGGACAAGCAGGGCTGCACCAACGGCGCGGTCTTCTATTTCGAGGGCAAGACGAAGGTCATCGACGGCGAGAAGGCGGTCGAGATGGGCAAGGCGGGCTGCGCGCTGAAGAGCGGTCGCGCGTGCAACTTCGCGGGCGTCATTCTCGCGGACGGGAAGGGCGTCGAGGGCGACAAGGCCGGCGCGTTCACCCTCTTCCAGCAGGCGTGCGAGCTGAAGCACTACGAGGGCTGCGAGAACCTCGCGCGCTCGTACCGCGATGGTGCTGGCGTCGAAGCGAGCGTCGACAAGGCCATCGAGACGTACGAGCTCGCGTGCAACAACGGCATGGGCGACTCGTGCAGTGACCTCGCGAACATTCTGTCCGACGAAGATCGCCCGAAAGAAGATCGCGACCGCATGATGCCGCTCTACGAGAAGTCGTGTGCGCTCAAGAGTCCGTTCGGCTGCTCCAACCTCGGCCACTTCCTGTTGAAGACCGACCCTCCGAAGGCGGTCGATCCACTCGACGACGCTTGCACCGGTGGGCGCGGCCGCGCATGTGAAGATCTCGGGCTGCTCCTCTACTCAGGTGGCGAAGGCGTCGAGAAGAACCCCGTCGAAGCGCGTCGTGTCTTCGCGCGCGGCTGCGAGAACGGGCACATGAACTCCTGCGCCAACGAGGGAATCATGCTCAGCCTCGGCGAAGGTGGCGCGGTCGATCTCGACGAAGCAGCCGAGTATTTGAAGGAAGCGTGCGACGCGAAACATGAGAAGGCGTGTGGCCGGCTCGGCGTGGTGCTCGCCTCGAGTGATCCCGAAGCCGCGAAGCCGCTCCTCACCACGGCCTGCAAGGTGAGCAAGTTCACCGACGCCTGCGACGCGCTCAAGAAGCTCGGCAAGGGCGGCAAGAAGCCCGGAAAGAAGAAGTAGCCGCGTTGACGATGCTCGCTGCGTGTGACCGTCAGAGGCAGACCGGTGCGCCGGT
>JAEUJS010000464.1 GCA_016792935.1 Archangium sp. | reverse complement strand
CTCGGCTTCTCGGTTGTTCTGCGCATCAGGTCGAGTCGTTCCCGAGCGAGCTACGGGGCTTCGAGCCACTTTGCGCGGAGGCGCTCGATGCGTGCGCGCGCGAGGGCTGGTTCCCCGGCGAGTGAGCTGGCGAGCGCTCCGACACGGATGGCTTGCTCGATTGAGCCTTGCGACTCGAGCGTCTTCGACTTTTCGGTGAGCGCCGCCGACAGCGTGCGGCGTGCCTCGAACGTCGGCAGATGATCGACCGTCAATGCGCTCAGCGCGCATCGCCACCGTGCGAGCGCCTTCTGGCTGAGGCCATCGGCGACGTCTTTCTCGAGCGAGGCGATGAGGTGGTCCGGCGTGTCACTCAGCAGTGCGAGGCGACCATCGGGGCAGCGCGGATCGTCGTCGGCCGATTGCTCGACCAACCAACGCGCTCCGCCGGGGCCTGACGTCACCGTCGCTGAGAGCTGGGGCATGGTTTCGATCACCACGCGGCCGTCGACGAGATCGGGCGGACCTTCGCTGACCAGGAGATCTTCGATCGCGCGGTTCGGGCCTTTCAGAATCACGACGCGCGCCCCGGGAAAGAGCTGCGCGGCTTCGACGGGATCGGTCCAGGCGACGAGGGGTTGTTGCAGGCCGCGCCGTTTGAGCTCATCCATCACCTCGGGTGCCTCCTGGCGCGGGCCCATCGCCGGCATGATCAACCCGAGCTCGTACGAGCCCTTCGTGGCGAGCACGAGGAGCATCACCGTCAGCAGCAGTCCCATCCACGAGAGGCGGGAGAGGACGCGATCGTCAGGCTCGCTCATCGCGCGCTCGCGGGCTGCGGCGAGCCCTTCGGCGATCAACATCGCGAGCAGTGGCGCACACGCGAGGAACAAGGAGCGCGGAAATTCGGTCCAACACGAGAGGACGACGGCGGCCAGGACCCACGCGAGCAGCGTGCCTCCCCCGCGCAGATGGAAGCGGCGCCAGACCGCGGCGAAGAGCAGGGCGGTCAGCGCGGCCCAGAACCAGCGCGACTGCCGGCCGAGGAACTCGAGCGTGCGTTCGACTCCGACGTCTGACGGGAAGAAGCCCTCGAGCGGGAGCGCGCCGAAGAAGATGAAGCGCGATCCGAAGACCAGCGCGACCACCAGCAGGCCGAACGTCAGGAAGCGGGCGACCTCGGGGAGCGGTTTGCGCCCTTCGAGGCGCGCGGCGATCGCCCACGCCGGCGCCGCGGCGAGGAGGAACCAGAGCGCTGACGGGCGGAAGAGGGTCATCGCTCCGATGAGCGTACCGATGCGGCCGCCGTCGCCTTTTCCGAGCCCGCGGCCGAGGACGATGGCGGCGAGCGCGAGGAACAAGGCGAAGCTCGCGGCTCCGCTGCCGAGTGCGGCGGCTTCAGCGGTGGCGGTGACGAGCGCGAGCCCGAGTGCGGGGAGTGGTTCTTCGATGCGCGGTGGCCGGTGCCAGACCCATGCGCCTCTCAGCGCAACGAGGACGAGGCCGAGCGCGGTCAGCAGCGCGGCGATGCGCGGGAGCCAGACTTCGAGCGAGAGGCCGCCCCACGCGAGGAGCGTCTGCACGCCGAGCCACACCAGGTTCGGCGGGCCGGCGGAGATCGTCGACGCGGCGGTCAGTCGGGGCCCGTTTCCGGCGGCGATGTTCTTCGCGAGCTCGATCGACTCACCCTGCTCGACGGCGATGCCTGGCGGTTGTTGGTGCCAGCGCAGGATGAACAGACCGACCGCCAGACCGATCAGCACCGACGCCACCAGCGCCTCAGTGCGAGGCGAGGCGGCGCGCGGAGCCGGGGTGCTGCTGGTGCTGAGTGTCGCCTGCGCCGTCACGGTGGCGAAGAGACCACACGCTGATCGAGATCAGCGGCGAAAACGTCGTGTCGTGTCGAGCGTGCGCGTGCACAGCTTTGTCGTGACTCTTCCGACCCCTCGGTGTCAGGGGCCGACGATCGCGAGCGCAGATTTCTCGAAGTCGATCACACGACGGGCGGCGTCTCGGACGTCTTCGGCGGTGAGCGCGGCGATCTCTTCGGGGTAGCGCAGGTACTGCTCGGGGTTCATGCCGTAGCAGGCGTCGAGCGCCATCACTCCGGCGCGCGCGCCGTTGCGCTGCAGGCCGATGCTCTGCGTGCCGATGAGGTGTTCCTTCGCGCGACTGAGCTCGGCGTCGGTCACCAGCTCATCGCGCACGCGCAAGAGCTGCTCGCGAATCCCCTCGAGCGCCGCGCTCACCTTGTCGGGGCTCGTGCCCATGTAGACACTGAACGAGCCCGAATCGACGCCTTCCATCAGCGACGCCGACACGCTGTATGCCATCGAGCGCTTGTCCCGCAGCTCGAGGAACAGTCGGCCGCTCTGACCCGAGAGAATCGTCTGCAGCACTTCCAACGCGCGGCGCCACGAGTCGCCGACCTTCGCTCCGCGGAAACCGGCGACGAGGTGTGTCTGCGCTTTCTGCAGCGTGTGCTTCACCTCGCGGCGGCCGGTCCAGTCCGGTTCGATGGGCATCGACGGTGCTGGCTTCGATCCGCCGCGTGACTTGCCGAACGCGGCGCGCGCCTTGTCGATCACCGTCGCGGTGTCCACGTCGCCCACCACGCACAACGTCAGCTGCGATGGGTCGAGGTACTTCGCGTGGTACTCGCGCAGATGCGCCGGCGTGAGCTTTTCCACCGTCGCGCGCTCGCCCAGGGTCGACAGCCGGTACGGGTGCGCCTGCCACAACGTCTTCGCGAACAACTCGAACGCGATCGCGGGCGGGCGATCGTCTCGGCTGGTGATGTCTTGCAGTTGCAGCGTGCGCTCGCGCAGCACTTCGTCTTCCGGGAACGCTGGCTCCTGCAGCACCTCGCTGAACAACCCGAACGCGCGATCGAAGTGTTTGCTCAAGAACTCGCCGCGCAGCGACATCGAGTTCCGTCCACCGAGCGCCGACAACGAGCCGGCCAGCGAATCGACGAGGTGGCTGAAGGCCTCGGCGTTCATCGAGCCGGTGCCGCGCGTCAATGTGCGCGCGAGCAGGGTGTTGATGCCGTTCTCTTCGGGCCGCTCGTAGCGCGTGCCGCCCATGAAGCTCCCTCGAATCGCGAACAGCGGCACCGCGCGCTCTTCACGCACGATGACCGTCGCGCCGCTCTCGAGCTTCTCGATGGTGACTCCCGTCTTCTGGGAACGCTGCGTGGGAGCGAGGCGAATGCCGGTCGCTTCTCCCGTCGTGGTCGAACGCGGAGGCAACGCGGTCGTCGCCTCGCTCTGCACCGTCTTCAACGTCGCGCGCGCCGCCGCTTCGTCGAACGGGCACGCCGTCGGCAACAACCCCGTCACCGTCGCGCGATCGAACGTGAAGTACTTCTGCGCCATCGCCCGCAGCTGCTCCGCGGTCACCTGGCTGACGGCCTCGTAGTAGGCGGCTTCGCGCTCGAGCCCGCCCGCCATCGACTCGTAGTAGCCGAGCTTGCGCGCCAGTCCCTGCACGGTCTCGCGTTGGTAGACCGCTTCCGCTTCGATCAGCGCCTTCACCGTCTCGACTTCTTCGCGTTCCACCGTCACGTCACGCAGCGCGGCCATCACCCTCGCCGTCTCGTGGAATGCTGCTCCCAACGTGTCCGGTGCGGCGACGATCGACGCCGCGAACAAGCCACGCTCCCGCGGAGTCCACGCCCAGGCGCTCACATCGCGCGCCAATGATCTCTTCCGCCGCACCTCGAGTGAGAGTCGCGACGCATCGCCTTGTCCCAGGACCATCGCCAACACGTCGAGGGGCGCGGTGTCGGCGTGCTCCACCGACGGAATCTGAAACGCGAGATGAAGGTGCGCGTCCTTCACGTCTTCGCGGGTGAGCGCGACTCGCACTTCCGAAAAGTCAGGTTCGGGCGCGCGCTTGAAGGGCGGCAGGGGCGCGCGGCCCCATTCCCCTCCGAACGTCTCGTCGATGCGCTTTCGCAATTCGGCTTCGTCGAAGTCGCCGACGCACGAGAGCACCAGGTTCGAGGGCTGGTAGTGCTTGCCGTAGAAATCGAGCACACGCTCTCGCGTGTGGGCGCGCACGTTGGCCTCGAAGCCGATCACTGGCCGTCCGTACGGGTGCACGCGGAAGGCCTCGGCAAACAGGGCCTTCGACGCGCGGCGCGAGGGCATGTCCTGGCTGCGTTTGATTTCCTCGCACACCACTTCGATTTCGCGCGTCAGTTCGCCGGCATCGAAGGCCGAGGCCCGCACTGCATCAGAAAGCACGTCGAGGCCGACCCAGGCGTGCCGGCTGGCCATGACCACGTGGTAGACGGTCTGATCGAAGCTGGTCCACGCGTTGATCTCACCGCCGTGGGCTTCGATCGAGCGGGCAATCTCTCCGAGACCGCGGCGTGCAGTGCCCTTGAAGAGCATGTGTTCGTGCAGGTGTGCGAGGCCGATCTCGTCGGGCGTTTCGTCAGCGCTCCCGACCTTCACCCAGACCTGAAACGCGACCACGGGCGCCTGTGTCTGGCGCTCGGCGACGACCGTGAGCCCGTTTCCCAACCTGTAGCGGGTTGTCATGGTGGGAAGGTCTCAACTTCGCGGTTCCGGGGGAAGGGGATAGGCTTTCTCACGGTCGCGCCTCCGCATTGCCAATGCCTCCCAACGAACCTGATCCGCTCGCGAGCTTGAGGTCTGAGCTCGGCGAAGAAGACGAGCCGCTGTTTCCGGCGCAAGCGCAAGCTCCCGCGCCGAAGCCAGCGACCGGGACGGCACAACAACACGTGCCGAGCATGGCTACGCCGTCGTCAGGCAAACCCGCGGCCGCTCCGCCGTCGTTGCCGCCCCCGTTGCCGAAGGGACGCACGGGAAATTTCCAGGCTGCGGCTCCCGCGAACAAGACGGGCCCCACCGGAATTCCGGTGCAGAACATTCCCACGGGGAAAACGGGCAACACCGGCATCCCCGTTTCGAATCGCACGTCCGTCGTTCCGCCCAACGCGTCGCCGGCGATCGCACAGCTGCAGGGGCTTCAGGCCGCTCCGCAGTTCGCGATTCCGCCGCTGCCGCCGATGGTCCAGCGGCCGACGGGAAATGATCCGTTCCAGGAACCGCCCGAGCCGCGCATTCCGGTCGGCGTCGATTCCGAAGAGAAGCTGAAGGTCTTCCGCGGAATCATGAAGGGGAAGGACGAGGCGCTTGGTCGCGGACGCGCGCTCTACCAGGCGGTCGATCTCGAAGCGCAGCAGTTGCGCGCGATCGCCACGCAGATGAAGGGCTCGCTCGATCTCGCGATGGTCGAGGTGCAGCGAGCGGCCGATCTCCCGCAGCAGGTCCAGTTGCTCAAGGACATGCTCGAGAAGGACACGGTTCGCGCCGACGCCGCCGAGAAGAAGATGGAGGATCTCGTCGTTCGCTTCGCCGAAGCGGACAACGAGCGGCGCGATCTGACGAACGCGCTGGCTGAGGTCGAGCAGCAGTTCCGCGACGCCGCCACGCAGCTCGACGAAGAGCGCCGGGGTCGTCAGCAGCTCGCGGAAGAACTGGTGGGCGTGAAGGAAGCGCTGTCCAACGCGCAGGATCGCGTGAGCGAGCTCGCCGGCCGCCTGAGCCAGTCGAAGGAGCAGTACGACACGCTCCAGGCGCAGGCTTCGAAGTTCGCCGAAGAGGCGCAGAACCTGACGATGGAAGTCGATCGCCTCAAGGGTGAGGCCGACGGCACCATGCTCGAGCTGCAGGCCGAGAAGCAGCGCGCCGAGACGGCCGAGAGCAAGCTCAAGACGCTCGAGAGCGAATCGGAGTGGAACAAGTCTTCGATCGATCAAGCGCAGGGGCGCGTCACCGAGCTCGAGCAGGCGGTCGGCGAGGCCAGGGGCGAGAAGGAAGCGCTCGAAGGCGAGTTGCAGTCGCGGCAGCAGGCGATCAGCGACCTCGAAGCGCAACTCTCCGAAGCGAAGGGCGAGGTCGAGGCGGTCTCCGGTCAGCTCGAGACGGTGCAGACCTCGCTCGAGCGCGCGAACGCAAAGATCGCTGAGAAGGAAGCCGAGCTCGAACGTGAACGCCGCGAGGCGCAGTCGCGGTTGTCGGCGCTCGAGTCGCAGGTGCGTGAGACGCAAGGCCTCGCGCGCGGCCAGCTGACGAACCTGCAGGGCGAGCTCAACGCGATGAAGGAGAAGGGGCTCTCGCTCCAGAACCTCCTCGAGGAAGCGCGCGCCACGGTGAAGATGCGCGAGCAGGAATTGGAGCTCGCGGAAGGTCGGGCCGGCGCCGCGCAGGCCGAGGTCGCCGAGCTGCAGGGCACGCTCGACGCCGTGAGCTCACAGAACAGCTCCAACGCGCAGGAGACGGAGCAGCTGCAGGCCGCGTTCAAGAAGAGCGAGGCCGAGAAGGGGCAGGTCGCGCAGAAGGCGCAGCAGCTCGAGGCGAAGGTGAAGGCGCTCGAGGCGCAGCTCAAGTCGGCGACGGGTGGTGCGCAGTCGGCGGCGAAGGAACTCGAAGACCTGCGCGCGGGAGCGGAAGCGCGCGCCACCGGTGCGGAAGGAAAGGTCCGCGAGTTGACCGATCGCGCCAAAGCGGCCGAGGCGAAGGCAGCGCAGCAGGAAGCGCGTGCGTCTCAAGCCGAGGCGCGGCTCAAGGACGCGACGGCGCGTGCAGGAAGCGCGGGAGCGAGCGACGCGAAGCTGAAGACCGCCGAAGGCAAGGTCGCCGAGCTCGAGCAGAAGGTGCGCGCGCTGCAGGCGGTCGAGAAGGAATTCCAGGCGTCGCAGGCCGCCGAGATTCAATTGAAGGCGCGCATCGCCGAGCTCGAGGAACGCGAAGACGTGACGGCGACCAACGTCTTGCCGGCGCTCGTGCCTGGCGTGGCGAACGGCGCGTCGAACGCGGAGCTCGAGAAGCTCAAGGCCGACAACGCGAACCTGAAGAAGAAGATGATGCTGGCCGAGTCGGCGATCGAGGCCGCGGCGTCGCTCAAGGCGAAGGTCGCGAAGCTCGAAGCGCAGCTCAAGGGCAAGAAGTAGGTCGCCTTCCGTGCCGGTTCGCCACCCAACGGCTTTGCCCTCTGCTCCAATCGATCCGCTCACGGGCCTCGAGGCCTCGCGCTTCGGCGTGTACGTGCACTTCCCGTATTGCCTCTCGAAGTGCCCGTATTGCGACTTCGCGTCGACGGCGGCGAAAGAGATCCCCGACGGGCGCTACACCGACGCGCTGCTGCTCGAGCTCGAACGTCGCGCCGCGACCGCGGGACCGCGCGAGGTCCAGTCGATCTTCATCGGTGGCGGCACTCCGTCGCTGTGGGATCCGAAGTCGGTGGAGCGCGTGTTGTCGGCGCTCGCGCAACGCTTCCGCATCGCGGAGCGCTGCGAGATCACGCTCGAGGCGAACCCCGGCGCGTCGGATGCGGAACGCTTCGCGGCCTACCAAGCCGCCGGTGTGAATCGGTTGTCGATGGGTGTGCAGAGCTTCGATCTGCCGACGCTCCAGCGGTTGGGGCGCGGACACGATGGACCAACGGCGCACCGCGCGTTCGAGCGAGCGCGCGCCGCAGGCTTCACCAACGTCTCGATGGACTTCATCTACGGCGTGCACGGGCAGACGGTCGGCGAGGTCGAGCGCGACGCGCGCGAAGCGATCGCCATGGGCTCGGAGCACCTCAGTGCCTACGCGCTGACGCTCGACAAGCCGTCGCTCGCCGAAGACGTGCCGCTCGCCAAGCAGCTCGCGCGGGGAGAGGTGTCGCTCCCTGCCGACGAGGTGGTGGTCGAGATGCAGCGCCTGGTGCGCGACGTGTTCCGCGCGGGTGGACTACATCGCTACGAGGTCTCGAACTACTCGAAGCCGAACGCC
>JAEUJS010000348.1 GCA_016792935.1 Archangium sp. | reverse complement strand
CCTTCACCTCTTCCGGCGGCTCAGGCTTCACACCGGCCGCGAGCAGCTGCTCGACGACCGCGCGGTTCTCGGCTTCCGCGAAGTGCCCGGCGATCACCTTCGCCATCTCGGGCCCGATGTCCTTCACCTTGAGCAGGTCCTCTTCCTTCGCCGCCATCAGCTTCTTCGCGTCGCGGAACGCATCGGCGAGCGTCTTGCCGGTGGTCTCTCCGACTTCCGGAATGCCGAGCGCGTAGATGAAGCGCTTGAGCTGCGTGTTCTTCGAGCGCTGAATCGCATCGAACAAATTCTGCGCGCTCTTCTCACCCATGCGATCGAGCGTCGCCAGCTGCTTCACGGTGAGCTTGTAGAGATCAGCCACCGTCGTGACGAGCTTCGCCTCGAGGAGCGCCTCGCACACCTTGTCTCCGAGACCGTCGATGTCCATCGCGGTGCGCGTCGCGAAGTGACGCAGCCGCCCCTGCAGCTTCGCTGGGCACGTCTTGCCGGTGCAGCGCTGGATCACGCCGTCTTCTTCCTTCTTCACCGGCGAGCCGCAGATCGGACACCTGGTCGGGAAAACGAACTCCTTCACCTTGCTGGTGCGCTTCGCAGTGATCACCTTGACGATCTCGGGGATCACATCGCCCGCGCGACGCACGAAGACCCAGTCGCCTTCACGCACGTCCTTGCGACGCAGCTCCTGCTCGTTGTGCAGCGTCGCGCGGCTCACCGTCACGCCACCGACGAACACCGGCACCAGCTCCGCGACCGGGGTGATCGCTCCCGTGCGACCGACCTGCACGACGATCTCACGCACCTGCGCTTCCATCTCCTCAGGCGGGAACTTGAACGCCACGGCCCATCGCGGCGTCTTGCTGACCTGACCCAGTCGCGCGCGCTCGTCGGAAGAGTCGACCTTCACCACCAGCCCGTCGATCTCGTACGGAAGATCGTGCCGCGCGGCGAGCAGCTCGTTCCACGCCTTCATCACCCCGTCGACGCCCTTCACGATCCACCGCTTGGGATTCACCGGGAAGCCCCAGCCCTCGAGTGACTTGAGCTTGTCCTGGTGGCGTTCCCACTCCGCGCCTTCGACCACGCCGGTCTCGTACAGATAGATGGACAGCGGCCGCGACGCGGTGAGCTTGCTGTCGAGCTGACGCAACGAGCCCGCTGCCGAGTTGCGCGGGTTCACGAACGCTTCTTCGCCGGCCTTCACCAACTTCTCGTTCATGCGCTTGAAGTCGGCCTTGCGAATGAACACCTCGCCGCGCACTTCGAGCGTCCGGGGGATCTTCTTGTTCCCCGGCTCGCCCCTGGTCGAGCCTTCCAATTTCAGCGGGAGAATCTTGATGGTCTTCAGGTTCTCGGTGACGTCTTCGCCGATCGTCCCGTCGCCGCGCGTGCTGCCCTGAACGAACTCACCGTTCTCGTACACGAGCTCGATGGCGAGCCCATCCATCTTCGGTTCGCAGGTGTAGGTGATCTCGTCCTTGCCGAGCGACTTGCGGACGCGCTCATCGAACTCGACGAACTCGTTCTGCTCGAGCGCGTTGGCGAGCGAGAGCATCTGCTGGCGGTGCGTGACCTTCTCGAACTTGTCGAGCACCGCTCCGCCCACGCGCTGCGACGGAGAGTCCTTCGTCACCAGCTCAGGATGCTCGGCCTCGATCGCGAGCAGCTCGCGCATCAACTTGTCGTACGAGGCGTCGGAGATCTCCGGCGCATCGAGCGTGTAGTAGCGGTGGTTGTGGTACGCGATGTCGGCCTTCAGCTTCTTCAGTTTCTCAGCGGGAGCGCTCACGGCGCCGGATCCACACCGGAATCGTCTGAGGTGCCAGCACTTCCTTCACGCCCTTCAGGCTTCGGTCGGATGATCAGGAATTCCACGCGCCGATTTTCCGAATCGACTTCGGAGATCGGTCGATCGAACCCGTACCCGCGCGTGCTCAAGCGCGCTCCATCGACCTTGCTCAACTGAATCAAGAAGCTCTTCACCGCGTTCGCGCGCGCCAAAGAGAGCTCACGGTTGTATTCGGCGGTGCCGACCTTGTCGGTGTGACCCTCGATGCGAATGTGCGGCAGCTCGGGGTGCGCGTTGATCACCTTGCCGACCTGCAGCAGCAGCTCGAAGGACTGGTCCTTGATCACCGCGCTGTTGAACTCGAAATAGATGACGTCGAGGATCTCGAGGCGGTCTTCCTTGATCACCACGCGCTGCGGATCTTCGAGGGGACAGCCCGCGTTCTTCGACGGCCCGCGCACGTCGGGGCAGTTGTCGAAGGGATCGTAGACGCCATCGACATCGCGATCGGGCCACGGGCATCCGGCGTTCTGTTTCTCTCCGGGCTCGCGCGGGCACTCGTCGTCGCCGTTCTTCACTCCGTCGTGATCCCAATCGAGCTCGGGGCACTCGGCGATCACGTACTCGGTTCCGTCCGTGCAGTCCGACGTTCTCTTCCTGGGACGAGCATCGTCCTGCACCTCGTCGTCTCCGCCGTTCGCGAAGCTCACGCTGAACAGCGCGCGAAAGCCGATGCCACCGGTCGTGATGCCGTAGTTCGGCCCGGCGAGCAGCGCGAGCTCGAGCGGGCGAAGTCGGTAGCGCACACCGCCCAGGATCTCGATGAAGCCGCGCACACGCTCGAGCAGCGAGAGCGTCCCCAGAATCGCGAGCTCTCCACCGAAGTGAATGCCGCGCGCGTCGAGTGAAGGCCGCGCGGCGAGTGAGATCGCTGCGCCGAGCTCGAAGAGTCGTTCGCCGAAGCGAGAGCTCAGCTCGACACCGAGCGCCGCTTGATGTCCGGAGGGCAGGGCGGCCGCCACTTTCACCAGCCCGCTCGGGAGCACGCTGCGCGTGTCGAGCTCGGCCTGCTCGAGCCCGGGAATGCCGACCTGACCTTCCACCGAGAGCCAGAACGCGTCGTCCCAGTCGGGCGAGAAGATGCCGAAGCGCGCGCCTGCCCACGGACGACCCACACCGAGTTCGGGCATGGCCTGCGGGTCGCGTTGCAGCAAGACCACCGGCAGCTGCGCGAGGAGCTGCAACCGATCGATCGGCGCGAACGCGGCGGTGACGTGTTCACGCAATTGCAGGCCGCGCATCAGCGTGAGGTGCGTGTGGAAACCGACGCGAAAATTTCCCGCTCCCAGCAACGCGCCCGAGCCGACGACTTGCGAGTACTCGGCGCCAGGGTTGAGCAGCCAGTGTTCCCTCGCTGACCCGAGAGCGACCGGCTGCGCGATCGCCGGTGCCGCCACCGTCGCGAGGAGGACTGCCACAAGCCGCACCAGGGCCTTCTAGCCAAGCCCGCAGAAAGTCAGTGGACGAAACGAGTATATTGACTAAATCAAGTTCAGACTTGATTTATTCAAGTTCGTGCGTAGATTATCTCAGTCGCCAGATCAGCAGCGGAGCTGCTGGAGGAACATGAGCACTCGCACGTTGCCCACCCGTTGTCCGTTGTGTGCAGGCCGACTCCACGTGGAGAAGGTGCGGTGCGAGAGCTGTGCGTGCGCCATCGAGGGCCAGTTCGGTCTCGGCTGGGTGGGCGCGCTGTCGCCGGAGCAGTTGGCGTTCGTGAAGGTCTTCCTCGTGTGCCGCGGGAAGATCAAAGACGTCGAGCAGGTGTTGGGGATCTCGTACCCGACCGTCGTGTCGCGGCTCGACGACCTCGTCGCCTCGCTGGGAGGAGCGCTCTCGCAACTGGAGCCGACTCAGCCCGCGGAGAGGTCGCTCGACGTGCTCGAGGAATTGGCGAGCGGCGCCATCGACGTGAACGAAGCCGAGCGACGTCTCAAGAAAAAGAAGTGACGCGCCGAGAAAGAAGCGGAGATCCCATGTCGAAGATGCAGACCCTGCCCCTGGAGTTTGGTGAGCGCCCCACGTTGGACGTGAACGTCATCTCGGAACGACTGCGCGTGCTGCCGGTCGAACCAGGCGGCGTCGCGCGTGTCGAGGTCGAAGGGCGACGCGACGACATCGCTCCGATCAGATCAGCCGACGGGTCGGCTGGGGCAGTCGAAGTGCGCAAAGACGGAGAGACGATCTTCCTCTCGGCGGCGGCTGGTGGTCGCGGCTTCTGGAACTGGGGCGCCTCGATGGCGAAGCGCATGACCATCTACGTGCCGGAGCACGTGCGCGCGCGCATTCAGCACGACTTCGGCCAGGTGTGGGTCGAGCGGCTCGCGGGCTGCGATCTCGAGCTGGCCACCAACGCGGGGCAGATCGATCTCGAGAATGTGCGCGGGCGCATGAAGGTGGTGTGCGACTCGGGGACCGTGACGGGTCGTGGGCTCGCCGGCACGTTCGACGTCGTGACGTCCGCGGGCTCGGTGAAGTTGCTCATCGATTCGCTCGACGCGGGAGAGCACCGCATCCGCACGTCCATGGGCTCGGTGAAGGTGCTGCTCGCGCCGCAGGTGAAGGTGAAGCTCGAGGCGCACACCACGCTCGGGAGCGCGCGTCTCACGCATCCCTCTTCTCCCGACGCCGAGGCGCACATGGTGCTGAGCGCGGAGCTCGGGAGCGTGAAGGTGAAGACCGGCGACGACGCGCACGATCCGCGGCACGGTGATTGGCCCGACTGGCGTCGCGTGTGGCGCGATGTGGCGGTGACGCTGGCCGATGCGATCAGATCAGCCGACGAGTCGGCTGGGGCAGTCGAAGATGCGTTGCCGGTCGCGCGGCCGCCGTTCGTCGCGCAACCGCAGCCGGTGACTCCGCGTGTTCCCGAAGCGGAGCTGCGCAAGGTGCTCGAGCTGGTGGAGCAGGGGAAGCTGACTGCGACCGATGCCGAGCGTCTGATCCGCGCGATGGGTGCGTGATGCCGGAGTTGATCAGCATGGCGTTCGATTTCTGGGGGCGATCTCCGCCTCGCAAACGAAGCGCGAAGACGCGACGGAAAAATCCCCTCTCCCTCGGGGAGAGGGTCAGGGTGAGGGAGCCGGCCCCGAGCGCGCGACGTGTTATCAGGCGCTCGCGGTAGCGCCGCCGATTCCTTGATGGTCGAGGTGATGACGGATCGGAGTGTGGCTACGAGCCGGCTTGTAGCCAGGCGACGCACCTCACGCGCTAGCCTTCGCTCGCATGTCGCGTCGTGTGAAGCAGGTGGTGATCGCGTTGGTCGTCGTCGGCTTGATTGGCGCGGCGCTCTACATCGTCAACGAGCCCGACTCCCGCGAGGCGCTTGCTGACTACGAGCGGCTGATGCGCGATGCGGGGACGCGATGATCAGACGAATCGCGCTGGTCCTGGTCGCCCTCATCGCGCTCGGAGCGATGGGCTCGGCGGTCTTCATGTTGCGCGGCCGGCGCACGCCTCCGCCCGGCTTCGTCTCGATCAAGACGCTCGGCCCGTATCAAGACGCGACGCTGCTGAAGAAAGCCAACGCGCTTCCGGTGGCGGCGACGTTCCAGATGTTGCTCTCGCAGACGAACCCGTCGGCATGTGGGCCCGCCAGCGTCGCCAACGTCTACCGATCAGCCGGAGAGATGAGCACCCAGGAAGAGATCGCGAAGTTCGGCACAGGCTGCGTGCGCGGCATGTGTTTCGGCGGGCTGACGCTCGATCAACTCGCCGACGCCGCCATCGCCTCGCATCACGGGTGGAGCATCTCGGTGATGCACCCCATCGATGTGGACGCCTTCCGCAAAGAGCTGCGCACGTACGCCAACGATCTCGATCGCCGCTACATCATCAACTTCGATCGCTTCCCGCTTTTCGGCACCGGAGGCGGCCACCACTCTCCGATCGGCGGCTACCTCGAAGAAGAAGATCTCGTCTTCGTGATGGACGTCAACGCGAGCTACCAGCCCTGGCTCGTGAAGACCGATCGCCTGTTCGAAGCGATGGACACCCTCGATGGAACGAACAAGCGCGGGCTGATTCTCTTCACGCACTGACTTCGGTCGTCGAATCGTGACAGACATCATGATATTTCTTAGACCCTGAAATCAGGAATAAGAGACATGATTTTGTCACTTACAGAATCCCCTTCCGAGGTCATCAGAGCGCTCGCTTTGCGCGTGCGCGCGCTGCGTCTCGAGCGCGAGTGGACCCAGGCAGAGCTTGGTCGCCGCGCTGAGGTTGCCCTGCCCACGCTCCGCGTCTTCGAACGCACGGGGAAGATCTCACTCGAACGACTCGTGCGCCTTGCCATCGCGCTCGACGCGCTGGGGAACTTCGACGCCTTGTTCGCGCTGCCGGCCGTGCGATCGCTCGGCGAACTCGAGGCGCGCGAGACGAAGCGCCAGCGCGGCAGGAGAGGCCGTCGATGAGCACCTCGGTCGAAGTGCACCTCGACCTCGAAGGGCGCGATCACGTCGTCGGGCGGCTCCTCGATTCCGATCGAGGCATCCACTTTCAGTACGCGCCGGCGTTTCTCGACACCGGGCTCGAGCTCTCACCCTTCAAATTGCCGCTCGCGCCCGGCGTCTCGTCGGTCGGCATTCCGGAATTCCATTCGCTGCCCGGGCTCTTTCACGACTCGCTGCCCGATGGCTGGGGCCTGCTCCTGATGCACCGCCGCCTGCGCATGGTGGGGCTCGACCCCGAGCGCATCTCGGTGCTGCGGTGGCTCACGCATCTCGGCGCGCGGGCGATGGGCGCGCTCGTCTTCCACCCGCTCGACGAAGGGCTCATCGCTTCGCCCGCCGAGCTGAACTTGAAGACGCTCGAGACCGAAGCGCAGCGCGTGTTTT
>JAEUJS010000313.1 GCA_016792935.1 Archangium sp. | reverse complement strand
GAGCCCCCGAGCTTCAGGGCGTTCCGCATCGACACTGCGACATCTGACTTCGACTCCTGACTCACGCTTTCGGCACTACTACGCATCGTGATGGTGAGGCTGGAGAACTACGGCGTTGAAAGGTTCCACTCTCGTTGGACTGACGAGTGGTAGAGCCGCCGCGTGCTCAGCGTGACCGTCCTCGAGCCGTCGCGTGCGCCGCTCGCAGAGTGGCTGGAGAAGTTGAGCGGCGAAGAGCAAACGAGGGCAGCGCGCTTCAAGTTCGAAGCTGATCGGGCGGCGTTCATCGCGACGCATGGACTGTTGCGCGCGGCGCTGCTCGAACGAGGCGTTGAGCCTCAGTTCGCGTTCGGTCCACACGGAAAACCGCGGCTCGTCAGTGGCGCTGTGCACTTCAACGTGAGCCATTGCCGCGAATTGATCGCCGTGGCGATCTCGGATCGTGAAGTCGGCGTCGACGTCGAGCCCATCGCCGCTCGTCACTTGACGGATGACGTCGCGAAGCGCGTGTTCGGCCCACGTGAACTCGAAGATCTGTTCGCGCTGGAAGGCGAGGCGCGGCTCGAGCGGTTCTTCACGCGCTGGGTGCTGAAGGAGTCGTGGGTGAAGGCGACGGGCATCGGCATCCACGACGCGCTTCCTTCATTCGAGCTCGAGATCGGTGCCGGCGACGCGCGTGTCATTTCTGGCGAGGCGGAGTCGTGGAGGTTCGCGTGGTGGACTCCGATGGCGAACGTGAAGCTCGCGCTGTGTGTCGATGGTGATGGGCCGGTGCGCGTCGAGCCGACCGTCTGGACGCCGTAGGGAATTCGTCACGACCAGGCGCGCGATCGGTGAAGCTGCTGTGCATGCGTGAACTCAGCCTCGTGATGGCGGCGTTGATCTGCGTCTCGTGCAGTGCGCCTCCAAGCGGAAGCGATGCGGGTGCCACAGGTGGTGGCTCTGCGGGTGGCGGCGGTGCAGGTGGCGGTGCAACGGGCGGCGGTGGAGCGACGGGCGGCGGTGGCGCGACGGGCGGTGGCGTCGCAACGGGCGGCGGTGGCGCACTGGCCGGCGGTGGTGGTGCGACCGGCGGCGGAGGGATGGTCGACTGCGGGCCGACCTCGGTGCGCTGCGTGCCGTCGGAGTACGCGACGATCCAGGCCGCATCTGACGTGACGGTCGCTGGAGATACGGTCGCGGTCTTCGCAGGCACCTATCGCGGCGTCGACATCTCGCGGAGCGGAACGATGAGCGCTCCGATCACCTACCGCGCGGTCGAGTCGAACGTGCGCATCACGACGGGCAGCGCGACGAATGACGACGGCGTGCGTTTGCAGAACGTCAACCACATCGTGATCGACGGTTTCGTGATCGACGCGATGGCGATGGCGGGCCGCTGCGTCGCGGCGCGTGGAGCGACGGCGACCGCTCCGATGACGGGAAATGCGGTGCGCAACGTCGTCTGCAACAACGCCGCGCACGAGGGCTTCTATCTCTCGCAGTTCTCCAACGGCCTCGTCGAGAACAACACCATCACCGGCTCCGGGCGTGACGGCACTGCGCGCGGACACGGGCTGTATCTGGCGAACGGAGGCAGCGACAACACGATCATTCGCGGCAATCGCATCTCGGGCGCGACGCCCAGCGAGTCGAACGGCATTCATTTCAACGGCGATCTCTCGGTCGGCGGCGATGGGTTGATCAGCGGCTTGCTCGTCGAGAACAACGTCATCTCCGGCAACACGCAGAACGGGCTCAACTGCGACGGCGTGCAGGACTCGACGTTCCGCAACAACGTCGTCACCGGCAACACGCGCAACGCGATGCGCGTCTACCAGATCGATGGTGCCGCCGGCCCGGCCAACCTGCGCATCGTGAACAACACGTTCACCGGCAACGCCGGAGGCTGGGGCGTGAAGCTCACCGAAGATTCCGGCGGTCACGTGATCTTCAACAACGTGCTCACCGGAAATGGCGCGGGGAGTCTGTGCGTCGCCAATCCCGCGTTCAGCAGCAACAACAACGCGCTCGACAACTTGATGTCGCGCGATGGAGAAGCGACGACGATCAGCCTCGCGGCGTGGCGCACGCAGACCTCGCAAGATGCGATGTCGGTCGAGACGACGCCGTTGGCGATCTTCGTGAGCACCACCAACTTCCATCTCTCGATGAGCTCCACCGCGCGCAACGCGGGGCGCGCCATGTTGGGCGCGGTGAATGCTCCTTCGACCGATGTGGATGGCGCCATGCGGCCGAAGGGGAGCGCGTTCGACATCGGCGCGTTCGAGTTCGACGAATGAGGAGAGTGGTGATGGTGGTGTGCGCCCTCGGAGCGTTGAGCGGTTGGGTCGTGTGGCGCTACCGATCGACGGTCGAGGTGTCTCCGTACGATCTGGCGGTGCGCTCGGTCGCAGAGAACGCCGCAGACGGCTCTCGCATCGGGGCGACTCCGGTGCAGATCGGCGAGCTGCGTGCGCTCATTCGTCCGCCGACGAGCGGGCATTCGTGGCTGATCTATTGGGGCGGCAACACGTCGACGTACTTCAAGGAGTCGGTCGAGACCGTGCGGTTGCTCGGCGTGCCCGAGGAGATCGGTGTGCTGATCGTCGCTCCGCCTGGCTACGACGGATCGGCTGGGCACCCCTCGCCCGAGAACGTGCCTGAGGCGGCGGTGGCTGCGCGCGACTGGTTGATTCGAGAACACCACGCGAAGCGCATCGTGACGGGTGGCTTTTCGATGGGGGCGCTCTCGGCGATCGCGGCTGCGCAGAGCGCGGTGTTTCTGCTCTCTGCTCCGACGTTGTTCGAGACCGGAGATCCGTCGCGGCTCATTCGATTGAAGACGCCAGTGCGGTATCGACCGCCGATCGACGCGCCGGCTCCGAAGGTGAGGGCGCTCGTGCTGCACGGAGAGAATGACGACGGCTTTCCCATTCAGATGGGGCGTGACGTCGCGCACTGGCTGGGTGGCCGCTTCATCGCGTTGCCTGGCGTCGGACACGTCGATCTGCAGACGAGCGCCACGGCGCTGAGCGAAGTGCGCGCGTTTCTGATCGAACAGCTGGAGTGACGTCAGGGCGCAGCGAAGACGATCGGCCACATGATCTTGATCGGCTCTCCGGGGCCGAACTTCGGGAAGCGCAGCTCCATGGCTGCATCGCGAAGGCACGTCGTGAACTTCTCAGCGGGCTGCGGGAAGTCGACGTCGACCTGCGTGACCTTGCCCTCGGAGTTGATCGCGATCTTGAGGCTGGCTTTTCCCGACACGCCGGGGATTTCGCTCTTCAGCGCGGTCTCGTAGCAGGCGTGGAAGGCGGGGTTCTGCTTGCGGATGATGCGGGCGACGAGCTCCTTGTCGATGCTCGAGGCGCTCGCGGCGGAAGAGAGCAGCAGGCACAGCAGCAGGGTCGTTCGCATGGCCTTGCGACACCATGGCGCTGCGCGAGTTCCGGTTCAATCCGACATCAGGACCCAGCGGAACTTCTTCGTCTTCGGGCGCCACTGCAGGTAGCTCATGCTCGCCTCGCATGTGATCAGCGCGACAGTCGGGTGCTCGAGTTTGACCCATGCGGGCTGGCCCTCTTCGCAATACTCAGCGCGACCACACCAGGTCGGGAAGGTGAAGCCGCCAGGCTGCAGACCGATGCTCAGGCGATGAAGGCCGTCGTCGTAGACGCCGAACGACTCGATGAGCATCGGCGGCTGTGTTCCGAGCCAGACGAAGAGCGCGAGCATCTGGCGATCTTTGCGGGCGAGGAGCCGCGCGGTGTCTTCGATTCCGTCGCCATCGAGATCGCCATGGACTTCGTACGAGGTCTCCTTGGCGCAGGAGTTGTCTTTGAGCGGTCTTGGCTCGCGCCAGCCATCGGGCAGTGCGGCGAGCAAGACGATCAACAGTGGCAGGGCAGACATGGTGCCGTCGCGAGTGCACGCGAGGTGCCGAGAAACGTCACACAGTGACGTAGAAGGGCGCACGCTCGACCGTCAGCGCTGGTTTCTCAGCCTGTTGAGCGCTGGCACAAGCACTGCTCACCGCGCTGGCGTGAACGTGTCGGGCGCCGCCGTCGGTTGGATCTTGCTGCTCGAGCTCGTCTGGCTCGCGTGTATCGGAGGCGCGCGCGCGATCGCGGACCCGCTCGATCCGATCGCTTGCGTCGATCTCGCAGCCGCGGTTGCCCTCTGGCCGGCGATTCGCGTCTCGTTCCAGTGGGGAGCAGTTCGAGGACTTCTCGCGGCGCAAATCCTACTCGCGTACCCGGTGCTCGAGGTCATGGCTCACACGGGACGTTGCCTGACCGGGCATCTCAGCGCGATCGAGCGAGCGCTGCTGATCGTGTTCGCCAACGGCGGCGCGCTGCTGGTCGCGCTCGTCATCGCGACGGTGACGCGTCTTCGCACGCCCGCGGTGCACACATGAGAACGCGCAACTTCGTCGGCGTGTGCCTCGCGCTCGAGTTCAGTTGGCTGCTTTTCGAGGGCACGGTGAGCTGGCTGTTAAGACCAGGTCATCCAGGCGCATGTCTCTCGCTCATCGGGGCCGTCGCACTCTGGCCCGCGCTGAGAATCACGTTCGCGATGGGCCCAGTCCGTGGACTGTTCGCTGCGGGCGTGCTCTTGCCGTGGCCTCCGCGTGTCTTCTGGGCTGCGAGCGCTGGCGCGTCCTGTCTCAACGGACCGCTCGGCGCTGAGTCTCGTGCGCGAACGATCGTGACGTTCAACATTCTGCTGCTCGCGGTGTGCGTGCTTGTGCAACTCGTCTCGGGCGCGCGAACGTCTGGAACACGCCGGAACGCCGCTTGAGGACGTTGCGTGTCCTTCTCGTCCTCGAGTTCTCCGTGTTCGCGCTCACGCGGTGATTCGTTTGGCCTTCGATTTTGACGTGGCGCTGTGCGCGATCGCCCGCGCGGTGGTTCTTTGGCCCCATCACGTCACGCCAGGAGACGCTCGAGCGCAAGCCGCGTTTCAGGCGGCAGCGCTGGAGTCAGACGCAGCGCACGTCGCGACAACAGCCGGTACAGCGAGCCGAGCTCGGCAGGAAGTGACTCGAGGTGCGCCTGCACCACGGCGACGTCGCCTCGGACCACGGGACCAGTGAGGCCACGCTCGAGGCCGCGCGCTTCGACTCCGCGCAGCGCTGACTTCGACAGCGGCACGAGCGCCTTGAGCGCTTCTTCGCGATCGAGGCCTGCTTCTTCGAGCGCGCTCACCGCACCGTCGAGCAATGAGACGAGCAACCCCGCGGAGAGCACGGCGCCTGCGTGGTACGGCGCGCGGCCCGTCTCAGGCACGTCGATGGTGCTCATGCCGAGCGCCTTCGCCATCGCGTGAAGCAGGGCGTTCAGTTCCTTCGTCGTCGAGGCCAGCGCGACCGTGTGGCCCGCCAGCGAGTCGTGAGGGTCCGAGATGGCCGCGAGCGGATGAAACGAGCCGAACGCGCGCTTCTTGCTCTTCGCCGCTGCGAAGACGCTCAAGGGCAGGGCGCCGCTGCAGTGGATCACCGCCGTCGAGGGTCCGAGATCGGCTTCGACCAGCTCGAGTGCTGGCGCGACTGCCGCGTCGGGTACCGCGAGAATGCAGAGCTGCGCCGCTCGGAGATCTTCGTGATCGGCGAGCGTCATGCGCGCTGCTGCGGCTCTGCGAACGGATTCGGCCGAGCGAGGCAGCACGCTGATCCTGAAGCCCGATCGCTTCAGGCCGGTGGCGAGCGCGCCTGCGATTCTTCCGTAGCCGACGATGACGACGCGGGCGGTCGTCCGACCCCTCGCGACGGCTCTCTTCTTCCGCGTGGCCAACTCAGGCCACCAGGAACTTCAGCTGCCCGGCTGCGAGCTCGATGCGCACCAGATCTCCCTCGGCGAAGTCACCGGCGAGGATCTTCTCGGCGAGCGGACCTTCGACGAGCCGCTGCACGGTCTGACGCATCGGGCGCGCTCCGAGTGACGGGTCGAAGCCACCGCTCTTGAGCAGATGACTGATGACCTCGTCGGTCGCCTGATACGCGATGCCCTTCTCGGTCTTGAGCCGCTTGCTCGATTCTTCGAGCAGCAGGCCGGCGATCTTCGCGACCTCGATCTCCTTGAGCGGCTTGAACGCGCACCGCTCGTCGATGCGATTCCACAGCTCGGGCGGCAACGCCTTGCGCGCCGAATCCGAAGCGGCCTGCTCTCCGGAGCCAGACGCTTCCGACGACGAGCCGAAGCCCATCGAGCGGCCCTTCGACGAGAACGCCTCCGCGCCCAGGTTCGTCGTGAGGATCACGATGGTGTTCGAGAAGTCGATGTGGCGACCCTTGCCATCGGTGAGCCGGCCTTCCTCGAGCACCTGCAACAGCAGCAGCAGCACCTCGCGGTTCGCCTTGTCGATCTCATCGAGCACCACGACGGACGACGGCTTGCGACGCACGGGCTCGGTGAGCTGGCCACCTTCTCCAAAGCCGACGTAGCCCGCGGGAGCGCCGATCAACCGCGACACGCCGTGCGCCTCGCTCATCTCCGACATGTCCACGCGGATCATCGCGTCGCGCGATCCGAACACGACCTCGGCGAGTCCACGCGCCATCTCGGTCTTGCCGACACCCGTGGGCCCGAGGAACAGGAAGCTGCCCATCGGACGACGCGACGAGAACCCGGCGTAGTTGCGGCGAATCACCTTCGCGACGCGATCGATCACGTCTTCGTGGCCGATGACGCGCTTGCGCAGATCGCTCTCCATCGAGAGCAGGCGCTCGGAGTCGTTCATCAACAGCCGCTCTTCCGGCAGCTGCGCCAACTTCGCGACGACGCGCGCGACATCCTGCGGCTCGACGACCGTGCGTCCCTCGCGGTTGCAGCGTGAGCCGGCGAGATCGAGCACCGAGATCGCCTTGTCCGGCAGGAAGCGGTCGGTGATGTACTTCGCAGCCATCGACGCCGCGGCCTGCAGCGCTTCCGGGGCGTACTTGAGCCGGTGGTGCTGCTCGTAGCGGCCCATCACGCCGTTCAAGATGTAGACGGTGTCGGGCACCGATGGCTCGTTCACGACGACCGGAGTGAAGCGCCGTTCCAGCGCGGGATCGTTCGAGAGGTGCTTGCGGTACTCGTCGTGCGTGGTGGCGCCGATGCAGGGGAACTCTCCGCGCGACATCGCCGCCTTCAATTCGTTCGCTGCGTCTTGCGGTCCATCGCCCGTCGAGCCCGCGCCCATCAGCGTGTGGATCTCGTCGATGAAGACCACCACGCGCTGGGCCATGCGCACTTCGTCTTTGAGCGCGTTGAGCCGCTCGCTGAACGAGCCGCGCAGCTGCGTGCCGGCGACCAGCGTGCCCATGTCGAGCTCGATGATGACGCGATCTCCGAGCGGGCCGCGGATCATCGCCAGCTGCTGCGCGACACCTTCGACCACCGCGGTCTTGCCGACGCCAGGCTCCCCGAGGAGGACCGGGTTGTTCGTGCGGCGCTTGCCGAGGATGTCGATGATCTCGTCGATCTCCCGAGCGCGACCGACGACGGGATCCAACTTTCCTTCGCGCGCGAGCGCGGTGAGGTTCTTTCCGAGTGAAGTCAGCAGCGGGAACGAACGCGCATCGAGCTGCCAGCGACCGGACACCACGCTCGGCTGCACCTGAGGCGCCAACGCGACCGGCACCGGCGGCGGCGCGTGCATCGGAGGCGGCGGCAACGCGTTGAGCGCGGCCACATCTTCATCGGTCACGTCATCGACGAGATCGCGGATCGAGAGCGAAGGCTTGAGCGTCGCAGGACGAGGCGCAGAAGCCGCGGGTGCAGGCAACGTCGCGGTGCCGGTGCGGCCCGGAGGACCGAAGGGAAGGGGAGGCGCTCCGACCGGACGCCCCGACGACGCGCGCGGAACGTTCGGCGGCAGTTCGCGCTGCAGCATCAGCCGGCGCGGCATGCGACCCGAGGTGAAATACGAGAGCGCCGTGTTGCGGAGCGCCGTCAGATCCATGCCCGTCTTGAACAACAGATCCTGCGCCGCGCAGCGAACGCGCGTCATGGCGATCAGCGCGTGCAGACAATCGGCCTCGACCGAGCCGCAGTTGGTCGCGATCTCCTTGCCGCGCTCGCGCAGCTCCTTCACCAGCCCATCGGGCTCGCTCGGAGCCGACGTCAGCAGCTCGAGCAGCACGTCTTCATTGACGTTCTTTTCCGAGAGCAGCATCGCGGCGCGGTTCTCGACGGTGAACATCGCGAGCAGCACATGGGCGGTCGTGAGCCTCTGACCGACGCTCTTCGCAATGTCCTCTGCTTCCAACATCGTCTGCGCGAAGTCACTGCTCTCGACCATGGACGAGTTTGTAGTCCCGCGAGATCACGGCTCCAAATTTTCAGCTACAGGTCTGTTTCGGGACGAATTGCCACCCCATTTCAATTGGTTGCGAAACCTTCGGGTCGGTGAAATCACCTCGCTCGCTGTGCGTTCTGTGCGCGCCCTGGGCCCATGAATTCCCTGACAATTCCCCTGCGTACGCTGGTCGATCCGGTCGGAGCCGTTCCCGCTGCGGTCGAGTCGCGTCGTTGGTTGATCCCACTCCTCTTGCTGTGTGTGACCACCGCGGCCGCTGGCGCCGTCATCGCGCTGCGCCTCGACACCGCCCGCACCGTGATCCCGAAGATGGCGATGAGCGGCGAGCTCATGAAGGCCAGCGAGCGTGAGGTCTCGGAGGCCGTGGAGCAGGCGCAGCGGGTCGCGTTGGTCGGAGGCATCGCCAGGGGCTTGTTGCTGATGCCGCTCCTGGTGCTCGCGCTCGCCGTCGCGCTCAAGATCTCGATGTGGCTCATCGGCCGCAAAGCGCTGTTCGCTGATCTCTTCACTGTCGCGGCGCTGACCATGCTCCCGGTGGCCGTGTTTCATTCGATCGAGATCATCTCGGCGCTGCGGCTCGACCTCATCACGCCGCGCGTGGCTGAGACGCTCGTGCCCTCGTCGCTCTCCGCGTTCTTCTCGCAGACGCCTCCGGGAATCGGGCGCGTCTACAAGGCGATCGACTTCGTCAATCTCTGGTCTGCGCTCGTCATGGGGCTCGGGCTCGCCGCCGCCTCGAAGTGGACTCCGGCGCGCGGCGCGTTGTTTGGACTGTTGCTCTACACGCTCTTCGCAGCGGCATTTCTCGTGGGACTCCCCGGGATGATGCCGCCCGAGGGCCTGGGAGGAGGCCCCCGTTGATCTCTTCGCTTCTCATCGCGGTGACGTTGCACTCGACGCCGCTCACGCTGGATGAAGTTCGTCAGGCCTCGCGGCAGCAGCTCGACGCGGTCCGCGCACAGCTCTCGGTCGCGCGCGCCGACGCAGCCTTGAAGACCTCGCGGTCGGCGATCTTCCCGCAGGTCGATTTTTCGCTCGGCGCCGGTGTGTCGCTCGTCGGCAGTCAACGCGCGTTCAGCACCGTGCCCACCTTCGACGCGAACGGCGCCATCACGGGCTTCGCGCAGCGTCAGGTCGA